>NZ_JAUBVD010000057.1:0-12106 GCF_036705675.1 Microcoleus sp. AT8-A3
AAACGACCGAAGTAGCCGTGGGCTGCAACGATGTTGTAGGTTTCTTCTTCTTGACCGAATTTGTAACCGTAGTTTTGAGATTCGGTTTCGGTTGTTTCACGAACCAAAGAGGAAGTAACGAGAGAACCGTGCATGGCGGAGAACAAAGAACCACCGAAGACACCAGCAACTCCCAACATGTGGAAGGGGTGCATCAGGATGTTGTGCTCTGCTTGGAACACGATCATGAAGTTGAATGTACCGGAGATACCCAAGGGCATACCGTCAGAGAACGAACCTTGTCCGATCGGGTAGATCAAGAATACTGCGGTTGCTGCTGCAACAGGTGCAGAGTAAGCGACGCAGATCCAAGGACGCATACCTAAGCGGTAGGACAATTCCCATTCACGACCCATGTAGCAGAAAACGCCAATGAGGAAGTGGAAAATTACCAATTGGTAAGGGCCGCCGTTGTACAACCACTCGTCTAAGGAAGCTGCTTCCCAGATTGGGTAGAAGTGCAAGCCGATCGCGTTAGATGAAGGAACAACAGCACCTGTGATGATGTTGTTACCGTACATCAAGGAACCTGCTACTGGTTCGCGGATGCCGTCGATGTCCACTGGAGGAGCAGCGATGAAGGCGATGATGTAGCAAATGGTGGCGCTGAGCAAGGTAGGAATCATCAAGACTCCGAACCAACCTACATAAATGCGGTTGTCGGTGCTTGTGACCCACTCACAAAAGCGTTCCCAGACGTTGGCGCTTTCGCGCTGCTGTAAGGTTGTTGTCATTTGTTTATGATTGCTTTATTTGGTTTTCAATGTTCGTGACGGCTTTGTGTTCCGCCATGTAAATAAACATAAAGCTTTTATTTCAGTTTGTAAAGGCCTTTTAAGAACAGTTTTTATTATGAGTGTCATAAGCTGCGCTGATAATAAGCCAGAATGCTTGCTGTATGGGGTTTTAAAAAGCAGAGTGCGGAATTTTGGGACGATCGCCCACCAATGAAGAATACTCATAATCTACCGGGGCCACGAGATTTGGGACGGGGGCAGTGTTAAGATAGATGAAGGGTTGCGATCGCCAACCGCAAAACTCGCACTGCACAGATATATGTTGTTGCGTAAGTCCGATCGATAAAAATCCCAAGGAATGTCTCGCACCGTCACCTACAGCCCTGCTTATACCCTCGTTCCCACTTACGAGTGTTTTAACCGCTGCACCTATTGCAATTTTCGGGCAGAACCCCTGCAAAGTCCTTGGCTAACACTCGCAGAAGCCGAAAAACAGCTCAACTTGCTGCAAACTCAAGGTGTAATTGAAATTCTCATCCTCAGTGGCGAGGTACATCCTCACAGTCAACGCCGAAAAGCTTGGTTGCAGCGGATTTACGATTTGTGCGAACTGGCACTTGCTCTGGGATTTTTGCCGCATACTAATGTGGGGCCGCTCAGCTTTGAGGAGATGGCACACTTAAAAGAGGTAAATGTATCGATGGGGCTGATGCTAGAACAGCTTACCCCACATTTGTTACAAACGGTTCACAGGCACGCACCGAGTAAAGTGCCGGCGCTGCGGCTGCAACAGTTAGAATGGGCTGGGGAATTAAAGATTCCGTTTACAACTGGTTTGCTGCTGGGAATTGGGGAAAGTAAGGCAGATTGGATTGAGACGCTGGAGGCGATCGCCCGGATTCATTCGCGATACAATCACATTCAAGAAGTTATCCTCCAGCCACACAGTCCCGGAAATCAACAAAGTTGGGACGGTGAAGTTTTTGATGCTACAAAAATGCCCGAAGTAATTGCGATCGCCCGCAGCATTTTACCTGATGAAATTGCCCTACAAATTCCGCCCAATTTAGTTGCACAACCAGACATATTGCTGGCTTGTTTAGAAGCAGGTGCTAGAGATTTAGGAGGAATCGGGCCGCGGGATGAAGTTAATCCCGATTATCCTCACCTGCAACACCAAACTTTAACAGAAATTTTAGCAGCAGCAGGATGGCAACTCGTAAAGCGTTTGCCTGTTTATCCTCAGTACGATAATTGGTTGCCCCAGACATTGCAAACGGCTGTTAAACAAAGGAGAGTCAATCGATTTTAGATTTTAGATTTTAGATTTTAGATTGAAAAATTGAGCCGCGTGATAAATCCGGGGGCTTGTGACCAAATTGCTTGATAGTCAGTCAATCGATTTTAGATTTTCGATTGAAGATGGGTAATTGGTAGGAAGATTCTTTAAATTGCTGCTATAGAGATTTTAAATCAAAGAACCGCCGCCATCAATCCACACTTCAGTACCTGTGATAAAGCTGGAGGAATGTGATACCAGAAATAACACTAATTGGGCGACTTCTTCGGTAGAACCTGCCGTATTATCCGTCAAAGGAATCATGTCTTGAATGGAATCAGGCGCGACTGGAATGCGATCGAGATGGCGCTTAACGGTGCTTTCTTCAATGGCAGTTAGCACCCCGCCCGGACAGATCACATTGACTCGGATTTGGCAGGCTGCGAGTTCTAGCGCCAGCATTTTTGCAAAGGCTACTTGAGCAGCTTTTGAACAAGCGTAGGCCGTGGCACCAACTTTCCTGAAGCTTCTGGTACCATTAATCGATGATGTAATTACAATTGAACCTCCTTGTTTTTTCAGATGAGGAACAGCATACTTAACAGCCAAAAATGTTCCTCTGAGGTTGGTGTTAATTGTCCTATCCCACTCATCGGGTTCTATCTCCTCTATCGGCGACCATACACCGTTAATACCCGCATTTGCAAACAAAATATCAATTCTTTGATATTCATCAAAAATTGTTTGAAACGCTTTTTGCATTTGCCCAGAATCTCCAACATCTGCGGCAATAGCCAGCCCGCAGCCTCCTTCATTGACCAACTGGCGGAGGGTTTCTTCCCCCGTGTCTAAAATCCGATCGATAATAGCAACTTTTGCTCCTTCCTTAGCCATTAAAATTGCTGCTGCACGACCAATTCCCGACCCACCGCCGGTAATAACGGCAACTTTTTCTGAAAGCTTCATAATTCTTTATATAAATATTTTTTTTTGCGCGATCGCATAGCATAAAGATAATAGTCGATAGAGGACTAAACTCCTAACTACAAAAAAGTTTTGGTGAGCAAAATCATGAAAGTAAAAAGTGGTTTAATTTACTAATTATAGCGGTAAGGTGTGCAGTGCACACCCTACTTTAGGCAGAGGAGTAGGTCAGTTTTTAACGCAGTTCTTACGGCTGTGGCACCCAGACCGAAACAGAACCGGCGTTACACCGAAAATCAGCCCAACCATCGTCATTAGTTGTGATTGGTTCTTGGATGTGTTCGGTGATGTCAATATAAGTTCGATTCGGCTGTCCGACTTCCATAAACTTAGTGCCATCGCCTCCGTTACTGAGTACGACAGCCATGCCACCCGGATGTTCTTCATCTCCGAGTCGCGTCCAGCCAATAGTGTTGGCGTGGTCGAAGTAATCGTACTGATTGCCGTAGGAATAGGTTTGGCGCGCTAACAAGAATTTATCGAGAATAAACTGATGTTTGTCTAACCAAATCTCGTATTCATTGCCATCATTTGCTGTATCTTTATAGTTAGCGCCGTAATAGTCCGGGTAAAAAATGCACGGATATCCTTCGCGCCGCAGCAGAATTAAAGCGTAGGCAAGGGGTTTAAACCAAGCCTCGACAACTGATTCTAGGGATTGTAAGGGTTGGGAATCATGGTTGTCAACCAAGGTAACGGCGAGGGCGGGTTGCTGTTGGACGAGAGTGTTATCAAAAATTGTTCGCAAATCGTAGCTATTGCCGGCTTTGCTAGCAGCGTGGAAGTTGTAGTGGAGGGGTGCGTCAAATAAGGAGACTTTACCGTCCGTTGCTTCTAGGAAGTAGTGCAAAGCTTCCACTTCGTAAGACCAATATTCGCCGACTGCAAATAAGTCGCGTTGGGCATAGTTACGAACGTGTTCCAACCATTCTTGGAAAAATTCTGCTTTAACGTGTTTGACGGCATCAAAGCGAAAGCCGTCAACGTTTGTTGTATCGACATACCACTCACCCCAGTATTTTAACTCCCCGCTGACTTCTGGGTGATCCATATCTAAATCGCAACCCATGAGGTAGTCAAAGTTGCCTTTTTCTAAGTCTACTCCTCGATCGAATTCTTTGCCTTTTAGCAGGTAAACGGCATGGGTTTCTGTGTTGTAAACGTTGTAATCAATGGCGTCAAAATGCCACCAATGCCACTCCATGCTGGAATATTTTTTATCGCGACCTGGAAAAGTAAAATGCGTCCAAGCTTTGATTTTTTGATATTCGCCTACGGTGTCATTCCGGTTGTCGGGATTGAAGGGTGTGGCTTCGGCTTCTTCTTCTGCATCGGCACCTAATTTGTGGTTGAAGACAACATCGGCATAAATCCGAATTCCAGCATCTTGTGCAGCTTTAATCGCGGCCAAATACTCATCTTTTGTGCCGTATTTCGTGCGTACCGACCCTTTTTGGTCGAACTCGCCTAAATCGAATAAGTCGTAGACGCCGTAACCCACATCCATGCCGCCGCCAGTTCCTTTATAGGCTGGTGGCAACCAAAGGGATGTAACGCCGATTTTGGCTAAATCTTTTGCAGATTTCGCTAGCTGATTCCACAGGCTGCCATCGTCGGGGCTGTACCAGTGGAAATACTGCATCATGACGCCATTTAGTTCAGACATATATTTAGTTTTTCCTGTTTTGTCAAATTGCGATCGACATTTATGTTCGTAGCTCGCTAGTTTACGTATGTCTGCAATCTATGGTTAATAAATATCATAAAAGATGGGGCTGGTAAAAAAAATCTATCTGTTGATGTATTGACAAGATAATGTAAATTTGATACTAATAATTTTAGGCAGACTAAAAAATATTAAGTTAGTGGCGATTGGGCAGCAACTCGCTCAACTCTGGTGTTCCAAGTACCGTCGATCGCCAATTCAAGCAATCTAAATCCCGGCGGGATTTTGTCAACTATAATCGGATGGCTTTTGGGTAAAAGTTGGAGGCAGGTGCTGGGTGTCCCCAAGTAGGTAACTGATCCCCGCTGTTGTTGAAATTCTTGGTGAATGTGGCCGCAAAGAACGATTTTGATTTGAGGATATCGATCGACAATTGCGAAAAATTCATCGGCATTGTGCAGCATCATTCCATCCATGATTTCACAGTCGATCGGCAAAGGATGATGGTGCAAGGCAATGATAACAGGTCGATCGCCGGTTTGTTGCAGTTGAGAGTCTAGCCAATTCAAGCTTTCTGGGGAAAGCCGCCCGCCGTCGCATCCGGCTTCCACACTCGAAAGCAATAGAAATTGCCAGTTTCCTAGCATCCATGATTTTTCTGGGGAAAGGGGCGACTGATTTAAGATTTCTGCCATGACTGGGATGTTGTCGTGGTTTCCAGGTATCCAGTAGGCGGGAATTCCGAGGGGGGCGATGAGGGAGACGAGGCGCTGGTAGGATTCGGGTGTTTCGTCTTGCGACAAGTCGCCTGTGAGTAGGAGTAAGTCGGGCGGCGGCTGTATCTGTTGCAAGCGATCGAGAACTGCTTCGAGGGTGCGGGTTGTTGAGATGCCTTTCCAAGTACGATCGAGCTCTGCAAACAAGTGAGTGTCGGTGATTTGGGCGACGAGTAGGGGAGATACTGGTGTCATGGCTGGTGTTGCGGGCAATCGATGTAGTTATAGAATAGCCTCGGATGGGTTTTGGGGGTGTGGGAAAAAAGGCCGATTCCCTACGGGAAAGCTTCGCTTCACGAAATTTTTGACAAATATGTTGAAATAATAGAGATTTGGTGTACTATAAGAAAACGTCAATTTTCAGACGTAACGGCGGCATAGCCAAGTGGTAAGGCAGAGGTCTGCAAAACCTCCACCCCCAGTTCAAATCTGGGTGCCGCCTTTTTTAATTTGTGTGAAATGTGGCTAAGATGCCGTTTGGGCGATCGAGAAGTCTAATATACAAAAACCAGCGGGAGCATCTCACCTTTGCAGCCCTCCGCTAGAAATTGGAGTTTTGAGGCAGGAGTTTTGAGGCAGGAGGCAGAAGGAAAGAGGAAGAAGGAAGGAGCCAGAAGAAGTATTTTTACAAATATGAGATGCTCCCAAACCAGCCCCCACCCAACCAATAACCCTCAACCAAAATTCAACGGATCGACATCAATAATTAAACTAACAGAACGCGGCGTGCGATCGCGCAACCCGATCAAATCCGACAAATCCACCGACTCATCCAAAGGCAACTTCAGCAAAATCTGCCACCGATAGCGATTTGCCACCCGCATAATCGCCGCAGGTGCAGGCCCCAACAACTCACATCCCGGTACAGACAATCGCTGAATATACTCCTGACAAACAGACGCCAATTGTACCGCCGTCACCGCAACTTCCGCCGCATCTACACTGCTCAACCGCAACAAAATCAGCCGCCCCGAAGGTGGATAATTCAGCGCCGCTCTTTCTGCTAATTCTGTTTCCACAAAACCCGCATATTCGTGCCGCCTAACTGCTTGAATAACCCGGTGTTCGGGAGTGTAAGTTTGAATAATTACCCGCCCCGGATCGTCGCCTCTGCCCGCACGGCCCGCGACTTGAGTTAATGTTTGAAAAGCTCGTTCGCTGGCCCGATAATCTGATAAGTTCAGCAACCCATCAGCAGACACAACTCCCACCAATGTTACTCCCGCTAAATCTAACCCTTTCGTCAGCATTTGCGTACCCAACAAAATGTCAGCTTCCCCGTTAGCAAATTGCGTTAACAATCTGCGGTGGTCGCCCTTATTTTTAGTCGTATCGCTGTCAAACCGAATTGCCCGCAATTCTGGAAACAATCTCGTTAATTCCTGTTCGACTCGCTGAGTGCCACTACCAAAGTTTTTGAAGTAAGGAGAACTGCATTCCGGGCAATTTTGGGGGTGTCGTTCGGTGTGATTGCAGTAGTGACACCGCAACACTTCTGCTGTTCCTTCGCCGACGTGGTGATAAGACAGGGAAACATCGCAATTCGGGCATTCCATCACATAGCCGCAACTCCGACAAGAGACAAAGGTACTGTGTCCTCTTCTGTGAATAAACAGGATACCTTGCTGTTGTCTTGCTTGCAATTGTTCCAGCCCGTTTTGCAGGGAAGCGCTGAAAATTGAGCGGTTTCCTTGCCGCAATTCTTGGCGCATATCGACTATTTCCACAGGCGGCATCGGGCGGGAATAAATGCGATCGGGCAATGATAAATAATGGATATTTGGTAACGAGTAATAATCTCGGCGCGTCCCGACAAAAGTCTCTAATGCTGGCGTTGCAGAACCTAAAATTAAGGGACAATTTTCTAATTCGGCGCGCCATTTGGCAACGGTGCGGGCGTGGTAGCAGGGGGCTGGTTGGTCTTGTTTGAAGCTGCTGTCGTGTTCTTCATCGAGGATAATTAAGCCGAGGTGAGGTAAAGGTGCGAAAATGGCCGATCGCGTGCCGATGACAATTTGCGGGGTTCCAGTCAGCATCTGACGCCATGTATCGTAACGTTCGCCGTCGGATAGGGCGCTGTGGTAAACGCAAATTTGCTCGCCAAAACGGGCGCGGAATCTGTCTGTAAGTTGCGGTGTCAAACCGATTTCGGGAACGAGTACGAGGGCGGATTTGCCGCTGGCTAAGATTGGGGCGATCGCCTGCAAATACACTTCGGTTTTCCCGGAACCTGTAACGCCGTGCAGCAGCACTTGACGGAATCCCGAAAAAGAGTTAATAAACGCTAAAGCTTCAGCTTGAAAATGAGTTAAAGTCTTCGGTGCATCGGGCAATTGAGAAATTCCGCGATCGCCCCTGAGCACTTCCCTTTGGTCAATTACAACGCTACCTTTTTGTTCCAAATTTTTGACAACAGAAGAACTCGCGCTGCAAATTCTCAATAAATCGTTCAGCCACATTTCACCGCCGCCGCGCCGCAAAACTTCCAATACTTCTTGTTGGCGCTTGGTTAAATCTGTGACAAATGCACTAGCAATTAATGTCACTGCCGGTTTGAGTTGTGGTTTGGGAGGATTGGGAGGTTCTAAATAACTTTCTACCCAACCGCGTTTCAATAAATCTTTCAATCCTCGATAACTTCCCTTGACTTGTCGCTGGAGGTATTGCCAAGTGTAATCGCGGTTTTTTTGAGCTTGCAGCAACTGCAAAATTTGACTGGCGGCGGGATTGAGAAATGTTTCGGCATTCGGAGAAATTGCGTCCTTAATTAAGCGAATTCGGCGCACGGAACGGCTTAACAAACCGGGCGGCAGTGAGGCTCTAATTACTTGAATTAAAGGTGTGCAATAATAGGTGGCAGTGCGATCGAGCAATTCCCAGTAAGTCGGTGGGAAAAAACCCGCACTGACAACATCTTCGACATCTTTAACCCTTGTGGGATCTAAGTCGCGTGGCAGTTGAGAAATGAACCGAATCGCGATCGCACCTACCTGTTGACTGCCAAAGGGTACACTCAAGATATCCCCTGGTTGCACGGTAAGTTCCGCAGGTAAACGATAGGTAAATAACTTATTTTCCTCCCCAGGCGAATCCCCCGCAACCCTGTAAGGAGAGTCCACCAATACCTCGATCCACTCTGCTTGCACGGTGGGGCGCTGGGGCGGTTCGCTGCTGCCGTAGGATGCCCCGGCTTCTGCCGCTATAGGGGTTGACAAACCAAAAGTGACAGTAGACATAGGGTTGCACATCAAACTAGGAGGAGCCGCGGTCAAAGGGAGTTTTCATTATCCCTCAGTTTAGCTCGATCGATCGATCTTAGCTGCGGGAATTGGCGATCGGAATCTCGATCGCCAATTCAGTCCCTTCTCCAATTGCGGAGATGCACTCTAACCTCCCGCCGTGTTTGTCCACAACAATCTGATAGCTAATTGACAATCCCAAACCCGTCCCGTGCCCAACTGGTTTGGTGGTAAAAAACGGATCGAAAATTTTCGCTTTTACAGATTCCTTCATTCCCAGACCATTATCTTTGATGCTAATTCTTGCCCAATTATCTGCAATAATAGAAGTAGTAATTGTCATCTGGACAGGGTTAGCTTCGAGCTCGTCTAGTGAAGATTTTTGTTCTCGCTCCCGCAGGGCATCAACAGCATTATTAATGATGTTCATAAACACCTGATTTAATTGCCCAGCATAACACTCCACCTTGGGCAAATCTCCATAACTTTTAATAAATTTTATAGCCGAATGACCTGGTTGTTCTTTGGTTAAATGTTGCAATATCAACAAAGTGCTGTCAATGCCTTCGTGAATGTTAACTGGTTTTTTTTCAGCTTCATCTACCCGCGCAAAGTTGCGTAAAGTCAACACAATCTCGCGGATGCGCTCGGAGCCAAGTTTCATTGACGAAAGAGTTTTCAACAAATCTTCGCGCAGAAAGTCGATGTCAATTTTTTCTAGAAATTCTTCAATCTCTGCATCTGTTTCGGGATAACGATCCTGGTACATTGCGAGCAATTTTAAAATGTCGGCTGCGTAGTCATTGACATAGGTAATATTGCCGTAGATGAAGTTAACGGGATTATTGATTTCGTGGGCAATACCAGCTACCAAAATGCCTAAAGCCGACATTTTTTCTGCTTCAATTAATTTGAGCTGCATGGTTTGCTGGTTATTCAGAGCTGTTTCGAGTGTAGATATTCTTGCTTTTAACTTTTTTTCGGAATCTCTAAAATCCTCAGTTAGTATTTTTAGCAAAGATTCTTTTTTTTTATTAAGGGCTTCTGATTGGCTGCGTTCAGTTTCCGAATTTTCTAGTTGTTTACGCAAAATTAGATTTTCATTTTCCAGCTTTTTGATTCTTTTTTCCCAGTCGGTTGGTTCCATAGGCTATTGTTTTGAAAATAAAAATAGTGTACGCTGTAGCGCATTTAAATTGTATATTCAGGGCGGGCGGAACGCCAAACCCTACTCCCCACAAAATTTTATTTTTACAAAAAATTTAAATACTGCCACAGATTAAGAGCGTTTTTATTAGAGAATTTAGTTGTCACCTTTACTTAGTTATAAAGTCGTCGCACATAGACTCTGCATTATTATCAAAAAAAATCAATATTTTATGGGTTTGGGTGGATTTAAAAATTTTATCTAAGATACATTCAAAATGTCAACATATTAATAAAAAATCGGGTTAAAACCGATCGCTACTTTTATTCTCCGCTCTCGCATTTGCGGGGTTTTCATCCGATTATTGATAAATAAGCAGGCCGATCGCAAACTTATCAAGGCGGGCCCAGTGCGAAAAATTGCCCGGTTCAGACAACCTTTGTACAAAACCCGTGGGCAATGCAAAGGGGAAATATTAAATGTGAGCGATCTCGACCGGGGGCGACGGGAAAAGTGATCTCGACTGGGTGGGCGATCGCCCACAAGCAATCTCAAGTACCAAGGCGCTTCCGAGTTCCCAGAACGCAATCACACTATACCATTGCTGAAAAATCTCAATTTAATGTGTCGATCGTACTCACACACCCGCACCATTGTGTGATAAGAACTACTACTTGTGACAACATCGACACAGCAGTTTATATTTGGAGAGTAATTGATGTCAGGTAGCGAAGTTCGTGCAGACTTTTGGATGAGCGAGTACATTACCCCCTGGGATATTTACGTTCACGGCATCATCGCGGTGCTCGCTTACAAGAAAACAGCCTATCAAGAAATGTACGTGGTTCAGACCGGTACCTACGGCAAAGGCTTAGTTTTGGACGGCAAATGGCAATCTTGTACTGGCGACGAGTTTCTGTACCACGAACCCCTGGTACACCCAGCCATGATTTGTCACGGTTCACCCAAAAAAGTCCTAGTTCTCGGCGGCGGAGAAGGAGCTACAATTAGAGAAGTGCTGCGCTGGAAAACAGTTGAAAAAGTCGTGATGATCGACATTGACGGCGAAGTAGTAGAAGCTTGCCGCGAACACCTGCCCGAAATGCACCAAAACGCCTTTGATGACCCCCGCTGCGAAGTAGTAATCGGCGATGCTTTGGACTATTTAGATAAAACTGACAATGATTGGGATATTGTCATTTCTGACTTGTCCGATCCCATTGAAGAAGGCCCATCTTTCCAGTTGTTTACCAAAGAGTATTTTGAGAAAGTTCGCAGCGTAATGTCACCTAACGGATATTTCGTAGTGCAAGCGGGCCCCGTTTCTCCGGCAGAAATGAAAATGCACGCTCGCATTGTAAATACCCTGAAATCTGTTTTCTCCAACGTTCAATCCTGCACCAGCTTTATTTCTACTTATGGAGCTCCTTGGGGTTTTGCCGTAGCTTCTAATCAAGAAATAAATACGCGACCAGATCCAGAAGTTACTGACAAATTACTCGCCGAGAAAACCACCGGCGGGTTGCGGATGTTCGACGGAATTACACTGTTGGGGTTGATGCAAGTTCCCGGTCACTTACGGCAGGTAATCGCCGCTGAAACCGAAGTTTACACTATGGCAGCACCGCCTAAGTTTTTCGGGAAAGGCTCTGTCAGTCAGTGAAGTTAAATTGAAATCGAGGTTAAGTTCCTGTAGGGGCGGGTTCACCAACAATAATTGCCAAAAACCGACAATCTCAAAAACCCGCCCCCACCCAACTAATAGCCTGTATCAACCTTTATTTATAAAATACGGGAATAATGCAGATTGAGTTGGGGGGGGCGGGTTTATTTAGATCGTGAATTACAGTCAGAGATTTGTGGTGAACCCGCCCCTACGATACAAATCAAATTATTTCCTATTTTATTTATAAAATACGGGAATAATGCAGATTGAGATTTACCGTTGGGTGGGGGCGGGTTTATTTAGATTATGAATTACCGTCAGAGATTTGTGGTGAACCCGCCCCTACGATACAAATCAAATTATTTCCTATTTTATTTATAAAATACGGGAATAATGCAGATTGAGATTTACCGTTGGGTGGGGGCGGGTTTATTTAGATCGTGAATTACAGTCAGAGATTTGTGGTGAACCCGCCCCTACGATACAAATCAAATTATTTCCTATTTTATTTATAAAATACGGGAATAATGCAGATTGAGATTTACCGTTGGGTGGGGGCGGGTTTATTTAGAT
>NZ_JAUBVD010000057.1:12206-38544 GCF_036705675.1 Microcoleus sp. AT8-A3
TTTCCTATTTTATTTATAAAATACGGGAATAATGCAGATTGAGATTTACCGTTGGGTGGGGGCGGGTTTATTTAGATTATGAATTACAGTCAGAGATAGTTGGTGAACCTGCCCCTACCAGGTTTTATTGATTATTGCACCTCAATTTCTTCACAAACCAATTCAGCAATTTTTTTCGCCGCCCCCGATTCTCCTCGAACCGCACGCAAACGATCGCCCATTTGTGCTAATTTATCAGGATGGCTCAAATAGTCGATCGCCAATTGAGCAATTACTTCCGGTTCCAGCTTCCCAATTAACTCCGGCACAATCTCCTCCTGTGCCCAAATATTCGGCCAAGCATAAAGCTTTCCCTTTCCCAATTGCCAGATTAGCCAATTAATCGCCGTAGCAAAAACTGAACCGACTAACGGCAAATTAGCCAGCAAACCGGGCAAACCATCCCAAGCTTTCATCGCATCCAATTGCTGCGTGGGTATCAAAACAATCATCGGTACGGCTAACGAACCCAATTCGGCAGTATTCGCTCCCACAGTAGTTAAACAAAGGCTGCATTCTGATAGCAAATCGTAGGCTGGTGTCTGCGTCCAAAGTTCTACTTGCAAGTTATTTTCTGTCTGCAAAAACGGCGTTTCTGTTAAATGAAGTTCGGCGCTAGCGTTCTCAAATAAATGCAGGCAAGGATTTTGTTTCGGATCGGCAAAACGTGCTAGAGTTTGCACATCTATCGTAGGAGCAACGGGAATTACAAAGCGAGTTTGAGGGCGAAGGCGATGGATGGATTGGGCGATCGACAAACATAACGGTACACCTAAAGCTAATTTAGCCGCTTTAGAACCGGGCAACAATCCAATTAATTCTATTTTCCGTAGGGGCGCTGCCCCCGTGCCCGCCCTGCCCGATTTCTCGTTCCCTACTTCGGCGATCAAATCTCCAACAACTGTAAATTTATTAGCATAATTTTGGGGAATTTTAGCAAAAACTTCTGGTTTCATCGCCGCAAATTTATCAATCCAGCGATACCAGCGCGCGTCCCATTCAGCATAAATAACAGTGCGATATTTTAGCCTTTTTCCAATAACAACCGTAAAAAATTGATCGCCGCCTAAAAACAAAACAACTCCTGTTTCATACCAATCCCAATTTCCAGCAGTTTTGCCCGATAATAAGAATGGAAAAAAATGCTCCGGTGCTTGCACTCTGTCAACTTCTGGGTAGGAAGATGCGATTTGTGCTTCTTTCCCGGTGGCGTGCGGACAGGGGGACAGCACCACAGAGATTCGCGCTTGAGTGCCCGCGTTTGCCAATTGCTGGCGCAAAGCTTGCACGGCGGGACGCACCCAAGTTGCCAATTCTCCGGGGCCGTTGGAGAGGATTAAAATATCTACTGCCATAGGATTTAAGATTTGAAAGGATGCAAGGGAGAATTTATGACAAATTTAATTGATGCCGTCAAGACGGGTGATGTTGCCGCTGTAGAAAGTGCGATCGAACAGCGTGCAGATATCAATGCCAAAGATGAGGAAGGTGCGACGGCTTTGACAACTGCGGCTGAGGCTGGCAATTCGGCGATCGTCAAAAAATTGCTGGCGGTTGGTGCGGATGTCAACAGTCAGGATAATGACGGGTGGACGCCGTTAATGAGTGCCGCTGCTGCCGGACATACGGAGATTGTACAGCTTTTGCTGGAGGCGGGGGCGGATGTGAATGCTAAAACTAATTTTGGTTTGACGGCTTTGATGAGTGCTGCAGGTAGCGGGCGCACTCAAGTTGTGGAATTTTTAATCGATAAAGGAGCTGATATCAAAGCGTATGATAATAATACTTGGACTGCCTTAATTTGGGCGTCTTCCGAGGGTCACAAAGATGCGGTTGAGGTTTTGAAGCTAGCGCGCGATCGCCATTAGAACTATTGCCAAAATACAATGCACCCCACCCCAACCCTCCCCTTAGTAAGGGGAGGGGGCAAGATTATTCTTGTTTCCCCCCTTAATAAGGGGGGACTAAGGGGGGTGAATTTGACTTTTGCCAGATATAATAGATTAAAAACTTAGAAACCGGGTTTATTCGAGAAACCCGGTTTCTGGAGGGTACAATTAATGAATAAATTTGCCCTTTTCCTATCATGGTACTGTTCGATCGAGAAATGCGTTTGCCAACTAGCGCCGAACTTCCTTCTTCGGATGATACTCCTGTGGATAACGAAAATCAAAACTTTCTTCCCAACTTACTGTTATTCTTGCTCAAATTTCACTGGCTGCAGCGGAACGACTGGTTTTTTGCCGTGGATATGGGAGTTTATCACACGACGTGAGTAAGTCATCTGGTTCCAATCGTTCCTGACGGCTTCTTGAGTTTGGGTGTCGAAAGATTCAAAGGCGATACTTTGCGCCTTAGTTACGTCCTGTGGGAAGAAAATAATATTCCCCCGATTTTTGCCCTAGAGATTGTTTCTCAAACTTACGGCGGTGAATACGATAAAAAAATTGATATTTATGCCCGGTTGGGCGTGCTGTACTATGTGATTTACAATCCCTACTACTGGCGACGAGACCAACATCAACCGTTTGAAGTTTATCGTTTGGTAAATGGCGAGTACGAACAGCAAATTGGTGAACCTTTCTGGATGCCGGAAGTGGGTTTAGGCATTGGTCGAGGTCGTTACAGCGATGGGGAAACACCGTTGGAGGTTTTGTACTGGTTTGACGAACGAGGTAGTAGGTATTTGACGGCTGAAGAATTGGTAGATCAATATCGCGATCGCTTCGGCGAGTTGCCGGAATAGGCAAGTGCGATCGCCCATTTTTTGAAAGTGCGATCGTACCAACAGCACACCAATGCCACTCCCGAATAGGTGCGATAATTCTATCCAATTAAAAGTGTTGCAAAAGGCGATTCTGGTAATAGATTCAACTTGAGATTTCCGCCACCTTCAATAACCGCGATCGTGTCAAAGCGACTAACTTGAGTAACTCCATTTTGAAAATCGGTTGGAAAGCCGTTCGTTTGGATAGCTAAATCTCGATTATTGTTGATCGGAACAATCAAGAATTGCTCTAAATCATACCCTGCTAGCTGGATGCTGTCCTGACCTTGGGTAAAGTTCCGAATAGTAGCAAAACCCGACCCGATGTAGAACTGTGCGATTCCGGCCGGGTTCCCCTTACTGCCTACTAAAGGTGTACCAAGTACAAATGTATCGCGGCCGCTACCGCCAAGGAGAGTATCGAATTCATTGTTGCCGTCACTTTCATAATTTCTACCGGAACCAAAGCCATTACCTGTACCTAAACCTACTTCAACTCCAATTAATTCAACTTTCCCCATCCCGGAACCAGTCAGGATGTCATTCCCGGAAGTTCCGACAAAAGTAGCAGACCGATTTGGCTCGTTTTTGCCGAAATTGACGTAATGTTCGCGACCAGTTTTCAAGGCTCCCGATTCTACAAACGGCAGAATGTCGAGGTTTTTTTGTAAGTATTCCGGTTCCAATAAAGAAGTCCCAAACTGACCGTCTTTGATGCCGAATTCAATGAAATGCTGGTAGCCATTTTTAAAAGTTCCATTCTGAATAAACGGCTGCAACTGTCGGTTATTTGCTACATAAAACGCTTCGTCATACTCAGCGGATACGCGAGTGCGACCTTCTTCGTAACCGAACTGGATAAAGTGGTCTAGCCCGGTCGCAAAAGGCGCATTTGGGTTGTTGGGGGTGCGGACTAAGGCAGCGATGTCGGGGTTGCCCGCAAGGTAAGTAGCTTCGTCAAAATATCGCGATACTTTAGTTAAGCCGCCGGCTTGACCGAATTTTTCAAAGTGTTCTTTTCCAGATTGGATAACTCCTGCATCAATGGCTGGTTTCACCCAAGGATATTGAGCAAGGTAGTATTTTTCGTCAAAAATTGCGTAATTAGCCATGTTTTCCCACTGCGGCTTTAATGAGCTGTTTATGCAATTTATCAATAATCCAGAACTGAGACAATTACCTGATCGGGTGATTTTTTCCAACAGTCCTATCTCACTTATGCTCTATGCTTTATAGCGGATAAAGTGAGACAGACTGGAGGATTAAAGGTATTTCTCATGCCAATTTCGGGCCAATTTAGATTTGCTCCCCCCTGAATTATGGCAATTGTATCTCCCGATTTGTGAATTAATTAGTCTTCCCATGATGGACTAAGGCAAACCCTGAATAGCTTGGATATTTCTACCCAACTAAAGAGCTAATAAGACTATATCCTTGTAATTAGTTGATTATAAGTGAGATTTCCGCCACCTTCAATAACAGCAATCGTATCAGAGGGAGTGGTTTCTGTAACTCCATTGTTAACGACGAGTAAGCCCTTCTGTTGAATAGCTAAATCTCGATTATTGTTGATGGGAAATACCAATAATCGATCTGAGGAAATCGCTAGCTCGATGATATCCTGACCTTGCGTAAAGTTCCGAATTGTAGCAAAACCCGGCCCGATGTAGAACTGGTCAAAGGAAATCATCTGTCTACCACTTCCTATACCGACAGATATACTCCTCAACTCGAATGTATCCCGGCCGCTACCGCCAGTTAGAGTATCGAATTCATTGCTGCCGTCACTCCCATAATATCGCCTGGGGAAGGGAACGCCATTAATTCTTGTAACATCACTTAGTTCAACTCCTATTAATTCGGTATTCCCCACCCCTACACCAGTGAGGATGTCATTGCCGGAAGTTCCGACAAAAGTAGCAGACCGGTTTGGCTCGTTTTTCCCGAAATTGAAGTAGTGTTCGCGACCAGTTTTCAAGGCTCCCGATTCGACAACCCGCCGAACATCGGGATTGCTTTCTAAGTATCGTGTTTCCAAAAATGAAGTCCCAAACTCACCCTCTTTTAGGCCGAATTGAATGAAATGCTGGTAGCCGTTTTTAAAGGTTCCATTCTGAATAAACGGCTGCAACTGCTGATTATTTGCTACATAAAATGCTTCGTCATACTCAGGCGATACGCGAGTGCGACCTTCTTCGTAACCGTATTGGATAAAGTGATCTAAGCCTGTAGCAAAAGGCGCATTTGGATTGTTAGGAGTGCGGACAAAGGGTTTAAGGTCTGGATTTCCCTCAAGGTAAGTTTCTTCGTCAAAATACCGCGAGATTTTTGTGAGGCCGGCGGCTTGACCAAATTTTTCAAAGTGTTCTCTTCCAGATTTGATGATGCCTGCATCAATGGCTGGTTTCAGCCACGGATATTGCGAAAGGTAGTATTGTTCGTCGAAGATATCGTAATTCATAGTTGGCTGTTTAAAGTAAAGTGCGATCGTACTTTTTTATAAAACCATCGCCCACCACCAATAAAAAATCATTAATCATCAGCCTGAGCTAATGACTAATGACCAATGACTAATGACCAGTGACCAATGACTATCCAATCAAGAAAGTACCATTACCGTTAGATTCTTGGAAGCTTAAACCCAAGCTTGCTCCTCCTTCAATCACGCCTAGCACGTCTCCAAAACGCTGGATTGACAAATTGCTACCAACCGGAGTCAGGCTGTAGCCGTTTAAAGAAGTTCCTTGCAGTTGGATAAAATCGCTTTCTATGTCGAAGTTGCGAATGGTAGCTTGACCGTTACCCAAATACAGCGGTGTCGGGGTGACATTCCCGGCTGTAGCAGGAACTCCGAGTACGAATCTATCAGCTCCCGGACCACCAATCAGGACATCGAATTCATTTGTGCCAAAGCTTTCATACTGCCGATTGCCTTGGGGATCAATACCTACTTCCACTCCCACAAGTTCGACATCGCCCACGCCCACACCAGTTAAAACATCGTTGGTACGGGTGCCGACAAAAGTCGCGTCGCGGGCAGGCTCAAATTGTCCAAAATTGAAAAAGTGTTCGCGCCCTGTTTTCAAGTTTCCAGAGTTGACAAACGGCACGATGTCGGGGTTTTCTTTTAAGTATTCCGGTTCAAAAAATGAAGTCCCAAACCGACCTTCTTTTGCCCCGAATTGAATGAAATGGTCGAAGCCTGATTTGAAAGTTCCGTTTTGAACGAACGGTTGGAGTTCAGAGTTGTTTGTTAAATAAAAGCTTTCGTTGTATTCGGGTGATACTTGGGCGCGGCGCTGTCCTTCATCGTAACCGAACTGGATAAAGTGATCGAGGCCTGTAGCAAAAGGTGCGTTTGGGTTGACTGTGCGGACAAAGGCTGCGAGGTCTTGATTCCCAGCAAGGTAAGCATTTTCGTCAAAATAACGCGATACTTTGGTTAGACCGCCGGCTTGACCAAATTTTTCAAAGTGTTCTCTCCCAGATGAGATGACTCCGGCGTCAATGGCTGGTTTGACCCAAGGATATGAAGCCAGGTAGAATTGTTCGTCGAAAATTGCGTAGTTAGCCATGTTTTCCCCCTAAAGTTTTGATGAGTTTGATCGTGAATATTCATTAGTTTTCGATGAACTGGAGCGCCGATCAGGAATTTACACCAAACGGACGTTATAAAATGGTTTTAAGTTCCTGGTATAATATCACTTTTTGTGACTCAGCAATTATCCGAAGGCTACATTATGCCTTCAAAAATTATACCTTTTTCCCCTCAGTTAATTGCTCTATCGCAAGTGTGATCACTTCTACAAAAGTGGGAACTTTTTTCAGGATTTTTTTCTCAATTTTTTGTTAATTTTAAATTATTTTTATCCTAATAATTAATCGTATACATATAATCACAATAAAGTCAAGTAAACTTTTGTAAATAAAAATTGGAGTATTTGCTCAAGGAATTTATAAAAAAATGTAACGAAAATTTGACCTAAATTTGTCGAATTGTGTCATGTGCAGGCTCAAATCGCCTAATGGCAAGCGTTTTCTGGTAAAAATGCTTATGGGATAAAAAAATTCCCGATTCCCGAAAACAGCATCTTAAAGGAGCCTAACCGGATGTTCACTCACGTCAAGCCCACCATTCGCCACGTTGTGCCGGAAAACTTGCAGGGGCGATCGCTCATGAAGGTGGTCTATGTCGTACTGGAACCGCAGTATCAAAGCGCCCTGTCGGCAGCGGTTCGATCGATAAACCAGAAAAATCCGAATTTGGCAATAGAAATCAGCGGCTACCTGATCGAGGAACTCCGCAGCCCGGAAAATTACGAGGCCTTCAAGCGGGATGTGGCGGATGCCAATGTATTTATTGCTTCTCTAATTTTCATCGAAGATTTGGCAGAAAAAGTGGTAGCGGCAGTTGAACCGCTGCGCGACAGCTTGGATGTCGCCGTCGTCTTCCCGTCGATGCCAGGGGTGATGCGACTCAATAAAATGGGCAGTTTCTCGATGGCACAGTTGGGACAAAGCAAAAGTGCGATCGGCGAATTCATGAAAAAACGGAAGGAAAAATCCGGGAGTTCCTTCCAAGACGGAATGCTGAAACTGCTGCAAACTTTGCCGAAAGTGCTGAAATATTTGCCCATCGACAAAGCCCAAGATGCCCGCAACTTCATGCTGAGTTTCCAGTATTGGCTGGGGGGTTCCCAAGAAAACTTGGAAAACTTCTTGCTGATGCTGTCACATAAATATGTCTTCAAAGGCCAGTCACAGCCGACTTTCCAAGAACCTGTTGTCTACCCAGACATGGGAATTTGGCATCCTTTGGCATCGTCGATGTTTGAAGATGTAAAAGCATATCTGACTTGGTTTAATGCCCGTACAGATATTTCTGCGGATCTCAAAGATCCCCTCGCACCCTGCATTGGTTTAGTGTTGCAACGCACTCACTTAGTCACAGGTGATGACGCGCACTATGTAGCAATGGTGCAGGAATTGGAGGCAATGGGGGCGCGGGTGGTGCCGATTTTTGCCGGCGGTTTGGACTTCTCGAAACCTGTGGAAACTTTTTTCTTGGAAGTCGGGGCAAAAGGTGTGACACCTCTGCCGATTGTTGATGCGGTGGTTTCTCTGACTGGTTTTGCTTTGGTGGGCGGCCCGGCGAAACAAGATCACCCGAAGGCGATCGAATCTTTGAAAAAATTAAATTGCCCTTACATGGTGGCTTTGCCGCTGGTTTTCCAAACGACGGAAGAATGGGAAGATAGCGATTTAGGCTTGCACCCGATTCAAGTTGCTTTGCAAGTTGCGATTCCTGAGTTGGATGGTGCGATCGAACCGATTATTGTGTCGGGACGTGATGGCGCAACTGGCAAGGCGATCGCCCTGCAAGATCGAATTGAAGCAATTTCCCAGCGCGCCATGAAATGGGCAATGCTGCGCCGCAAACCAAAATTAGATAAGAAAGTTGCGATCACAGTTTTCAGTTTTCCTCCAGATAAAGGCAACGTCGGAACAGCAGCTTACTTGGACGTTTTCGGCTCGATTTACGAAGTATTGAAAGCCTTAAAAGGTAATGGTTACGACTTGCCAGAATTGCCGGATTCCGCCGAAAAACTGATGCAAGAAGTCATCCATGACGCAACAGCCCAATACCAAAGTCCCGAATTAAATATTGCTTACCGGATGTCCGTAGCTGAATACGAAGAATTCACTCCTTACTCGGAACGGTTGCAAGAAAATTGGGGGCCGCCTCCGGGACATTTGAACAGCGACGGACAAAATTTGCTGATTTTTGGCAAACATTTTGGCAATGTGTTTATCGGAGTGCAACCTACTTTTGGATACGAAGGCGATCCGATGCGGTTGTTATTCTCTCGTTCTGCTAGCCCGCACCACGGTTTTGCTGCTTACTATACATATTTGGAGCGCATTTGGGGTGCGGATGCGGTGCTGCACTTTGGCACTCATGGTTCGCTAGAATTCATGCCCGGTAAGCAGATGGGAATGTCTGTCGATTGTTATCCTGACAGTTTGATCGGCAAGATTCCTAACCTCTATTATTACGCTGCTAATAATCCGAGTGAGGCAACAATTGCTAAGCGCCGCAGTTATGCTGAAACAATCAGTTATCTGACTCCTCCGGCTGAAAATGCTGGGTTGTACAAAGGTTTGCAGGAACTCAGCGAGTTAATTGCTTCTTATCAAACTTTGAAAGAGACTGGGCGCGGTGTGCCGATTGTGGATGCGATCGTCGAAAAATGCCGTTTGGTGAATTTGGATAAGGATATCGCGTTACCTCCCGAACAAGAACGAGGGGTTGCTGCGGATATGACTGCCGAGGAACGGGATAATTTAGTTGGCTTGGTTTACCGCAAGTTGATGGAGATTGAGTCGCGGTTGTTACCTTGCGGTTTGCACGTGATCGGTAAGCCGCCGACTGCTGAAGAGGCGATCGCAACTTTGGTTAACATTGCCAATTTAGACCGGGAAGAAGACGGATTAATCAGTTTGTCGCGGATTATTGCTCAAAGTCTCGATCGCAATATTGACGAGATATACACCAACAACGACAAAGGCATTTTAGCAGATGTTGAATTGTTACAAAACATCACCTTAGCCTGTCGGGATGCTGTTGGCGCTTTGGTGAAGGAACAAACTGATGCTGAGGGTCGAGTTTCCCTGGTTTCCAAGTTGAATTTCTTCAACATGGGCAAGAAAACACCTTGGATTGAAGCCTTGCACGCAGCGGGTTACAAAAAGGTCGATCCAGAACTGATTAAACCGCTGTTTGAGTATCTAGAATTCTGCTTGGAACAAGTTTGCGCCGATAACGAATTGGGCGCATTATTGCGCGCCCTAGAAGGCGAATACATTATCCCTGGCCCAGGCGGCGATCCGATTCGCAACCCGGATGTTTTGCCGACTGGGAAGAATATGCACGCTTTGGACCCGCAGTCAATCCCCACCACAGGGGCGATTAAGTCTGCTAAGGTTGTAGTCGATCGGCTGTTAGAAAGACAGCGCGTTGATAACGGCGGAAATTACCCAGAAACCATCGCCGTTGTGTTGTGGGGAACCGACAACATCAAGACTTACGGCGAATCCCTCGCCCAAGTAATGTGGATGGTGGGAGTGAAGCCAGTTCCCGACGCTTTGGGCCGGGTAAACAAACTCGAATTGCTTTCTTTAGAAGAGTTGGGACGCCCTCGGATCGACGTAGTAATTAACTGTTCTGGCGTATTCCGCGACTTGTTCATTAACCAAATGAATTTGTTAGATAAAGCCGTGAAAATGGCAGCGGAAGCCGACGAACCGTTAGAAATGAATTTCGTCCGCAAACACGCATTGAAGCAAGCGGAAGAAATGGGAATCAACCTGCGACAAGCAGCAACCCGCGTATTTTCCAATGCCTCTGGTTCCTATTCATCTAACGTCAACTTGGCGGTGGAAAACAGCACTTGGGAAAGCGAAGCCGAGTTGCAGGAAATGTACTTAACTCGCAAATCCTTCGCCTTTTCTTCCGACAATCCCGGAACAATGGAACAAGACCGGAAGATTTTTGAATCATCCTTGAAAACTGCGGAAGTCACCTTCCAGAACTTGGATTCTGCCGAGATTTCCCTAACCGACGTGTCGCACTATTTCGACTCCGATCCGACTAAATTGATCGGCAGTTTGCGCGCAGATGGGAAGAAACCGACATCCTTTGTTGCTGATACCACCACAGCCAACGCGCAGGTGCGGACGCTATCAGAAACAGTGCGTTTAGATTCGCGCACAAAGCTGCTGAATCCGAAGTGGTACGAGGGGATGTTGTCGCACGGTTATGAAGGCGTGCGGGAGATTTCTAAGCGTCTGGTGAATACGACTGGATGGAGTGCGACGGCGGGCGCTGTGGATAATTGGGTGTATGAGGATGTCAACACTACGTTTATCCAAGATGAGGAGATGCAGAAGCGTTTGCTTAACTTAAATCCTCATTCGTTCCGCAAGATTGTCAGCACTTTGCTTGAGGTGAATGGCCGGGGTTATTGGGAGACTTCGGAGAACAATTTGGATCGTCTGCGTGAGTTGTATCAGGAGGTGGAAGACCGGATTGAGGGGGTAGAATAGGATTGTTTGGGGCAGGCCTCTGGGCCTGCCTCTTGACTATGATTAGAATATTCCACTTGGTAGCGATACCTGTGGCTTAAGTGACGAACAAATCTTTAGATATATTTGGAGTGATTGGCAATGAAAGCAGATAGTTGGAAAATTGCCAAAGTTTTCAGTTCCGGTGGTGAAATTCATTATGTTATGCCCCACTTTCAACGCCAATATAGTTGGGAAAAAACTGAATGGGAAGTGTTATTAAAGGATGCGATCGCAATTTATGATGAATACGATCCCGAAAAAGAACCAGAACATTTTATAGGATCTCTGGTAGTCATCAATGATGGAACACGCGGCATAATGACAGCTTTTAACTTGGTTGATGGCCAGCAACGTTTGACCACCTTATCCTTACTATTTCTTGTTTTGCGGGATATTATCAAGCCCACCGATCAAAAGCTTGCTAAGAAAATCAATAAATTTGTAGTCAATTCAGATGAAGAAGGCGAAGGTGATGTTTATTTTAAACTTTTACCAACCAATAAATATGGCGATCGCCAAGCTTATCAAGCGATTATTTTAGAAGAAAATTATAAGCAATTTACTGAATCTGGCATACCTAAAGCTTATAATTATTTTCTTCCCGAAATCGAATCTAAAGTTAAAGAAGGTGAACTAGATATTGGTAAGTTTTTTACAGTATTACAGAACTGTTTTCAACTTGTTTTCATAGAACTTAATAAAGATGAAAATCCTTATCATATTTTTGAAAGTCTGAATGCCAAAGGCAAACCGTTAACTCAGGCCGATTTAGTCCGCAACTATATGGCGATGATGTTACCAACATCTCAGCAAGAAAATGCTTTTACTAAATATTGGGAAAAAATTGAGGGATTATTGCAAGAAAAACGAATAGTTGGGAAATCAGGGATGGGTGAATTAACGGCTTTTCTTCGGCATTATTTAGCAATGGAAACGAGAAATCTTTGTGCCGAATCCCATATTTATGCACGATTTCGTGATTATTGTAAAAAATTAGATGACCAAGCATTTGTCCTAGAAATTGCTAATCTCCTAAAATTTGCTGAATATTATGACAAACTACTGCGACCTGACAATGAAGACAACGAAAATATTAAAATAGTATTATTGCGCCTCAATACTTTCGACCTTTCTACTGCTTATCCGTTTTTATTAACGCTCTATAATGAGTATAAATCTCAAAAGATTGATCGTGAGGAGTTTATCGAATGCTTAAAATCACTAGAAAATTATTTGGTTCGTCGGTATATTTGTGGAAAACAAACAAACTATCTTAATAAAATGTTCCCCTCCATTTGGAAAGATGTAGAAGCAATGAAAAATGAAGATGAAGAAATCACTTTGCCAGAAGCTTTGCAAAAAGTTTTGATTGCCAAGCAATATCCTAATGATAATGATGTTAGACAATCAATTAAAAGCCGTCAACTTTATGAGAAAAACACTCACAAAATATGTCTTGTTATAGAAACAATTAATCGCCACTTGTCTAAGGGAAAAGGTGGGTTTACTGTCCTTGATCAAAAATCAACTATTGAGCATATTTTGCCACAAACGTCAAGCGAAGATTGGGAGAATGAACTTGGAGGTGAATTTCAACAAATCTACCGAGATTATTTACATACCTTGGGGAATTTAACTTTAGTTACTCCTGAGTGGAATTCACAACTTTCTAATTCATCATTTCTGGTGAAAAAGCAAAAACTGGCTGAACACGCTTTGCGAATTAATAGTGACTATTTTTCTCAAAGTATTAACCGATGGGATGAAAAAGCTATTCTCGAACGAGCTAATTTTCTCAGCATTAAGTTTATCGAAATTTGGCCATCTCTTGGAGAACATGAAGTATTTCCTACTCGCACATCCGGTAAGCCAAAGTTGATTAAAATCTGTGGTGACGAAATTCCACTTCCTAAGCAAACCTGGCGACAAGTTACAATTCAATGCTGTGAGTGGGTGATTAAAAATAGATCGGATCGCTTTGAAAAGGCTAGAAATTTACTTAAACCTCATTTCCAAGAGAATCGCCCGGATAAAAATAGTGATGGAAATGAATGGCAGAAGTTAACAAATGGATATTGGGTTAATTTACACAAACCTGCGAAGGATCATAGAAAATTTTGTCGTCGTTTTCTAGAAGCAGTTGGGATCTCAGAAGACGATTGGAGTATCGAATATGTCAGTGATTAGGAATGATTATTTATAGTTTTGTTAAAAGGAAGAAGTATTACAACCATGATGACTTACAAAGGTTACAGTGCTAACATTGAAGTAGATTTAGCAGCCGAAATTCTTTTCGGACGAGTCCTCGATATTAATGACGTAGTGACTTTTAAAGCACAAACTATTGAAGAAGCTCGCCAAGAATTCCAAAATTCGATCGATGATTATCTAGACTTTTGCAAAGAATTAGGACAGGAACCTGATAAACCATTTTCAGGTAAACTTCCCTTCCGCACTACTCCCGAACATCACCGCAAAATCTTTATTGCAGCAAAGAAGGCTGGCAAAAGTATTAACAATTGGATGGATGAGGTTTTAATTAAGGCGGCAGAGCAAGCAATTAACACTTAATTAGCTTAGGATTGCGATCGCCCTCGCAACTCAGTCAATATGCTACAATCCCCAATAAAGGTCATTTAGCCCGCGATAAAATACCGCTATGACTACCCTCACCCTCAATCTAAACCCAATTATTAAGCTGACAGACGAGCAATTTTTTCAACTCTGTCAGGAGAATGAAAATATTAGATTGGAACGCACAGCGCAAGGAGAATTAATTATCATGTCACCAGCAGGAGGGGAAACTGGAAGCAGCAATGCAGGATTAACAGCACAGATTTGGATTTGGAATCAGCAGAGTAAACTGGGTAAAGTTTTTGATTCTTCAACAGGGTTCAAACTTCCTAATAATGCAAATAGAGCGCCTGATGCTTCTTGGGTAAAATTAGAACGCTGGGATGCACTAACTTCCGAACAACAAAAGAAATTTCCCCCCATTTGTCCTGATTTTGTGGTTGAGTTAATGTCTCCCAGCGATAGTTTGAAAGACACTCAGGATAAGATGAAAGAATATCGAGATAACGGTGCTGTTTTAGGTTGGTTGATTAATCGCAAATCACGGCAAGTAGAGATTTATCGTCAGGATCGAGAAGTTGAAGTGTTAGAATCTCCAGCCACTGTATCAGGTGAAGATGTTCTCCCCGGATTTATTTTGAATCTTGAATCAATCTGGTAATGTACGCGCGTGCGAAGCTATCCCGCAGGGAATCGCACCTGTCCAATGTTTAAGAGAGTAAAATAGAGTTAAAGTTCTCGTGGAGTATTTGCAATGGTTCAAACCCAGGCGTACAGTAAAGAAGAGCTTGCAGGTTCTCACCTGATTTTACATGATATCAGTTGGGAAACCTACGAACAGTTGTTAGAAATATTTGCGGAACGTTCAACGCCGCGCATGACTTACTATCAGGGAACTTTAGAACTCATGGTACCTTTACCAGAACATGAGAGGTATAGCTGGACTCTCGGTCGGCTAATTGTAGCACTTTCTGAGGAAATTGGGATTGAAATTATCGGATTAAAATCATCTACTTGGCGTTCGGAACCGAAAAAAGCTGGCAACGAAGCTGATGAATGTTTTTATATCCAAAATGAAGCTTTAATGCGGGGAAAGTTAACTATCGATCTCAAAAATGACCCGCCGCCAGACTTAGCTGTGGAAATTGATTTGACTAGCTCATCTATCAATAAAATGGCGGTTTATGCGGAACTTAAAGTGCCGGAGGTTTGGATTTGGAAGAAGGGGAAACTAATAATTAACATTTTAAATGATACGGGTTATGTCGAGTCGGAAACCAGTTTGGCATTTGCCTCCTTTCCTGTCAAAGAACTGGCACAGTTTATGAACCTCGACTCAGAAAAGGGAGAGAATGCGAGAATTAGAGAGTTTCGGGAGTGGGCGCGATCGCACTTACAGCATATTCCAGGTTTGTGAAGTACACCTCAGAAACCGGGTTTCTTTACAGTTCTAGCCTTTAAACTGATTCTGTTCAAGAAACCCGGTTTCTCTGTACTACACATATATGGAATATGCTGTAAATTAAATCCGGGTTTGTTACCTCGACATCTTGCACCATTTTTAATAACCTGTAGGGGCGGGTTCGCCAATAGCCTGAAAGCTTGCAGACAGATTAAATAAACCCGCCCTCGTCCCCTACTCCCCACGAATAACCCTGTCTGGTAAAATAAAGACGGCGGTTGAAACCGCAGCTACACCAACAAAGTCCTAGCAGAGAGGGACTAAGAATACTGAGTTTTTACATACTGTTTCAACACGGGATTCAAACTAAACAAAGTTATATTTTCCTCTTCTATTGCTTCCAATAAAAACCGATTTGCGATCGATCGCACTGCATTGACTATTTCTGACGGCGAAAATGGTATTTTGTTGAAAATTTGCGACACAGCAAGGGGTTCAGGTTGATTAGCCAGGTGAACCATCAGTGCCAACTCTGCCGGAGTCAAACGCCCAAAAGGTTGAGATAACTGAGATTGCAACCCTTCATCTAAAATCGGCATCTCGCACTGCAAAAACTCAGAAACTCTCCCCCCAAACAACTCTTGAATCAGCGTTGCAGTGAACTCCAACCACAGAGGATTGCCTTGATAAATATCAATCAAAGTTGACCATTTTTCCTCATCGGATAACTTTTGTGAGTTCAAAATTTCTTTAGCTGCTTCTCCCAAACTTCCCAATACAAAACATCGCACGGGATGATGATCTTTTGATAATCTGGCAATTTCTCTGGGTTTTTCCCAACTATTCAATATCAAACTACTTTGATGACAGACTTCGGCAATTAGTTTAAAAAATAACTGATAATCTTCATATCCAGTTTTATATTGTCCCGCTAGTTGCCCGCTGCCGAAAAGCATCTGTACGTCATCGAGGACAATCAGACAGCGGTTTTTTCGCAGGTAATCGAGGATTTGGGCAATTTTGGTTTCGATGCTTTGGGGAATTTCTGATTGTTGGGAAAAGATTTGCAGCAGGTTGGTGAGGGTTGCATCGAGGGTGGGGGAAAAGCGGAGGCTGCGATAGATGACGTAATCGAATTGGGTTTTGATGCGATCGATCAGGCTTAGGGAGAGGGTTGTTTTGCCGATGCCGCTAATACCTAAAATGGTAATGAGGCGAATCTCTTGATTAATTACCCAATCTTTGAGAGTAGAGAGTTCGTTATTTCGGCTGTAAAAATAGGGAAATTTAGGGGCGTTATTGAGGTGAAGTTTAGGGCTAAATATTTTTTGCTTTGAGGGTGAGTTATTTTTGGGATGATTAGTTTTGTTACAGACGCTAATGTTATTAGTAACCCCTACAATACCACTAACAATTACACCAGAAACTTGATTAAAATTTGTTTTTTCTAAAATAGCTTTAACGTTAGCTTTTCTAACCTTTTCTCCTAATAACTCAGACAAAAGTTTCCATAAATCAGAAGCGGTATCACCGACATGACTTTCACTATATCCAGATTTGATAGCAATTTCAGAATAAGTTTTATCTTGTAAAGTACCTTCTAAAACAGATTTTTGTATAAAATCCAGATGTGACCCTGTTTTCTCAAAAAGTAGCTCATCTAAAATATCAACAACCTGGGCTATGTTCATAAATTAAAAAGATGTGATAATTTTAGTCATTATATCATAAGTTTCCTAAGTTTCCTAAGTTTCCTAATTTAATTGTCATTATTAAGTCCCGAAGTTTCCTAAACAGGTACTTGGTTGATGTAGTTTAGAATATTTTAAAACGTATGTATCTTACCACACAGGAGTTTTTTAAATGAAAATTAAAACTTTTGTAATATTAGGTTCCCTGTTTGCCAGTTTGGGATTTTTTTCAGCAACAACAGTATTAGCTCAAGGCAAAATTGTAAATTATCAAGGGAAACAATATCTTGTACTACCAAAAAGTGAAGAACTAGGACCAAGTGTGCGCTGTAGCCGTGATGGTGAAAGCTGCTATTCTTTAGGTATAGTTGATTGCAACGAAACGGCGTGTATATATGGATTGTCTCTGATCACTACGAGAACTATATTTCATAACCCTATCCATGCAGATGCTTGCTGGCGTGTCGGTTCTACCTATGAATACATCCTTGCAACCAGTGGTGTTGACTGTAGAATATATGGAGTGTCTAATCGAGTAATTCAAGAAAAAATGAGGCAGGGAGAAGATACTAAAAGAAGATTAGATGATGCTTATCGAAGGCTTCGAGAATTAAGCAATTAATCAGGTGACTTTGCACTAAATTACCTTCAGATTCAATAGGGTGATCCGTCCCTCAAACTAAACGTAGATTGATGTTTGCGTAGTTCAAATAAAATCACAGGCGATCGCCCTGATTTTCCCAAAGTGCGATCGCCCTTATCTTCCCAAAGTGCGATCGCCCTTATTTTCCCAAAGTACGATCGCCCATCTCTTCCTCAAGTGCAATTAAACTTGACCAGGCAAATCCAACGCAATTAATAAAGCTTGATTCAGCAGAAGTATTGCTTCATCACTAAGCATTCCTCGTAAACTCAATAAACGAGATTTAGATAATACCCGTACTTGATCTGCCATAGCGATAGAATCATTGGTTAATCCACCGTCGGGAGCTTTAATTAATACCTGAGTGGGATAAACTCGTTTACCAGTTTGATAAGTAGTGCAGGGAATAGCCAAAACTACAGGGCTATATGTATTGATTGTAGCTCGACTAACGATGATAACAGGACGGGTTCCTCCTTGTTCAGAACCCTCAACAGGTTCAAGTCTAGCATCATAGACTTCTCCCCGGTTCATACAGGAGATTCTCCCAATTGCAACGCTTCCCAACTCGCTACCGCAAACTCAGCCTCCATCTGTAGCACTTGAGCTTGATACTCTGGATCTTGTACCATTTCAATCAGTGCTGCATCAATTTCCGATCGTTTACCCTGAGTTTGGGTTGTTACCCGATCGCGCATCAATGCTGACAATACTTCTAAAAGCTGCTGTTGCTCGTCAGGAGTGAGATTTTGAGCCTGACTCAGTACCTCGCTATAAGTAGACATAGGCTTTATGTTGAGATTTTTTGGCTGATTGTTATTATAGCAATTTAGGATCGAGGGAAGTGCGATCGCCCTTATTTTCCCAAAGTGCGATCGCCCTTATCTTCCTCAAGTCCGATCGCCCTTTTCTTTCCAACACCAAACTAATTAACACCCTATCTAAGCGGTTTTCTAAACCGATGTCCATCAGGTTCTACAACCACAAATGCCCCTTTTAGTTCTACTTCAGAGTAATTTTCTATAACTCCTCCTAGTTCCTTATGAACTTCATTTAACGCAAGCACGCCCGAATATCATCCATTTCCAGATCGGGATAGTAGTCTCGGATAATTTCTCCAAAAGAAAGCCCTTCATTTAGTAATTCGAGAACGCTCTGTACAGTAATGCGCGTACCCATTATGCAAGGCTTACCGAAGTGAATTTGAGGGTTGACGGAGATTCTGTCCATTTTGACCACGCAGCTCTATGTCTCTTCTATTTTAAGTCATCAGGTAGGCGATCGCAACCTGTATTTTTTCACCAGTGGCATTATTTTCCAATCAGCCGATCGTACTCTGCGTGCGTACCAATCCAAAACCACAAAATACCTGTTTTAATTTCAATACCCAACGCCCGATAAGCTTGTCCGGCCCTTACAGACCAATAATTACCAACCTTCTTAAAATGCAGAGAAGGATGAGACGGATCTGCCTTCAGCAACTCATAACACTGATCTGCTGTAGCTTGTACACTTGATGGCAAAGCATTGTAACAATCCCAAAACTTTCTCCTTCGTATAGTGCATTAAATCGCTCGATAATTACCACTCTCACAATCTGCGATCGCTTCTGCTGCTAAAGCATCCAGTTTACCCTCAGCAATATCTTTCTCTAACTGAACATCCCATCGTTGGTAATCCAAATTTAGAAACCACTCTAACAACTCTCCAATCTTGTTGGGCGGAAGTTGGAGAATCGCATTTTCTATCTGTTCAAGAGTCAACATAGGCTATCTTAACTTACACTAAAGTTCGTTGATTTTTTTGCTGGTTATTTATTATATCTCAATTCGGGATTCGGGGAAAAGCGATCGCCCTTTTCTTCCCAAAGTACGATCGCCCTTATTTGTAAACATCTCCCCTAGAATTAATCGCAGTCACAACATATACTTGGTTCTCCCTGTCTTCTACAAAAAGTATCCGATATTTACCGACTCGCAGCCTTAATTCAGGACGACCTTTAAGTTGCTTAATGTCAAGCCCTCTATCGTCACTTACTAAAGTATCTAAAGCATTGACAATTCGTACTTGGTCATCCGGTTGCATTCGCGATAAATAGCGTTCTGCTGCTTTCAGGAAAATGTAGTCAGTCAATTGTTTTCTGCAAATAGCTTCAATTTGAGTTCTTGGGAGGATATCCCCCGATCGCGACCAGCTTGGTAATCTTGCCAAGCAGCCTCGCTCTCTGCTATTTCTTCTGCTGAAATTACTTCATCATCTTCGGCAACTTCTTCCCGTAACTGAATCATCTTTTTCAAGTCTTCTAATAACCGCAGTTGGTCTGCAAGCGTGAGGCTTTTAACTTGATTCAGTACCTTGCTATAAGTAAACATAGACTTGGTTGTAAGAGTTTTTGCTTGCTCTCTATTATATCTCCATTTAAAATTATGGGAAAAGCGATCGCCCTTTTATTCCCAAAGTTCGATCGCTCTTATACTATCTTGCACAATTTGTTAGCTGTTGCGAATTCACCTCAAAGGCGATCGCAAACTCCGCTTGCGGCAGCAATCTTTTGATAATCCGCAAGTGTTCCTCGGCATCGTTTCGGCGGCGAAAACGCGCCACAGTCAGGCGTTGCAGGTTGGGCAGGTGGCGGTAAATCACCCACGGGTAAAGTTGTTGTTTGTAGTTCATCCTAGTTCTGCAATAGATTGCGGACAAAATGAGACACTAGAAAGGCAGGACAAGTTAACCCCTAACTAGCTTTTAGTGGTTTGTCCTCTCTTAGTTACTTTAACGCCATTATGACGCGCCATTAATTGTATGTCAATATGACGCGCCAAATTTTATGAAAAAAGACAGAAGGCCTCAAGATAGTGATTCACCAATAGAGACGCTGAGAATTGAGCGGACGCAGCTTTCTCAGGCGGAATTTGCGGTGCAGTGCGGTATCCCCTTGCGAACTTATCAGCGGTGGATTTCCGGCGAAACAGAAGCAAAACCAACGCCTCGGCAGTGGAAAACCATGATGCGATTGCTACAAATTGAATCAGCCCTGGAAATTCCCGATGATTTCGGACCGATCGCTGTGAAGGAAAATGAAGATTAGAAAACCATCGCTTTCTGGGCGATCGTACCCGGTATTATGACAAAGCGAAGACAACCTCAAGAAGAAGCTGGCGAATCACCGCTGAAAAAGCTCAGAGATGAGTTAGGAATGTCCCAAGAAGAATTTGCTAGGCAAATTGGGACATCGGTACGCACTGTGAGTCGCTGGGAAGCCGGAGATAACGTGCCGACATTCACAATTGCCCAGATGAAAGCTTTGGCAAATTTTTTGCGATCGCGCGGGTTAACTCTTGATGACTTGCCCGATCGCTTTGGCCCGCCTGAGTGAGTATCCGATCGCCCTTTATGCTATCCTATAAGTATATACGCTTTGTATATACAGTTTTAGGCACTTTGAATATGACTATCTCGCCCAAACGACTTGAAGAATTAGAAAATATTCCAGAATCCGCAATCGATACCTCTGATATTCCTGAATTAGATGCGAATTTTTGGGGAAAAGCAAAACTCGTAACACCACTGACAAAACAAGCTATTTCTTTAAGGGTTGATAGCGATGTATTAGATTGGTTTAAAAGCCAAGGAAAAGGCTATCAATCTCTAATGAACGCTGTGCTGCGCTCTTATGTTGAACATCATGTAAAAAGCAGTGAATAAATAAATGTGCGATCGCCCTTATCTTCCTAAAGTGCGATCGCCCATCTTTCTTAAACCTCAAACGGGTTAATCAGTGTGAGTTCAGCAATCCACAGAAAATCCCCTATATTTCTTGTTACTAAAGTTCTGTCATATACCAAAGCCGTTGCCGCAATAATAGCATCCCCAAGTGTCATGCTCCTTATCTCTCGCAACAGCACTGCGCGATCGAGTACAGTGTTAGAAATTGGTACAACCTCCACCACACCAAAGAATTCCTCAAAGTACAATCTATACTCTTCAGTTAGCCGATGATAACCCAAGACTTCAAGGTAACTTATTGCCGACACAATTATGTCATTTTCGCCAATAAAATGCCTAATCTGCGAGTTTTCTGGCTGGGAAGCGTAGATAATAATATTACTGTCTAGCAACATTCATTATTCATCCCTACCTGGAAGTGGACGGTCTTGACGCAAATCTCGCTGCCATTCCACTGGATCGCTAATATCAGCAAATACATTGTTTGCTGCAATTTTTTCCAATACTTCAACTATTCTATGACGGCGAAACTCCGCACTTAAAGTCGATCTATCTTCTTGTAAAGTAACGTAAACTCTGACAGGCCTATCGCCCTGTGTTGGAACCTCATTAGCCCATTCTAAAAGGTTTCCCTTTAATATAGCCTCAAATATTCGCTGCATAGCTAATATCAACTATTCTTAATTTTTACTATTATAACAATTTTGAGCATTAAAGCTACCTGTTTGATTATACCAGACAATCTGAAATTTTGCTCCTGCGGCCCCGATATTGCCTGCAGTGCGATCGCCCTGAACTTCCCCTGGATGGAAATTTAGTTTTGAGGAATGTTGCCCGTAACTTTAATGTTATCACCTACGCTTCAAGCTCAGCACGCTGAGAAAAAAGCTCGACAAAACCATCTGCAAACCGACAGTCAGGCAAGTGAGCGAGGGAATAACCAAACGCAGAGTTTTAGAAGGATCGAGAGAACCGAAAGCAGTTTCCCTCCAGATAGTTAATGACAAGAACGAGCCAACTATTCCGATTAATATCAGTGTGACTCCGACAATCAATCCTGTCTCTAGGGTGACATAGCGAAATATTTTGTTTAGTTTGGGGTCTTCGGGCAGGAATTTCTCGCTGATGGCGAAAACTTTGGTGAAAAAAGCGAAAGTGACTGCTTGAAAACCGATGATAATTGCGATCGCACCATACAGCAGCGTGTGTACATCAAAGCTGATACTCCCAATCTTTTGAGTACCGGGTAACAGCCAAATGCTAACAATTAGACCCCAAATCATCAGCGCAGTACCCGGATACAAAAACAGCCACCGAGGGCTGTAAAGCAGCAAAAATCGGAGGTGCCGCCAGCCATCTCGCCAAGTTCTCAAGTGCGGCGGGCGGCTGCGGCCGTCGGGAGAAAGTACGGTTGGGATTTCAGTTATCCGCAGCTTGTATACAGAGGCCTTGACTACCATTTCGCTAGCAAATTCCATCCCCGTTGTTTGCAAGTCGAGTTTCAAAATAGAGTCTCTCCTAAAACCCCTGAGTCCGCAGTGAAAATCGCCGACGGGACTTGCAAAAAATAGCCGCCCAACCCATGTCAGCACCGGATTTCCTAAATATTTGTGCAGCGGCGGCATTGCACCCGGTTTGATGCCCCCTTGAAATCGGTTTCCCATCACTAAGTCGAAACCTTCTCGCAATTTGTGGACAAAAAAGCCGAGGTTGGAAAAATTGTAGCTGTCGTCAGCATCGCCCATGATAATATAAACTCCGCGCGCTGCGATGATGCCTCCCATGAGGGCGCTGCCGTAGCCTTTGGCTGCTACGGGCACAACTCTCGCTCCCATTCTGGTAGCGATAGCTTGAGAACCGTCAGTGCTGCCGTTGTCTGCTATGATGACCTCGCCTGCAATATCAAGTTCGCGCAGGGACTTCTGTGCCTTCTCGATGCAGATTTCTAAAGTTTCTGCTTCGTTCAGACAAGGCATGACTATCGATAGTTCTAGAGTGTATTCTCCGCTTGGGTTGGTCTGCTCTGCCATATATTTGTTCGACTCTCGATCGCGATCGACCATACTTGATTTTCCCGTATCTCTGCTTAAAATATTAGTGGTGAATAAAACCTAGCCAAACTTAATTAAAGTTTTTCAGGTTTTTGGGAACGGCAATTTTTGATTGTACTATAGGTTCGTAAATTTATGAATAGAAGCGTTTTTCTGTTATTGCTTGCCGCAATATTGTGCGGCGTCGCAGGTCAATTTAGTCTGAAGGCAGGAGCTAAAATATTAGGGCCCATTGGCGCTGCTAATTTAATAGAAAAAATTATAGCAATGGCTACTCAGCCGTTGATAGTAACTGGTCTTTCTTTGTATGCAATTTCTTCGATCGGCTTTATTGTAGTTTTGTCGCGGGCAAACCTTAGCATAGTCTCGCCTTTACTGTCAATTAGTTACCTATTTACTGTTTTAGGTGGCAAACTGATATTTCACGAGCCTTTGCCGCCGCTGCGGTTGGTAGGCGTGGCGCTAATTATGACGGGAGTAATTTTTGTACTCAGAGGTCAAGCTGGGGGAGTGACTGGAGGCAACTAATACGATTTTAGATTTTAGATTTTAGATTGACGATTGACGATTGGAGAATTTTAAATTAAGTCCACAGGTGAATATCACGGATATTTAACTGAGTTCTAAAATTTAGATTCGGAAGTTAAGTCAGGGTTTCTATCGGTTGTGGGGCGGTGGAAAGGGTGTATGTGAGTTTTTTTCCTAAAATAATGCTGCTGTATGTCTAATATTTATGAGCCTGTGAATCCCAATCAATTATTGAGAGATCGCACCGCAGTTCTTGCTACCATGCACCAAAAAGAACGGGTGATGGCTCCCGTTTTGGAACGAGAATTTGGCGTAAATATTCTAGTACCTGCGGCGCTTGACACAGACAGTTTCGGCACATTCACCAGAGAAGTTAAACGCTTAGGAACACAAATAGAAGCGGCTCGCCATAAAGCACAAAAAGCCCTAGAAATTGCGGGCGAAACTCTTGCCTTTGCCAGCGAAGGTTTTTTCGGCCCTCACCCAATGATGCCCTATCTGCCAGCTAACAGAGAAATCGTAATTTTATTAGATCGAGCCAACAATCTAGAACTCATCGGCGACTCTTTCTCGGTTGAAACTAACTACAGTCACCAGTTAGTTTCCAGTATAGAAGAAGCAGATGATTTTGCTAAAAAAGCTGGATTTCCCGAACACGCACTGGTGGTTATAGTTGGCGATGCTGCCCTCGGTAACGGCGAAATTGTCAAGGGCATTAAGACAGAAAAACAATTTTTTGACGCTGTGACAGCAGGCTTAAAAAAATCGTCAACCGGCAGAGTTCACATCGAAACAGATATGCGGGCGATGTACAATCCAACTCGGATGAAAAACATCGAAAATGCAACTCTGGATTTAGTTAAAAAATTTAAGCAATTCTGCCCGGAGTGCGGTTGGCCGGGATTCGATATTGCTGAGACGAAAATCGGATTGCCCTGCGAACTTTGCTATTTTCCGACTCAGCTAGTGCGATCGGCAATCTATAAATGCAAAAACTGCGGTTATACTAAAGAAAAACTATTTCCCGACGGTCGAGAGACTGCCGATCCTTCCCTGTGTCAATATTGCAACCCTTAGAAAAATAATTGGCTAAACTTAGTAAAATTTGTCACAATATTATTGATAGTTCCCTAATTAAATTCACTAATGATAGCCGTAGAAACAGAACGCAACTGGAAACCCGTTATTAAAGAATTCGAGGCTGTAGTCGGCAAAAATGGCGTCGTACAGCGCCGCGAAGAATTGATTGTCTACGAGTGCGACGGACTCGCCAGCTATCGCCAGCGACCCGCCGTGGTGGTATTGCCTCGAACTACAGAGGAAGTGGCGCAATTGGTCAAAATATGCGATCGCAACTCAATTCCCTGGGTTGCTAGAGGCGCAGGCACCGGCCTTTCCGGCGGCGCTTTGCCTGTAGAAAACTGCGTGCTGATTGTCACTGCCCTGATGCGAAAAATCCTGAAAGTAGACTTAGAAAATCAGCAAGTAGTCGTGCAACCGGGAGTAATTAATAACTGGGTAACGCAAGCAGTTAGCGGCGCTGGTTTCTACTACGCGCCAGATCCTTCCAGTCAAATTATTTGTTCGATTGGCGGCAACGTTGCCGAAAATTCTGGTGGCGTTCACTGCCTCAAATACGGAGTCACAACGAATCACGTTTTAGGATTAAAATTGGTACTTCCCGACGGTTCAATTGTCGATGTCGGTGGCGAAATTCCCGAAATGCCCGGTTACGATTTAACTGGTGTATTTGTCGGTTCCGAAGGCACTTTAGGAATCGCCACAGAAGTTACTTTGCGAATTCTCAAAGCGCCGGAATCTATTTGCGTTCTCCTAGCCGATTTTTCCAGTATAGAAGCAGCGGGCGAATCGGTTTCCGATATTATCAGCGCTGGCATTATTCCCGGCGGCATGGAAATCATGGACAACATCAGCATCAATGCTGTGGAAGATGTGGTGGCAACTGGATGTTATCCCCGCGATGCGGCGGCAATTCTCCTCGTAGAAATCGACGGTTTAGAAGTGGAAGTTGCCACAAACAAACAGCGAATTGCTGATATTTGCAAGCATAACGGAGCACGAAATATCACCACGGCAACTGACCCGGAAACGCGCCTAAAAATTTGGAAAGGGCGGAAAGCTGCTTTTGCTGCGGCGGGTCATCTCAGCCCGGATTATTACGTGCAAGACGGCGTAATTCCCCGAACGCAAATGGCTTATGTTTTGAAAGAAATTGAGGGCTTGAGCGAGAAATACGGTTATCGGATTGCGAATGTATTTCACGCGGGAGATGGGAATTTGCACCCGCTGATTCTGTACGATAACTCGGTAAAAGGTGCGCTGGAAAAGGTGGAAGAATTGGGCGGGGAAATTCTCAGGCTTTGCGTGAAAGTTGGGGGAAGTCTTTCGGGGGAACACGGCATCGGTGCTGACAAGAAGTGTTTTATGCCGGATATGTTTTCGGAGGTTGATTTGGAGACGATGCAGTGGGTGCGTCAGGTGTTTAATCCGAAAGGTTTAGCGAATCCTGGGAAGATGTTTCCGACGCCGAAGACTTGCGGGGAAGCGGCGAGGGCTAAGGTTGAAACTTTTAAGAAGTTGGAGGGTGCGGAGGTTTTTTAATTCGCTTTTTATGCGGGTAATGTGAGCAGAAAAACACCCTGAAGTTGTTTCTAGAATGGGGAGGCAGAGCCTCTAAGGAATCAGAATTAAATAACTTCCACTCTTGAAAGTGGGATGGGCGTCCCGCCCGGGCAAAAAGGACGGGCGGGACGCCCAACCCCCCATAAC
>NZ_JAUBVD010000058.1:0-36842 GCF_036705675.1 Microcoleus sp. AT8-A3
CGTCATGAGTGGACGGGCGGGACGCCCATCCCACAATAACAATTAAAATTGTAAGTTATTTAATTCGCGATCCTTACCTACAACTCGTGGGATCAAGATTTCAAAATAAGATTGAATCAAGCTTTGGTGACTTGGTTGATCCTTGTGGGTTATGCCGCAGGTTTGTTGCTCAAATACTTACCAGATAAAGCAAAACAGTGGTGGTATTTTCTGGATGAGTCCTCGATGTCTCCGGATAATAATTTAGCAGAACTTTCTCTATGGCTAGCTGTAACTAAACGGAAAGTTTTTGGCGGATCTCGTTCGATGAAACGATTTGAGGAAACTGCTAATCTCCGCTCGTGTGATTCAAACCTGTCGTTTTCAAGCTCGTTGAGTAATGGCTTTTTTCCGTGAGGCTATTTCTGCACATTCTTGTGCCTTGCCTATGCCGCTCGTTTATTCCCATTTTTCAGACCTGAATCCTTACACTGCAATAATAGCTTCAATTAAATTCATGGAGCTATGCACAGAGTTTGGATAGAACGGGCGATCGTCCCCTAGCCTCGCGCCGGTTCTATTATATAATCATCCGGTCAGAATAAATCCGCCCGGCCTGGCTTCTAGCCGTGGGGAGTGTCAATTTGCGACTCAAGCCCAAGCGCAGCGAGTGTTAGAGGCATATCCGGGCGATCGGTTTAAGGTCGATCGACATCGAGACTCGATCGCTTGCGAAACCCTGGGTTAGATTTTATCTGCCAACAGCCTCGGTTAATGATGAAGGCTTTTTTCGGTGATTGTACGAATTGAAGAACACAAATCGATCGGCTAAAATTGTCTAATTGTTGAGCTTGCGGTGCGGGTGCAGCTATGACTTACAGCTTGAGAATTGCCGATTTGCCAACGAGTGAACGGCCACGGGAACGGTTGATGGCGGGTGGCCCGAAAAGTTTGGCAACTGCAGAATTGATTGCGATTCTCCTGGGTACTGGTCAGGGCCCCGGCAAACTTTCCGCCGTAGGGCTTGGACAGTATATTTTAAATCAGTTGAGTTTGCATTCCCGCGATCCTCTGGCTGTGCTACGCAGTATTAGCGTTCAGGAGTTGACGCAGATTCACGGGATTGGCCCGGCTAAGGCGACTTCGATTTTGGCTGCGGTGGAGTTGGGGAAGCGGGTTTTTCAGTCGCGGCCGCCGGAAATGGCTGTGGTTGACTCTCCCCAAGCGGCGGCTGATGCCCTGAGTCAGGATTTGATGTGGCAGTCTCAGGAACGTTTTGCTGTGGTGTTGCTGGATGTGAAAAATCGGCTGCTGGGTACTCAGGTAATTACGATCGGCACAGCCACGGAAACTTTGGCTCACCCACGGGATATTTTTCGCGAGGTGATCCGCCAGGGGGCGACGCGGGCGATTATCTCGCACAATCACCCATCGGGGATTGTGGAACCGAGCCCGGAGGATATTGCTTTGACGCGACAGTTGCTGGCGGGAGCGCAGTTTTTGTCGATTCCGCTACTGGATCACTTGATTTTGGGGAATGGCGATTTTCGGAGCTTGCGGCAGACGACGACGCTTTGGGACGAGTATCCCCAGGGTGATTGAACTCTTCTACTTAACTAATTTCATTACTATCATTAGTTATTTGTATCTTTGGGCTCTCGAACGGCTGAATCAGCCCTGACAGCAGGCAAATTTTCCGGCTGGAGTCCCCCGCGAGAGCCTGTTTTGGGTGAATGTTGCTGCTGATACTTCGTTTCGATCGCAACTCGGTTAATCTAGTATACGTAGGCTGAAGAGGTCGCTAATCCGATTTTTTTTGAGCATACTAAACGTATACTGAACCAGCACCTAAAGACCCACTTATTAAGAAATTATTAAATGGGATGTAAAATACACGGTGTGGTGATAGGAGGAGAACTGTGTTTCTGAGACTTGCAGAACAACACCGTAAATTCGTTCAAGATTTGGTAATGAACCTCCAAGCTTTAGCGATCGTGCTAGAGCATCGGGGTTATCTGGCATCCTGCTACACTTGCGGGGGTCAGATGAACAGTGCCTCATTTATGGTCAGTTTGACGGACAACCATCTGATTCGATTTTTAGTGTCAGATTACGGTATCACTTGGACTGAGATGCGGGACGACCGCGAACTCATGAAACTAGAAGGTGCAGAAGCGATTAATCAGTTACAAGAACTGGCAAATCTCGTAAAGTATCAAATCCAACCTTCGGAAGCTACTTTAGCGACGGCCCAGTGAGTGTAGCGATTGCACGGTTCCGAGGAAGGCGACGCAAGAAAGTGGCTGCTTGTCTGCTAAAACCGAATCCCCAGCGAGTTAGTTGGGAGGATTCATTTAGGTGCACAGCGATGGCTGCTCAACAGCCAAGAGTGCTATCAGGGTGCCTTGAGACTGTTTAGCGATCGGTCGATCGAAGTGAGCCTGGGCAGACGGCATACTTGATGCCAGAAGTCTCAAACTTGGAACCTCTAGTTTTTTTTCAGCAGTTGATTCTCCCTTGAGAACGATTAGCAAAATGTAGAAGTGTGACGGCTCGTCGGCTGCGATGTTAAATTTCCCCTTGGGCATTCAAAAGTCAAGGAATTGAAATTAACTTTGAGCAGGCAGGTATAATTTAACATCCAGAGTGAGGATGAGGCTGTGAAGATTGGGCAAAAGGCAGCCCACGGGGTGTGATGTGCGGGCGAATGGCGTTTATTTTTGCTCTTAGATTTAGCCGATCGGGCTAATAATTAACTTGAAGCAGCATCACTGCTGTAAAACATCTCACAGCCGGCCCAAGCCGGCTAAGTTTTGCGTATATCTAGGCTTTTGGCCAATGTTGGGCTGTTAGGTTAAACGGCTCTTTGAAGTGCACGATCGCACTTGCTACACTAATATTTTATAATATTTTAATGATTAGTCCGAAAATATTTATCGCCAAGTTTGGAGTCAGTATCAAATGGTAAATTTAAGCGAACTACTAGAACCCATCGCCAGTCAATTTCGCAGTCTAGGAATTCCCGAACCAATTACCCATTGGGGACACCCTGTAATGATGGGGATCGTGGTAGTGGCGATGGGCAGTTTTGTCGGGTATACGGGATGGCAGGGACGTTTGGCCACCGATAAAGATGTCGCACTCAAAAGTCGCTCGGATCACCGCAAGCTTGCACCGTGGATGTTTCTGTTTCTAGCTTTGGGCTATACAGGCGGCTTGCTGTCGCTGGTGATGCAGCACCAGCCAGTCATGGAAAGTCCGCATTTTTGGACGGGTTCGGCAGTGCTGGTTTTGCTGGCTATTGGCAGCTTGATTTCGCTAACGGGTTTTGGGGGCAATAAGCTAGCACTGCGCGCGGTTCACGCTTATTTAGGCACGACGGCCCTTGCACTTATGGTGCTGCACGCGGCTTTCGGTTTAAAATTGGGGCTGTCTATTTAGAAGAAGACTTATCAGGCAGTGGTAGTATATGTAGGGTCGCAATGTGTACCCTACATACAGAGGTTATATGAAATCCTCTCTTCATCGGCATTATTCGTCTCTCTCTCTTCTCTTCCTCTGCGTTCTCTGCGTTCTCTGTGGTTAAATCATTCCGATATAACCGGAATTGATATTATGTGTTCTGGACTGAAACCAACTCTACTTTGGACAGTAAAAATTGCTAATTACTTGCTAATTAATGAATCAAGCAACGGGTGTCATTTTCTGTCTTGCCTACATTTTGGGATTGATTTCTACAGCGGTTTCTTGGGGTAGATACGGGATACTTGCTTTGGGAATAACGGTAGCGATCGCCCTGCCGAAATTGTTGCGAAAATATACTAAAAATTCTGTCAAAGTTACTAAGAAAAGACGCAGCAGACAAAAAGAAAATGCTCTTGAAGCACCCTTAGATGCGAGGGAAGAGTTGAGTTTGTTGGAGATGCTGCCGAGAGCGAAATGGGTGTGGGCGGTTGCTGGTTTGCTGGCATTTCTAGCTAGCGTTTATTTTGCAGTTCGATCGCCCCAACCAGCAATAGATGACATCAGTAAACTGATTCCGGCGGTTGGAAACACTCAAGAAGTGGCAGTGACAGTTCGCGGTAGAGTTGTCAGTACGCCTCGATTGACTCGATCGGGTCGATCGCAATTTTGGCTAGAAACAGATTTAGTTAGCGAAATCAACGGCGGCGAGGGAGGAGCAGTCGTAAACCGCCCAGTATCCGGCAAACTCTACGTTACAGTGCCCCTGCTGCAAGCAACGGGTTTGTACGCCGACAATACGATCGCAGTTGTGGGTTCCTTGTACAAACCGCAGCCGCCGTCGAATCCGGGGGCTTTTAATTTTCAAGCATATTTAGCCAGAGAAGGAGCTTTTGTAGGGCTCAAAGGGCGTCAAATTGACTGGAAGAGAGAAAAGGCGATCGCGGATGTAAATCGAGTTAACAGCCAAACGGCTGCTTTCTTGGAACCAAGCGGGATGCAGCCATCGAAAATTCAAGCGATGCGGCAGCGGATCGTGCGATCGCAACTATCGCAGTTAAATGTTCCCGAAGGCCCGCTAATCAGTGCGATCGCCCTCGGCAAACAAGCAGTAGATTTACCTTACAACATCCGCGACTATTTTGTGCAGGCTGGATTAGCCCACGCGATCGCAGCTTCCGGCACTCAAGTTTCGATGGTTTTGGCTTTAGTTCTAGCTTTAACCAGGCGTTTTTCCAAACAATTGCAATTTAGTTTTGGCGTCGGTGCTTTATTTTTGCTAGTGGCATTAACTGGCTTTGAACCATCAGTATGCCGCGCTGCTTTGATGGGATTTGGAACACTATTTGCTTTGGTGCTCAGCCGCCAAGTTAAGCCGCTGGGATTGCTGTTAATCGCTGCTACTATTTTACTGCTGGTTAACCCTTTGTGGATTTGGGATTTAGGTTTTCAACTAAGTTTTTTGGCAACTTTGGGGTTAATCGTGACAACGCCACCACTGATGGCAAAATTGGACTGGATGCCTCCTGCGATCGCTTCGATTGTTGTGGTTCCGATCGCCGCTTCAGTTTGGGTGCTGCCGCTGCTACTTTACGTTTTTAGCGTGGTATCACCTTACAGCATTTTAGTTAATATTATTGCGGCTCCTTTGCTGTGGATTTTGAGTATTGGGGGGATGGTTAGCGCTTTAGCTGGATTGATTTTTCCGCCCGCTGGCAGTGTTTTAGCACAACTGCTGGACTATCCGGCAAAGGGGTTAATTGCGATCGCCCAATATTTCTCGCAATTACCCGGTAATTCGGTAGCTGTCGGTCAAGTATCGGTGTTTCAGCTAATCGCGCTTTACAGTTTAATTTGCTGGGTTTGGATCGGGGGAAGAAAGAAGAAGGAAGAAGGAAGTTCGGCAACGGATTCTGTAACGGATGTAACGGATAGAAGGAGGAAGGAAGAAAAAAGACGGAAGCCGGAAGCAGTCCGAGGAAAAAATCAGGAAAAGGGGAAAGGGAAGAAGGGGAAAAGCAGAGTTATTGCGCTGCCGAGTTTTTCATCTGCTTGGATTTTACCGCTGGCGCTGGTAGCGGGAATAAGTATCATAGTTTTGCCAGCTTGGCACGTTCAATCATCTTTATTTCAAGTTACTTTGCTGGCGACATCTGGCGAACCTGTTTTAGTAATTCAAGATAGGGGAAAAGTGGCGCTAATTAATAGCGGTGATGAAAATACCGTAAGGTTTACAGTGTTGCCTTTTTTGCAGCAGCAAGGAGTTAATTCTGTGAATTTTGCGATCGCCACTCACGGTCATTTAGGATTGAGCAGTGGTTGGGGAAAATTACTAGCACGCTTGCCAATAAAAACCTTTTATGATAATAACGCTCCCAAACAAATTTACCGTAGCAACAATCAGGAATTTATGACGGCTGTGCAATCTCGCCAAGGCGTTTACTTTCCTTTAGAAACTAACAGTACAGTTGATATGGGTGCGACGCGGTTGCAGTTGGTGAATGCGGAGATTCCGGTGGTAGAATTCCTGGTGGGAAATCGAACTTGGTTGCTCGTCGGTGAAATGACACCGGAAGCGCAAAAAAAATTGGCAGCAACGGGAACCTTGAAGCCGGCTCAAGTGCTGTGGTGGTCAGGAAAAGCCCTGACGGCTGAGTTGTTAAGCGCAGTTGGGCCACAAGTGGCGATCGCCTCTGCTGACGAAATCGACCCAGAAACCGCAGCCCAACTGCGCCAAAGCAAAACCCAGATTTTCTGGACAGGGCGCGACGGAGCCCTCCAGTGGACTCCAGCAGGGGGATTTAAGACCACTTTGGAATCTGAAGAAAATCAAACTTCTTTTTTATAAAGATTTACAATCTGGCACACTGTGCGGTAAAATACTTTTAGCTCACATCTCAAATCAATTGGAGAGGTGGCAGAGCGGTTGAATGCGGTAGACTCGAAATCTACTTTAGGGGTAACTCTAACGTGGGTTCAAATCCCACCCTCTCCGTACATCCCTTACTCCACAAGGCTTTGAGGCTATCCGCTTTTTTAGCCATCTGTGCAATTTATCGGCAGTGGTATACAAAAGTGGTATATAAACCACTCTTGTATACCACTTTTTGCTTTCACTCCACACCGCATCAGGGCGATCGGTCAAGACAAAAGTATTTCTAAAATTGCCTCGAAATCTATTTTAACTACCAGCCGGGAAGTCCCGGGCGTATATTCAGAGGGGATGAATCTGAGCGCTAAGCGAAGTACCCCGAATGAATTACGCCCGCGTGATGAAAGGCTCGTCGGATGGAGGAACGGAAGCCGACAATTAGACTTGCCTACTATGAATCAATCTTCGGGAGCATCTTGATTTTCGATGTTCTTCCCAGTGCTAAAATAGTAATTTGGTGTTGCATTTTAGACGTACATAAACTATACTATGCAAAGGTCGAAAATAGGAAGTTTAGAAATGCAACTAACTTACAAATACCGCCTCAAACCAACCATTGCCCAACTAACGACGATTGTGGCTCACTTAGAACTTTGTCGCCGGCAGTACAACTACCGACTCAGCGAAAGATTTAGGTGGTGGTCAGCCACGAGAACGCCCATAAACGCTTGCCCATTGATTGTTTCGATAGTCCCTGTTGAGGAGATTTATCGAAATATTCCTTTGACGAGAGTGCAAACTAGAGATGGCAGAAAGAAGGATGAATCAGGCAATCCTTTGACCAGGAAAGGTGACGTTTTCTCGAACATTGAAGGCGGATATGTACAGTGGCAGACGATACAACTTGCTGACATAAAAAACACTAAAAAGCTGTTTCCTAATTATAAAGTGTTGGATTCTCAGGTTTTGCAAGATGTCGTCAACAGAGTAGAAACTTCCTTTTCAAACTTTACTACGCCCGACAAAAATGGCCATCGTAGAGGCAAGCCTAAATTCAAGGGGCGACCCTACTACAAATCCTTCACTTATCCTCAATTAGACAACCTAAATATTGTCAAGGATGAGCAAAATAGGATTTGTATTAGCCTTGCCAAAATAGGTCAAGTACCTATGGTTTTTCACCGCCCAATACCAACAGGGTTCAAAGTTAAGACGGGTAGTGTTATCTCAGAAGCGGATGGGTGGTATATTTCCTTGACGCTAGAAGATAAGACGGTTCCCGTAACGGTTGCAGAAATTCAACCGACTGATGAAAATACTGTGGGTATCGACTTGGGAATTACTAATTACGCTTACCTTTCCAATGGTGAAAGAGTTGAGAATCCTAGATTTTTGAGGAAATCGGCTCAGAAATTAGCAAGGCTTCAAGCGAAGTTAGCTAATAGAGTCAAGGGTTCTCAACCTTGGAAAATAATCAAGGACAAGGTTTCCCAACTCCATCAGTTCGTGGCTAGATCCCGATTAGATTTTCAGTTCAAAACTGCACATGAGTTATTCGGTAAATGTGATGTTTTAGTTGTTGAAGACTTGAGTGTCAAAAATCTGACTAGACGTGCCAAGCCCAAGACCGATATTGAGAATGGTAATTTGGTTTATTTGCCTAACGGTCAGTCAGCTAAGAGTGGTTTGAATAAATCCATGCTTGATGCTGCTCACGGGCAATTCGCCAACGTTCTGAAATATGTCGCCTGGAAACTAGGTAAAAGTGTTTTATTTGTTGATCCAAAGGGAACTTCCCAGCACTGTTGGAACTGCCTCAATAAAGTCCCGAAAGAATTATCGGAACGGTGGCATTCTTGCCAGTGTGGGGAATCTTTAGATCGAGACGAAAATTCAGCTAAACTCGTCAGAAAGATTGGTCTGAGTTATGAAAGTGGCGGGGGAACTCCGTCACTCAAAAAAGCCTTTGAAAAAAAGGAAAAAGAAGCCTGCGGTCTAACTGTACCCAGTTGACCGTCAGGTTAGTTCACCTCCACAATCTGAGTAGCATGATAGCTGCTTTCATTTCGGCAAGGTAGAGGCTTAAAATCTCAAGGGAACTCTTGACTCAAAACGGGCACAAAAAAAGGGGAGAGTGTTGGTAAAGCGGGCGGTTGGAAACCGCTGTCTCAATCACGAATAAGGTGCGGGCTGATGATGGGAAAATTAGCCTCGATTCTTTGTTTTCCAAGTCCGTAGTCGCCAGTTTCTAGCACGACAACCCCTAGCCTGTTGCTCGTTCCCCGTGCCCAGTTTCCTGTTTATTCTAACAACGTGGCTTGTCATTTCGAGGGTCTGCTAATTGCCCTCAAGCCTTACTACAAAAGGCTCACACCGGAATAGAAATCACAAACTCCGAACCCTGGTCTAAAGAAGAATTCACCACTAATGTACCTCCATGTTTTTCCACAACAATTTGGTGGGCGATCGACAATCCTAATCCGGTTCCTTGACCCACAGGCTTGGTTGTAAATAAGTGGTTAAAGATGTTTTCCTTGACTTCGGGCGACATCCCCACTCCATTATCCTTAATCCGAATCACAACCTGATTGTTGTCTTCGCTCAGAGCAGTTTGAACCGTGATTTGATTAGGTAGGGCTTTAATTTCACTAAAACAGCGCCCCTTATTTGACTCCTCCAGAGCGTCAATGGCATTAGCCAGCACATTCATAAATACCTGGTTTAACTGTCCAGGAAAGCATTTCACTAGGGGCAAGTTACCATACTCTTTCACAATTTCAATGGCAGGGCGGAACTCGCTGGCTTTTAAACGGTGCTTGAGAATTAGCAGAGTGCTTTCAAGTCCATCGTGAATATTGAAAGCAACTGGTCGATCGCTATCTGCCCTGGAAAACGTTCTCAAACTTGTACTGATATTGCGGATGCGATCGACTCCCTCTTTCATTGAACCAATCAATTTGGGCAAATCTTCTCGCAAATACTCCAAGTCCATATCTTCAATTTCTGCTTCAATTTCTCCTCCCGGATTAGGAAATTTTTCTTGATACAAATCAATCAAATTGAATAAATCCCCCACATATTCTATAGCCGGTTGCAAATTTCCCGCGATAAAGCCTACGGGATTGTTAATTTCGTGGGCTACCCCTGCGACTAAATTTCCCAAAGCAGACATTTTTTCACCCTGCACCAATTGCAACTGCATCTGTTTGAGATCGTGGATAGATTGTTCTAGTTTTTGGGCATATTCCTGGGATTGTTGATACAGTCTGGCGTTTTGTAAGGAAATTGCTGCTTGGGAGCACAGGATGTTGAGGATGGCGACGCGATCGCCCGTGAATACCCCGGTTGCTAAATTATTTTCCAAATACAAAATCCCCATCATTTTCCCTCGCTCGCTGATCGGAGTGCACAGCAGGCTTTGAGGTTGGTGGTGGATTATGTAGGGGTCAGATGCAAATCTTGGTTGATTGCTAGCATCATCAAAAATCAGGGTTTCTTTTGTACGTTTGACGTAGTTGATCAGGGTGAGAGGAATTACTTCACTCTCCTCAACCGGCATTGATTGCAGAAGGCACTCTTGGCGGTTTGTGCAGTGGACGTTTATCCTCCAGTTTCCCTCTTCATTCAAAATTAATGCTCCGGTTTGTGCTCCGGCATTCTTTACCACCACTTGCATGAGGGTAGTGAGCAATTGATCGAGTTTAATTTCGCTCGATAGAGCTTGAGAAGCTTTGATTACTGTCGGCAAATCTACTAAGCCCCAACTGCTAGTGCTACCGATAATTGTTCTATTCGTGTTAGATACGGATGATTCACTGCTGGATGTGTGAGTTGTTTCGGTCGGATTCTGGCGAGTTCGCTCCTGTTGCAGGATCACAGCCAGCAATTGGGGATAACGCTGTTCTAAATGGTCAATCTTTACTTTTGCTCCCCAACGAGCGTAAGCATAGTAAGCATCAATTAAATAAGGTTTTGCCAGTTTTTCTTTACCCCATTCTAAATAGAATTTAGCAGCGAGTTCGTGAGCTAGAGCTTCCTCGTTGAGGTATTCGTTTTCTTTGGCGAGGGCGATCGCCTTGTCGTACATCTCAAGCGCTTCTATTTTTTGGTTTAAAACCCGATGCCGCTCTGCCTCTACTAGATAGAATTTATGCAGATGATTCACGGGGGCATGATGCGCCCATTTCTGGATTTTTTCTTGATTAGCTTGTACTCTGTCAAGAAGTTCCTGTTGTTCGGACTGTGGAGTATCGGCATACACTGCCAGCCGCACTAGAGAATCGTAGAAATAGAAGAGGACAACAGTTATCTGCCCTGAAGCTGCGCTCAAATAACTTTCTATTTGAGCGATATTTTTTAAGGCTTCCGGGTAATTTTCAAACAGATAAGAAAGCACAAGTTTGTGCAAGTATAAGTAATGAATTCCCAGGTAGTTATTGGTTCGCTCATACAGTTGCAACATTGTCTCTTCGTCGTAGGCTTCTCCCTTTAAATGGCATGGGTCTTGCGCTCTTCCTATCAAGTTCAAAACGGCTTGCCAACAAATTTTCTGATAAGAAAGTGCTGCTTCCTGATGAATTTTAGTGACGGCATCTGCGTAGCTTGCTATCTCTCGTTCGAGTTGCGTTAGTTGCTTGCCAATAAAATACGAGTAATAACTGTATTGAAAGATAGCATAGCCAGCAAATTCTAACTCTCCGGTTTCCAGCCCACAAAAATAATCTGACAGCAAAGGTTCTAAGCTCTTTCTGAAGTGTTCTTTCCAAGGTTGAATACTAGAATGTACCATTGCGGATGTCTTGGCTTGGATTTCTTTGGCATCCAACTTTGACAAGAGACGTAAAGCCATTTGACCGAACTCATAGCCCCGCTCAATATCTCCCATGCCACAGAGAAGATAACTATATATGGCAAAAGCATAGGGTGACAAAGAAGCATTGCCATATTGGACAGATAAATTGACTTGTTTGCAAACTACCAAAGGCGCGAGTGGCGGCAGCGCTATGTAGGCAGGAGTAAATAGGCTTGACAGAATGGTTATAGTTGCTATTTGTTGAGGATCTGTCATTAGAGGGAGATCGATTAAGTCCTCAGTTCCCTTTCCGCTCAAAATTGACGCGGTTTCTCCTAGTGCCTGTCCAATATCAGAGAAATTTGGCTCGGAGGGAAACTCTACCCCCAACTGCTGTAAGACTGGCAACCCTGTATTCAGAGCTTCCTGTAGCTTATTTTGCGCCATATAAGCTTCTATCTGTACTTCATATACCTTCACTTTGTCCAGTAGCGTTTTGGCGCAGCTTTCCACGAGTGATGCTAATGTCTCCATCCGGTCAAAGTCACCGCTTAGATATGCCGCTTCTGCTGCTTCGGTATGCAGCGCTAATGTTAGTTCGTATTGATTCTCCCAACTATTTACTGCCAGTAATTCTGTGCCAATATTTAAATATTCAACCGCAGCAGAATAGGCAGTAGCAGCTTTAGCTTTCTTTCCGGCAACCAGATTTAACCGTGCTAATTGCTCCCTATCTAGCTCGTGGGTAATTAGATTTACTCCCATATTCAAGTGGTTGACAATATCAAACATTTTTTCTTCTCGATCGGCTTCGGGCGTATTCTTTAACAGCAGTTGACCGATTTTTAAGTGAGTAGAGCGCTTTTGGTCTTCAGGAATGAGGGAATAGGCTGCTTGTTGGACGCGATCGTGGAAAAATTTGTATTTAACTAATTGGTCATTGTTAACTGGTAATTGCTCAGATTCTTCTCCAGTGATTGATTTTGATAAACTGTTACCACATTCTTGATAAAATTTATAAACATCGCTAACTGGTAAAATCAACCCTTCTTGCAATGCTTTCCACAAAGCTGTTGCTGTTTCTGTTGGTGAATTCTCATCAACAATTGCTAATGTAGCCAAATCGAACTGATTGCCAATACAAGCAGCTAACTTTAAAACTTCCTGTGTCCGGGCTGGCAGCTTTCGCAACTGAAGTGCCATGAATTCTAGTACATCATCCGTTAGAGCCAAGGTTCGGACTCTAGCAATATCGCACTGCCAATACCGAGCTGCAAAATTAAATTCAATTATCCCATCTTCATGCAAAGATTTGAGGAATTGTGTGCTAAAAAATGGATTGCCTTTGGTTTTCTGATAAACGAGTTCTGTCAAAGGCTGAGCCAACGCTGTAGAACAAGCTAATGTATCGGCAATCAGACAATTCAAATGGAAGCGCTCAAGCGGATCTAGAGTAATGGTGTTTACCGTAGCTCCGGTTGTTTGAATGTCGGCTAATGTCACCATCAAAGGGTGTGCGGGAAAAACTTCGTTATCTCGATACGCTCCAATTAAAAAGAGATAGCGCCGATCGCGATCGCTCGTCAGGAGTTGAATCAACTTCAATGAGGCTGAGTCTACCCATTGCAAGTCGTCTAAGAAAATAACGAGGGGATGTTCTTTAGTGGCGAAGATAGAGATGAAGTTCTCGAATAACCGATTGAAGCGATTTTGGGCAGCACTGGCGACGAGTTCTGGTGCCGGGGGTGGCGAGCCAATAATCCGCTCTAGTTCGGGAATTACCTCAACGATTACCTGAGCATTTTCGCCCAATGCTGCCAGGATTTGAGTCTTCCACTCCTCAACTTTAGCATCGCTTTCCGAGAGCAATTGTCCCATTAAATCGCGAAAAGCTTGTACAAAAGCTGAGAAGGGCTGGCTGCGCGCAAATTGGTCGAATTTGCCTTTGATGAAGTAGCCACGCTGTCTCACAATTGGTTTGTGAACTTCGTTGACAACAGCGGTTTTACCAATGCCGGAGAAACCGGCAACGAGCATCATTTCGGTGCTGCCGCCACTCACGCGCTCGAAGGCCGATAGCAGGGAGAATACTTCGGTTTCTCTACCGTATAATTTTTCTGGGATGATGAAGCGATCGCACAAATCTCGCTCCCCTATTTTAAAGTTAGTTAACCTCCCTGTCTCTTTCCACTGGAATAAACAAATTTCCAAATCAAACTTGAGTCCTAGGGCGCTTTGATAGCGAGCTTCAGCATTCTTCGCCATCAGTTTGCTGACAATCTCCGACAGCACCAATGGAACGCTCTGGTTTAAACTTGAGGCTGGGAGGGGCTGTTTGGCGAGGTGGCAGTGTACCAAATCCATTGGATCGTCTGTTTGGAATGGTAACTTTCCTGTTAATAATTCGTAGAATGTGACTCCCAGCGAGTAAAAATCTGTGCGGTAATCAATGCCTCGGTTCATCCGCCCAGTTTGTTCGGGAGAAATGTAAGGTAAAGTGCCCTCAAGCACGTTGGGATTTTGAATTTCTTGGGTTTCGCGCGGTAGTAGGGAAGCGATGCTGAAGTCAATCAGCTTGACTTGTTTGCTGGTGGGGTTAATGAGAATGTTGGCAGGTTTGAGGTCTTTATGGATGACGTGGTGGCGATAAAGTCCGTCGAGGGAGTTGGCAATTTGAATCGCAATAGGCAGAAACTCGCTCACGGGCAAGCCTTCTAGGGGTTCGTTGCTCTCAGATGCTAGATTAGCCAGGTAGCTACATAAGGAAATTCCGCCAAAGTCTTCCATCACCAGAGCATAGTGGTTGTGGTAAGTCTCTAGGCTGTATGCCTTGACACTGCCAGGGATATCTAAGTTTTTAGCAATGACGTACTGGTTGCGGAAGTGAACCAGTTCGTTGAAGCGGGGAAAGTCATTTCGCAGCAGCTTGATCGCTACGGGCAGCCGATCTGAAGACCGACAACCGCGATAAACTAGAGTTCGATTGCCTGCGTATATTTGCTCGTTAATGTGATATCCTAGAACAAGATTTTTTATGCTAGCCATTTCTACGTATTCCTACTTCTTTCAAGTCGGAAGCTTCTTAGAGTTACTTTCTACTATTTTCCCTCTATCTGCCTTGCTATTCATTAATTACATTTTTCTTAACATATTTTGGAAATTCCAATTATGAAAGAGGGATTTTAAAAACTCGACTTAATATTTTATGTAAGAGCTGTTGATACTTGAGTTGAGACTAAGTAGAAAATGACTTAGCTAAGGCTTATGGAACAACCGCAGTTCATGGAAGAGGAACTTAAGACGCTAATCAGGTACTTAAGAGTGTTTTTGAAACCGATGCTTGAAGGCGATCGCCTAGAAAATCTAATGTCTAGTTTACATCATAATTTAATGTCATCATTACAATTCGGGCGGCTCAGGGTTTAAAGCCGGAAGCAGAGGAAATCGAGTTTCTGCGTCAGATTGCGGAGCACTTGGGAGTCGCCCGTGAGCAAGCTGAATTATTTGCCCAGATGCCACAACAAGCTGCCCAACTCTCAGAAGTAAATCAGGTATTAAATGCCAAAGTTCAGAAGCGGAAAATGACATCGGCAGTCGGCTAAGTTGTTTTACTTAGGAATGAGAATTAAATAACTTCCACTCTTGAAAGTGGGATGGGCTCTTATAGCCCGTCATGAGTGGACGGGCGGGACGCCCATCCCACAATAACAATTAAAATTGTAAGTTATTTAATTCGCGACCCTTATATCGCTACGCCAACGGACGATGCCGACGCTTTCCGATCGCGGTTTTCATTTCGGTGAGCTAAAAAACCCGGTTTCTGAGCGTCGCAGTGCGTCCCTGTCGGGGCAGAAACCTCTCATCAAGAGGGTTTCTGAGCTTTTGCGTATCATCCTGTCTCTTTTTGCGGAACAGAAATCCTGCTGGTTCTCGAAAGACGTAAACTTGAGGCTCGATCGACCTATAATAATGAGAATTGTTATCATTCGCAAATCAGCAATTCTCATGCAAGCGAACTCAGAAGCCACGCCGCCCCAAATTGATTTAGCTTTAATCGGCGCTGGGCCCCACGCCCTGACTCTTACTGCACACATATTAAAAAAACGCAAGAGCCTCCGGGATAAATTTTTAGCATTCGATCCGAGCGGCGAATGGCTGACTCAGTGGCGGAGGCAATTTGCAGCTTTAGAAATTGGGCATTTACGATCGCCCGCAGTGCACCACCCCGATCCCAACCCTTACGAATTGCGGAGGTTTGCCGAAAATCGCTCCTCGGAATTGTTTCCCCCCTACGATTTGCCCGGAAGTCGGTTATTTGAGGAATTTTGCGGCGACACAATTAAACGGTGGCAATTGGGCGATCGAGTTATCAAAGCAAAAGTAACCCGCATTCAGCCGAAATCCGGCCGTTTCCACCTGTGGTTTGAAGACGGAAAAAGTGCGATCGCCCGCCGAGTAATCGTCGCCGCCGGCAGTGGAAAACCGCATTTACCAGCGTGGGCAAATCAAATTCAAACACAGCATCCCCCCGAAAGAATTCGCCACTCCCATCAAGTAGATTTGCGAAATTTGCAATTGCACGGAGAACAAATATTAATTGTCGGCGGCGGACTAACCAGCGGACATTTAGCAGTAGGAGCAATTGCCAGAGGAGCCAAAGTCCTGTTAATGACTAGGCGCTATTTCCAAGAAAAACTATTTGATGCCGAACCCGGTTGGTTGGGGCCAAAATACCTCAAAGGATTCGCCGCCGAACCAGATTGCCATTCGCGTTGGGAAACCATTCAACAAGCCCGCAACGGTGGCTCGATGACACCGGAAATTATGACACAGTTGCGGAGGCTCTCCCACAGCGAACAACTGACATTTCACGAACAGTGCGAAGTTGTTGGCGTTCGGTGGGAAAATAACAGATGGACTGTTGATTGCAGCGGTGGGGAGACGTTATTTGTCGATCGAATTTGGCTAGCAACCGGCACCAAACTAGACATTGCAGCCGAACCAATGTTCAAAGAAATGCTAGAAACGCATCCCATTGAAATAGTTAAAGGTTTGCCAGTCTTAGACAAACACCTGCGTTGGCCCGGATGCGAATTATTTTTGACTGGTGGTTTAGCGGCGCTGCAAGTGGGGCCAGTCGCCAGAAACCTTTCTGGGGCGAGAATGGCGTGCGATCGCATTGTACCGGCGATCGTCAAATCCAGCATTGCACTCTCGCCCGCAATAATTAGTTAGCAGTCATTAGTTCTCAGTGAGTAGTCATCAGTTATTAGTTAAGTTGTGGTACATTTAAATTACATATTTCCCTCGACCTGGGAGCAACGGTCAACACCTTGTTATATTATTTATTGACACACAATTTTAGGGCCGAGTGAGTTGATTAGCAAATTACTTTTTAATTGTGCGCTAAGCATATAAAATTCAAAAAATCCTACTACAAACATTGGATTTCTTTACTGATTCCAATACCTGCGCCAGTGAAACAAATTCTCCCATAAATTCCGCGAAAAAGTATTTCTGCCCAAGCGCTGCGACTCCCAAACAGCAGCAGTTTGACCGCTAATTTCCGAAAAACTAGACCAAATATAAGGAAGTTGGGCGATCGCCTCAACCTTCATCCCGTGACGCACAGCCAAAGCGATCGCGTGAATCAACTCAGCAGCTTGCGGCCCCACAATACTCGCTCCCAACATCTCCCCGTTGCGACGCCCGACAATCTTACAAAAACCAGTTGTATCCCCGGACATTTGAGCTCTTTCAACATTCTTGAAATATTCCCGACAAACAATTAGATCATCTCCAAAACGGCGCCTTGCTTGCGCTTCAGTCAAGCCAACCCTCGCCAATTGCGGGTCAGAAAAAATCGCCCAAGGAATCCCGCGATAATCTATTTGAAACATTGGCAAAAACAAAGCATTTTTCACAGCAACCGCAGCTTCGTAATTAGCGATGTGAGGGAACGGATAACCCCCAGCAACATCGCCGATCCCGTAAATTCGGTGATTAGTTGTTTGCAGCTTTTCATTTAAAATCACCCCCCGATCGCTGAATTTAACCTTAGCCGCTTCGAGATTTAACGAAGAAAAATTGTGTCCTCTACCCGCAGCCAGAAAAATCTCCTCAGCTTCGATCGCCCTTGGCCCAGCTTGAATCCACTTTTTACCATCAATCACCCTAGCTTGAGTCACCTCAGTAGCAGTCAGAATCCGCACTCCCTCAGCTTCCATTCCAGCTTGCACCAAACCAGCAGCCTCCCGGTCTTCTTTAGCCAAAATGTGCGAACTTTTCACCACCAAAGTGACAGCAACCCCCAAGCGAGCAAAAGTTTGAGCCACTTCGACACCGCTGGGATCTGCGCCGATTACAGCCAAACTTTTAGGCAACTGGGGAAGTTTTGCTAATTCCCCAACAGTTTCCGAAGTAAAAAAGCCAGCAGACGAAAGTCCTTCAATATTGGGAATCGCCGGCAGAGTTGGACAAGCTAGCAAATAACAGAGCGATCGCAATTTTCGCCCGCCCACAACAAAAGCCAAATCCGGTTTCGCCACAAACTCGCCGCTGCCAAAAATAACATCAACCCCGCGAGTAGCCAAAAGGCCGAGAGAATCAATTTCTGACAAATTAGAAACAACATCATCTGCCCACTTTAGAACCCCGTCAAAGCGCAATTTGAGTGGCATAGAGGAATTCGCGACTTCCCAGCGAACTCCCAACTGCTGGCGGCTGATCTGCTGAGCAAAACGAGCAGCCTCCCTCAAAGTTTGGCTGTATCTCAAACCAAGGTCGATCGACTCTTTCCCCCCACTCGGCAAATCTTGGGAATTACTTAGCGGTTCCACCAAAGCAACGCGGGCCGGGAAATTAGTTGCAGTCAAAGCAGCATAACGTCCGGCCGGAGTTCCACCAATAATCACTAAATCATAGTCAAGCATAAATAAAGAAGTCAATCGATTTTAGATTTTAGATTTTAGATTTTAGATTTTAGAATTGAAGCATTGACCACGGATAAATACGTTCGGCAAGTTTCATCTGATACAGGTTTTTTATTTCGGGACGGATGAATCACGTGGCGGGTATCCTGGATGCGGGAATTGTCAGTAGTCATTAGTCATTAGTCAGTAGTCATTAGTTAGTAGTTTAGGGCGATCGGCGCGCGGGGTCAGAAACCCGGTTTCTGCCTAGATACTTCGCTGCAAAATCCAAGATTTATCAGAGAAACCGGGTTTCTTGGGTAGGTGCGCTCGAACGACCAATAAAATCGGTTTATCAACGGACAACTGACAACTGACTACTGACTAATGACTTCTTTAAGTCCAGCAATCAACCGCAGATTGTCCGCCCTTGAGCGCACAGCCACCCGAAAAAAGCGATCGCCCAACTCAGGAAAACTCAAACAATCCCGAATCAAAATCCGGTGTCGTTCCAACAGACTTTTTTGAATCGAAGAAACCGACATCGACGACTCAACCAACAAGAAATTAGCCGCCCCGGCAATTGGCTGCAAACCCGGCAAATTAGCCAAACCCTCAAATAGCTCTCGGCGAGCAACAGGCAGCCAATCCCAAGTTTGCTGCTCAAAAGCCGCATCTCGAACCACAGCAGCAGCAGCAGCAGCAGCCAAAGCATTCACAGGCCAAGGATCGCGCAGTAACTGCCAGCGGCGCAGAATATCGGGATGGGCGATCGCACAGCCCAACCGCAGTCCCGGCAGAGAATAGAATTTAGTGAGCGATCGTAAAATCACCAAATTCGGAAACTCCTCAACAGCATCGATCAAAGTTTCCTGCTCAGAAGGCGGTAGAAAGTCCATAAAGGCCTCATCCACCACCACCATACCTAACTGCTTCACATAAGGCAAAATCGCCTCCCTAGCAAACAGCAAACCCGTAGGATTGTGGGGGTTGTTCAGTAGCAAACCTCGTCGAGAGGGGGCATCGAGAGCCAGAGGAACTGGGATACGAAAAGAAGGGGAGACAAGGGAACCGTTAGAAACCGACAAATCATCCGTTACTAACCGGCTTCCTGCCCCAACGTCCAACGATTTCAGATCCAACTCAGATGTTGCACCATTTTCAATTACTTGTTTAGGAACAGGCAAGATGCCTGTTCCACCAGAAAATTCCTCTCTTGTGGAATGGGCAAGATGCCCATTCTTGACAATGGTGCAAGATTTAAGATCCAAAGGGCATTTGATCACCTGCGCGCCGAAAGCCGAAAGAGCCCGCGAGTAATCGCCAAAAGCCGGAGTCACCAAATAAGTCCCCTCCAGCTTCGACAAATCCCAAGCCGCCCAAGTCAACAATTCCGCCGAACCATTCCCCGGCAAAATCCAATCCCGGTCAACATTCAAAGCCTCCCCCAAAGCAGTCCTGAGCTCCCCATAATCTGGGTCTGGGTAAGCCGTCAGACTGCTCAAGTGTGATTGAATTGCAGCCAGTGCCGACTCAGGAGGGCCCAAAGGACTGATACTCGCAGAAAAATCGACAATAGCAGAGGCAGGGCAGCCTGCCAGTGCGGCTGCCCAAGCTAAATTCCCACCGTGTAAAGGTCTAATCAAGACTCAGTTTGCCAGCTATTCTGCGTTTTTCGGCGGTGCAACTCTGTCCTTAAACAACTTCCCTGCGGAAAATGCAGGAACTCTGGTTGCCGGGATTTCCATCTTGTCTCCAGTTTTGGGATTGCGACCCTCGCGGGCCTTGCGTTCCCGCGACTCAAACGAGCCAAAACCGACCAGCGTCACCTTGTCGCCATCGGAGACAGCTTCCATGATTGCTTCCAGGGCCGCACTCAAAACAGCATCTGCCTGTTTTTTCGTCACGCTAGCCTTTTCCGCCACTGCATCAACCAATTCACCTTTGTTCATTGCGAAGTCCTTCTCGATTTGCAAAATTACGTTAAACAGAGTTAGTTCAACTATTAGCTGTGAGTTATCAACTGGATTGAGGTGTGGATTGGGAGGTTTGGGTGGTTCCCGATTGCTCCCGTCCGCTTCCCCGAATCACAACTCCTGCTGAATACCAATTACCCTAGGGTAATTGGTCAGAAAAGGAATTTTTGTTTCTAACTGCTGAAAACCCCACAGCATCTAATTTTCACTGCATTATTCTAAAGTCTTGCCGACCGTTATGGATCGGTGGAACCTTTAATTTATATGGAACTGGCTAATTTTTGTAATTAATCCCAAAATTTAGGTAAAAAAATACCACCTTGGAGACAAGATTTCTCGCCTCGGTGGATTTGCAATCTCAAAAAAATAGAAATAGAAGGAATAAAATGTAATTTGTCAAGGGCTAAAGGAAAACTTTTTTCCTTCTTCCTTCTTTCTTTCCCCTTTCTTTTCCCCGTGGGCCAGGACTGTTTCATTCTCCCGAAACCCGCCAGGGACTGAAGTCCCTGTCTCATAGCTGAAGTCGTCTTCAGACGACTGAAAGTAATTTATAGTCGTCTTGCAGAGGACTAATCAGTTCTTTAGTCCTCTTGAGCGAGGACTGTCTTCTTTGAGGCAGGGGTTTCAACCCCTGTCGGACTGTCGGACTGTCGGACTCAGGGGAAAGAGCGTGGAAAGTTGACACCCATGTCTTCTTCCTTCGTTCCTACTGTCTCGGCTGGACGGGCTGACTGCGCTGCAACAGTTGGCGCGCGTCGGGACTGATGCTGTTTTGGTAGCCAAAGTTCGATCGATCGCTATCATCCAAAATCTGCGGCGTCAGCAATACAATCACTTCCGCCCGCTGGTTGGTCTTATCAGTGCTCCTGAACAGCGAACCAATTATCGGCAAATCTCCTAAAATCGGAATCTTCCTCGCTGTAACCCGGTCTTGGTCGCGGATAATCCCCGATAAAATCAAAGTCTGACCGTCCCGCAGGCGAATTAGCCCCGACTGCAAAGACCGCCGAGCCAGCAGGGTGATAGTGTTATTTTCTCCTGCGCCAGTGCTCAGGGGTCTGTCCGGGCCGATCGCACTGACGATTGGGTTGACTCGCAGAGAGACAAAACCGTTATCGTCGATGCGATCGATCGCCACTCCCAACTGCAAACCGGCCTGGCCTTTTTCTGCCGTCACCGTTCTGGTAGTTTGACCTTCTGTTGTCTGCGATTCCGATCGAATGTTAGTAATCACTTCTTCGGTGATATCCACATTCGCCGTTTCCCCTTCTTGGACAACTAAAGTCGGATCGGTCAGGATTTTGGCATTCTGGCTAGTAATACTTGCTTGCAGGTTAGACAGAAAACGTCTTGGATATTGGAACAGCGGGAACAGGCCGAAGTCTGCACTTCCTGAGCCTGTCGTCGATCCAGGAATGTAATCTGTAATTCCAACTCGCCTGGGGTCATTAGTAAGTGGGGCTGTCGGCTGGAGGAACACACCTTTGGCGGGGCCTTCAAGACCTTGACCTGTAAACGGCACGATACGCCGGCCGTTCGCATCGTAGAAAGGCGTGTCCCTGAATTCTGTGGGAATGTCTCGGTTCTCAATAATCGGCCGATTAGCTATGCCACTAGTTACAGTCGTCCGATCGGGCGGATTGATGCCGCCAAAATTGACGATCGCCGCCCCGCCGTCATTGACAAAGAAACTGTCATTAATCCCGAAAGAGAAGCTGGTGTTAGTTTGGTTGTTTCCCGACAAGTTGATATCGATCACCTTGACGTTGACAGCGACTTGACGGCGGCGCAAATCTAGCTGTGTCAAGAAAGCCACAGCCATGTCCACTTTGCGCGGGTCGCCCACCAAAGTGATGGAATTGAGCCGAGAATCCGCCAGCACCGACAGTCCCCTCAGCAACAGCGGCCCCGTGCCTTCCCTAGCGCCGATCGCCTTAATGTCGGGTTCCCGAATTTCCACATCCCGCGCAGCATTTCCCTGGCCCACGCTTTGAATAGTCACGCGAGTAATCGGCAGTTGAGTTTCCGCGCCTTGAGCGCTCAAAAAGTTAGCTGCATCTGTAGAGCGAACTTGATTGAGCCGCAGAGTCCGAATGATAATATTGCGTGAATCGATCGGCAAGTTAGTCCCTACAAAAATCGTCCGCCCCTGGCGGTTAGCTTGCAGCCCGCTGAGCCGCAGCACGTAATTAAAGACATCTTGGACCGACTCATTTTCGATGTCCAAAGAAATCTTCGGCCCTTCATCTGACCCCGATACTCCTGGCTGACCAGGCACTGCGGGCTGCCCCGGTTGAGCAGGGGCCCCGCCACCTGTAAAAGCAATGTTCAAGCCAGCAGCGCGGGCCAGCAGAGCCAAAACGTCCCGGACTGGGGCATCCCGCAGCACCAAGCGGGGGATGCGTTCTCCCGAACTCAGTTCAATATTTCCCACGCCGGGGGCGATGTTAGACACCGCGATATCTCCCAAGGGCGGAGCCACGGCCAGCGGCTGGAAAGGCGCAGCCTGATTGCTTTGGGATTGTATTTCGCTGGGGAGGGGCGGGCGATCGTTTCTGGTAACAGTAACTTGGGGATTTGGCAGCAGCACGCCTGGGTTTTGCGAGGTGCGGACTTGGGGAGCCGGCGGGGGAGCTGTTTGGCTCAGCGGCAGTCCCGGAGGGGGCGGGGGTGGAGTTTGGGCAGACTGTGCTGTGCCACCCTGTCCGGCAACGCTGAGGACGATGCTTTGGCCTTGTCCCGGAACAATTTGTCCGTTGGGAACTCCGTTGGTGCCGGCTACCACAACGCGGATGCTGTTAGCCTCTACCTGGCTGATTTCTACTGAAGAAATTCCCGGAGCTGGGTTATCTTGACGGAAGCTGTTGCCTTGTGGTAAGCGGAGCTGGGTGTTGATAATTGTGGCTTGGTAAGTATTGCCGTTATTGATGGCGAAAACTTGCGGGCGATCGCCCTTTTCTGTAGCCAGAACAATATTTACGCCATTATTACCTTGACTTACTTGCACTCCTGTTACCTGAGTCGGCAATGCCAAGACTGGGGCTTGGGCGATCAGAACTCCTGCAACGCTGCATAAGAGTCCTCCACTTAACCGTAGATGCTGTTTCACGTTCTCTCCTCCACTACAATTTGTTATTTGTTGTTCGCAGTCTTTTGTCGCTAGCTGCTAAACTGACTAAAATATTCTCGCTTCGAGCCTTTTTAAAGGAAGAAGTTATGCCCTTTTCGATGTTTAATTTTCGATTGGGAATAACAGATGACATAAGGGTTAGAAGCTATCCTACAGCAATCCTCGCATCATTTGTGGATTTCTTACTTCCTCCCCTTACAAATGGGAGGTTTGGGGTAGGGTAAAAAAAATACGACTCCTGCAAGGATTGCTATACAGTTCCATTACTTTTTGAAACTGGTATTAGAAGAAATTAGATTTTAGAGCCAATTTTTGATTGCCATCTAAAAAATATTTTTCTGACCTTCATACTTTTTTGACTTCTACCTTCAATCTTTCCATTTCAAACTTCTGCCTTCTGACTTCTTGTGAAATAGCGAGTTGGGAACAATAGCTAATATCTGCCAAATAATAGCTACTTAGCACCAGGACTCGGAGCCGGAGTTGGCGGTTTTTCTTCTTGCTTTAGCGGCAGCAGCGCGTGCAAGTCAAAAGCAGTTTTAATTTTAGTTGGCGGTTGCTCCACAGGAACTATTTTCCCTTTCAAAAAATCAACTTCAATTGGCTGATTTGATGCTAGCAATTCAGATTTCAAATTCCTAACTACCAACAGCGACTGCATCAACTCCAAGTTACGCATAAAATTGCGGGTTTGATCAAAAGTGCCTTCAAACTCTACCTTAAATTTTTTGCGTCTGAGCTTGCCAGCCAGGGACGCCCCGAAGGAGCTATCGGCCAGAATATCAGGGTCTGGAGCTCCCGGCGTGGCGGTTGCTGTTGCTGGCGGCATATCCGGCTCAAATTTGGTAATTTTAGCCTTGAGGTCATCTCCTTGCACGCCGGCGTTGATTCTATTAACGAGTTGGGTCATGTCAAGCAAAAGCGTGTTGGCGCTGGCGTCGCTGGCAAACATGGCCGTGACGTTGGCCCGGCGCTGTTTTGCTTCTTCTTGCTTGGCTTCTGCTTCTGCCTTTTTTTGAATTTGAGTTTGCAATTGCACTTGCGTTTGCTTGCTTTCGCTAAGTTTTTGCTTGAATTCGCCGCTTTTTTGGAATTCGGGAAGTACGAACTGGTAGCCGAGGCCGCCAGCAATCAGGAGCCCGAGAACCGCGATGCCGATTGCTTGGACTTGGGGTGTCAGCTTAATGCCGAATATTTCCTTAGCCCCTGTATCTTCTGCTTGTCCGCTAGAAATAAACTCTGCTGTCATGGTTTTTTCACTTCTCCTTTTTGTGGTTCTAGCACTCCTTTTTCTTGAAGTGTTTCTATCCGTATTGCGAGCCCGTCTGCTTGCTTGCTTCGCAGCTCGGGGAGCAACTCGGAGGCACCCGTCGGGCTGAGCGTCGTTTCAATTTTATATTCCACCACTGGTCGCAGTTTGGGAAGTTCTGCTGGTGCTGCGTTTTGGTTACGCACTTGTAATTGTGCGGGGTTGTTTTTTAATGTGGCCGCTATCAGTTTGGTATCGGTGTTAAGGAAGAAGGGAGAGCGCTGGACTAGCAACATAAAGTCGTTAACTTGAGCAAAGGTACTGGCTATCCCTGAAATTTGCACTTTTGATGCCTGCTGCGGGACGACGGGGACGGCAGGTGCTGCCGGGGCGGGGCTGGCTGCTGGAGACGGACTCGCCCCCGGAGAAGCAGCGGGAGTTGGTGGGGGGGGAGGAGGAGGTGCTGCAACGGGGGAGGGACTTGGGTCGATTTGCTCGATTTTGCCAATTTGCACTCCGGCCGGAGTACGGGCACTGAGGTCTTGCAGCATCGCCGACCAAGGTTTAATTTGGTCGAATACTCCAGCTAATGCTTTGTATTCGGCGGTAACTTGGTCGGTTTCGGCGTTGATGGCTTTGATGGTGTTGGCTTGAGTGTTTAACAGGGCCAGTTCTGTGTCGATGGTTGCTTGTTGTGCGGCCAAGTCGGTATTTTCCTTAGTCGCCCACCACCAGGCGCCCATGACTGCGGCGTTGATGCCAAAGGCAAACAGCACTGCCCCATATATGGGCAGTTGGTCTTTGGCTCCACCGGAACTTTTTTTAGCTGGGCTTTTGGTTGCAACGGGTTTGTAGTCGGGACGGTCGTTGAGAAAATTAATATCTAGGCTGTACATGGCTTCACTCGGTTTTATAGCAGAAGGAAGAAGGCAGAAGGTAGAAGGCAGAAGGCAGAAGGTAGAAGGTAGAAGGAAAAAGTGATCTACCGCTAATGTTTCAGCAATTAAGAAGGTACTAACAGTCTTGGCTGTTGCTATAGATTTAAATTAGAAATTTTAGATTTTAGACAGAACCCAAGATTGCTGGTACAAGTGAAGGATTTATTTAGGGAAGAAAGAAACAACTTTCTGCCTTTTACTGAAGGAAGGGGCTGCTTCTACCTCAGATATATTCTACCTTTTACCTTCTACCTTCTACCTTCTATCTTCTACCTCCAATATTCTACCTTCTGCTTTCTGCCTTCTTCTTTTGGAAGGGGTTTTTACCTCAAATTCTCAAATCGGTTTTTCTCTCATCTAAAACTGTTAGGTCACATAACCTCCCTTAGTCCTAAACCTAGGGCGACTCCTAAACCTGCTCGCTGTTCTGGGGTAATTTCTTGGCTGATTTCGACTCCTAGGGTTTCGATGGGATCGACTTGAGATGCGGGCAAGCTTAATCTTTGCATAAAAAATTCGTCGAGTTTGCCGATCGCAGCTCCCGGACCCGCTAGCAGTAGTTGCGCTACTTCGAGTTCTTCGCTCTGGTTGAGGTAAAAGTCTACTGAGCGGCGCAGTTCGTCTGCTAGTTCTCCCAATACTTTAATCATCGCATTTGTTCCCGGATTGGCGTCTCCCGATGCGCCCATTGTATCTGTGACTGGCAGGGTCATGCCTTGCAGTTCGCTGGTGTCTCTGGTTGGTGGCAGGTTCATGGCTTGGTTGAGGGCGGTCTGGATTTGGTAGGTGCCGATCGGGATGGTACGGTTGAACTGAGGTATGCCGTCCACTACTATAGCTAACTCGGTGCTGTCAAATTCTATGGCGGTGAGAACTGCTGCTTCTTGGGAGGAAAATTGTTGCAGTTGTTCTTTGAGGGTGCGGATTAGGGCAAAACTGGTTACTTCTAATACGTCTATAATCAATCCGGCTTCTTTGAATGTTTCGATGTATGTGTCGGTAACTTCTCTGCGGGTTGCTACTAAGACGACTTGCACTTTTTCTACTCCGTCGTCATCTACAAAAAGGCCTATTTTTTGATAGTCTACGTCGGCGTCTTCTCTAGGAAATGGCAAGTACAGTCCTGCTTCTGCGTTCATGTAATCCCGCAGTTCTTCTTCGTTGAGTTCTGCGGGAACTGGGATGAGGCGGATGACTGCTTCGCGGCCTGGAATGGCTGTGGCTACTCGCTTGGCTTTGATTTTGTTGTCCGTGAGGACGGTACGTATTAGTTCTGCCATTCCCGGCGGATCGACTATTTGTCCTTCTTGTACATAGTCTTCTGGAACTTCTATTGAGGCTAGGATGCCTAATTTTAATGCCTGAGCTTTCTTTTCAAGCTGAATGATGTTGATGCGGTCTGGGGCTATTTCGATCCCGATTCCTGGCTGGCGTTGGGAAAGTAGACCTTTGAAAAAGTTAACCATGTGATTGGGTCGCCGATAATTGCTATTTTTTTCTTTTGTAGTTGGCCAGCCTGATTCAGCGCGCAGGCGTGTTGGAGGGTTGGTTTCCAACTGCAGCCAGAGTGCTGTAATCTCGGTATCCCGCCTTCTTCTGCACAGCTCAGTCTGTGTTGCGCGATCGCTAGTTCCGATTTTATGCTATCCAATTTACTTGACAATAGCTATTCTGCGGAGAATGTCAATAAATTCCAGCTCGATCGACCGAAAACCCGCCGATTCTGCACAAAAACAGACTATCTCGCTCCTGAACCCAGGTACAAAACTCTGTTACTGACTCGTGAGCGCTTGATTCGGGCGATTCCCTACGGGATAGCTTCGCCGCGCGTGCCTTTGTCTGACAAGCGAATTTCCAAGGTGTTACCCGCCACGTGATTTATCTCGCGCAAGTCAATCGAAAGCATCTCAAATCTAAAATCCTTGCGTCCCCCGAATTTATCTCGCGCAAGTCAATCGAAAGCATCTCAAATCTAAAATCTAAAATCGAATGACGGTTCCCATAACTCTCAAATTTTATTCTATGAAACGTAAATCTTGGCAACTTTTTGCTGTTTTTGGGCTGGTGGGGCTGCTGCTGTCTGCGGTGGTGAGTTGCAGCAAGCCGGCTGTTAATTCCCAGGCAAATAATACGCAGGAAATCGAGTTCTGGACTATGCAGCTTCAACCTCAGTTTACTGAGTATTTCAACAAGACGATCGCCGGTTTTGAAGCGGAAAATCCGGGGGTGAAGGTGCGTTGGGTGGACGTTCCTTGGTCGGCGATGGAAAGCAAGATTTTGGGGGCTGTTTCGGCGAAAAATGCGCCGGATGTGGTGAACCTAAATCCCGATTTTGCTTCGCTGTTGGCGGGACGCAATGCTTGGCTGGATTTGGATTCTCGAATTCCGCAGCAAGTTCGCGAGCTCTATCTCCCAAATATCTGGAAAGCTAGTGTACTCGACGGCAAGACTTTTGGCATTCCTTGGTATCTCACGACTGGGGTGACAATTTACAATACGGAGTTGTTGAAGAAGGCTGGAATTGCTAAGCCTCCTGCTACTTATGCCGAGTTGGCAACTGTGGCGAAGCAGGTGAAGGAGAAGACTGGCAAGTTTGCTTTTTTTGTGACTTTTGTGCCGGAAGATTCGGCGGAAGTTTTGCAATCTTTTGTGCAAATGGGTGTACCTTTGGTGGATGCTAAAGGCAAGGCGGCTTTTAATACTGCTAAGGGCAAAGCTGTTTTTCAGTATTGGGTAGATTTGTACAATAACGGACTTTTGCCACAGGATGTTTTGGTGCAGGGACATCGCAGGGCGATCGAGCTTTATCAAGCTGGGGAAACTACTTTTTTAGCTTCGGGCCCTCAGTTTTTGAAGGCGATTGCTGAGAATGCTCCGAGTATTGGTGCTGTTTCGGCTGCTGCGCCTCAAATTACGGGGGAAACAGGTAAGAAGACTGTGGCGGTGATGAATTTGGTTGTGCCCCGCGACAGCAAGCGCCCTGATGATGCTGTCAAGTTTGCTCTGTACGTTACTAATTCTCAAAATCAGTTGGCTTTTGCTAAGGCTGCTAATGTTTTGCCTTCTACGGTTGAGGCTTTGCAGGACGATTATTTTAAGACTGTTTCTGCTGATGCTCCTGCTGCCGATCGAGCTCGGGTTGTTAGTGCTTCTGGGTTGACTTCCGCTGAGCTATTGATTCCGCCTTTGAAGGATGTTAAGAAGTTGCAAAAGGCGATTTATGACAATTTGCAGGCGGCAATGTTGGATGAGAAGTCGGTAGACCAAGCTGTTGCTGATGCTGCTAAGGCTTGGGATCAAAGGTAGTTTTTAAGTGAAGCTGGGGCGGGATTTTTTTTATTTCGCCCCTTGCTTTTTTAGGTCACTTGACGTATTATTAAATAATGGGAATCTGTGCCGCCATATATAAGCAGATATCAGCCTTTAAATGTAAGGTGCGTCGCCTCGCAGAGCTTCCAATCATCGCGAAAAATTCGATGGCGACGCACCTTACGATTAGCAATCGCCCCTTGTTTTTAAGGTTGAATTGTCCAGTCTTCCTGCACTAAATCAGGCACTTGCGAAAAATCTCGGTAGTTGCGCGTAACGAGGATAGCCTTATTAGCAAGTACAATAGCAGCAATCCGCAAATCTTGCGTGCCGATGCGTATTTTTTGACGGCGTAACTCAGTGTAAATAGTGAAAGCATTCGGGTCAAATTTCAGAATGTTGAGATTTTTGAAATCATCTAATGTATCCCATAACCTGGTGTAACCCCATACTAATTTGTCCGCTTGCGAAGATGTCGAAGCCTTTCTGATAAAATCGAACCAGCCGCGAATTACTTCCTCTACGGTTACGATAGTTACAGCAAGGTTTTCTGCGTTAACCTCGATTCGCTGCACCATCATTGGATCATTCTTTTGCCAATCGGAGAAACAATTCGTATCAAGTATGTATAGGCTCATTCTGTCTCAACCGCATCGTCAATTTGACTGTAATAAGCTTCGGTTTCTGCATCGAGTTCGCGGCGATATTCTTCTATGTGTGCCAATACCTCATCGTAATACGGATCGTTTTCATACTTACCAGCTAACCTCACCCAAGGATTGTTCGATCGACTATTCGTGAGTTTGACAGAGACGATTTCTGCTTCGGCTAGCTGGGCATTTACTAAATCGTGAAGGTTTTGCAGTGCTTGCGATCGCGTCTCGCCAAAAGCTTTGCATTCGGGCCATCCCAGCAACGCTGCACTGACTGTTGTGTCTGATTCGTTTTTAATGATTATGTGAGCAGTTGAGCTGTCGAGGTCGCCCCCAAAGTTAGTGCGATCGGCTGCGCGAATGTCGCAGGTAGCGTTACCTGTTAACAGTGTTTTTGTCTTGACTGTCTGCTTGGTGTTTTCCTGGCGCGGATTTTCTCTTTCTCCAATGATAAGCGGGTCTGCTTTGCGAAGCGCGTCAAGAAATTTGACCATGTTTACTCTCTCCTTGGTGTTTTCCTGGCCTAACTTTTCTATTACTGGCCCGATCGCCGAGGCAGGAGTTACCTTGACTGTAGAATCGATGTTTTCCTGACGCTGCTTGATTATGTTTCGCCTGAAAAGCTCGTCAAATAGTAAAGTTTGCTCTTGGGCTGGCAAAGCTTCTATATATTCAATTAGCCTTTGCACCGATATAAGGCTGCTCATAAACTTCTATCTCTAAATTTTTCTAAACTCACTTGTATTGTAACAAAAATTTGGCATTGGGCATTGGGCATTAGGCATTAATCTTTTTTGCTCTCGCCCCTTCCTTTTTTCGACCACTTGACGTATTATTAAATAATGGGAATCTGTGCCGCCATATATACGCAAATATCAGCTTTTAAGTTATTATCGAATGATGAAATTACCGCCTCTTCACAACGCGGAGTCGGAGGAGAACTCTGGATAAGTCAATCTCGACTATTTTAGAGGTAAATGTTTGTTGATAAAAACGATCGCTCATCCCAGAAACCGGGTTTCTTTATCCCGTGCGAGCCTCTTTCTCAATTCAGCTTAATTGATGATTTGTACGAATACAGCCTGAATTCCTCAAATATTCAGAAATTTGACTCGTGTTAAAATCAAAACTCAGCTCAGAATAGGATAAAATTCTTATGCCAGCGATGACACTCAAAGATTTAAACCAAGTTCAAACCCTTTTTTCCGAAGCGGGTTTAGATTACAAAATTGAACTAGAAGACGGGAGACTTTCAATTGTGGGGCCATCAGACATCGTATCCAGTGAAATCAGCAGTATTTTGATTCGTTTGCTGGGTAACTGGGTTTATCCCCGTCGCTTGGGGAGAGTCTTTGACTCCGCAGGCGGTTTCATCATGCCGGATACGAATGTGAAAGCGCCGGATGTTTCTTTTGTGCGCGCCGCCCGCTTGCGCCAAAGTCCGCGTTATTTTGGAGAACTTGTCCCCGATTTGGTGGTTGAGATTAAATCTCAGATCGATCGCATTAAGCTTATAGAAACCAAGGTTTTGAAGTTTATAGAGTTGGGTGCGATCGTCGGAATTCTGATCGATCCTGATGAAGAAACAGTGACTATTTATCGCTCTACAGGTGAACCGACTGTTTTAGGAAATGGCGATATCTTAACAGTAGCAGAACTTTTTCCCGGTTGGGAATTGCCCGTTTCAGAATTGTGGCCTCCAATCTTTACTGAGGAAGAAACACAATTCTGATGCGTTTAAGCTTGGGATTGTTGTTGTTGCAGAAAATAGCCGACGAGATAAAGGGAACCGCAAAGGATTGTGAGGTTGTCACCTGTAACAGCAGCATCTAAAGCTGTTGTTAAGTCGGGGAAGGCTTGACAGAGAGTTAATTCGGGGCAGATAATTTGAGCTAGGGTGGCTAATTCTGCGGGGGATGATGAGTTTTGATCGGGTACGGGAACTAGGTAAACTCGATCGCCCTTTTTGAGTAATGCTTTCAAAATATCATCGCAGTCTTTAGTCGCAAGAATGCCGATTACCCAGTTAATCGGTGACGGGTGATTGTTCAGGCGATCGACATATTCACGCAGGGCGATAGCTGCAGCCGGGTTGTGCGCGCCGTCAATTAATATGTGGCGGTTTTTCCAAGTTGTCTGCTGGAGTCTTCCGGGCCATTGGGTTGTGGCTATACCGTTTTCGATGGCGGTTGGAGAAATTTGCCATCCTTGGTTTTGGAGAGTTTGCAAAGTTGCGATCGCAATTGCTGAATTCATTAGTTGAAATTTTCCCAGCAGCGGCAATTGATATTTTATTTTAACTGCATTTTGATTTAACTGATATTCTGCGAATCCTTGTCCTAAATCTATAGCTGGTTTTACCCAAGTTGCCGGACAGTCTAATTCTTGAATGCGTTTTTCTACTACTATTCTAGCTGATTCTGGCAATTCTCCGATCACGGCCGGACATTTTGCTTTGAGAATTCCGGCTTTTTCCCCAGCAATATCGGCGACGGTGGGGCCGAGTATTTGCCAGTGTTCGAGACTGATAGAAGTGATGACGCTAGCGAGAGGTGTTTCGCAAACGTTAGTCGCGTCTAATCTACCGCCCAATCCAGTTTCTATGACTGCGATGTCTGTTTTTTGTTCTGCGAAATACAGCCAAGCTGCGGCGGTGATTATTTCAAATTGAGTGGGAGTTTCGGTGTTGTTTTCGGTGGCGGCGACAACTCGTTCTAGACACTGTTGCAATTCTGTTGGGGAAATCGGTTTTTGGTTGATGCAAATTCTTTCTGTCCAATCGATTAAGTGCGGGGATGTGTAGCGTCCAACTCGATAGCCTGCTTCTGTTAGTACGGAAGAGAGATAAGCGCAAACGGAACCTTTGCCATTGGTGCCGGCAATGTGGATAATGGGTACTTGTTGGTGGGGGTTGTCTAGTTTTTGGAGAAGTTGGTGAATTCTTTCTAGCCCCAGATGGACGCCGAAATGTTGGTAAGATTGAAGGATGGATTCTGTATTCATTGAGGATGATAAGTTCTGTTTGTGTGTGAATTAGATTTTTTTTATTAACCGCAGAGGGCGCAGAGGGCGCAGAGTGAGAGAAGAAAGAGATAGATATCTAAGAAAAGAGAGGTTTATAATTGATTTATTGTATTTATTGCGGGTGAAAAAAGGTGATTTTGGATATTATTTCTCTGTTTTCGGGTTGTGGGGGGTTGGATTTGGGTTTTCGGTTAGCTGGGTTTAATGCGGTTTGGGCGAATGAATATGATAAGTCTATTTGGGATACGTATAATTTCAATCATCCTGAAACTATTTTAGATCGCAGAGATATCAGAAAAATCAAATCTGATGAAATTCCCAACTGTATTGGGATAATCGGCGGGCCTCCTTGTCAAAGTTGGAGTGAAGCAGGGGCTAAGCGGGGGATTGATGACTGTCGGGGTCAACTTTTCTGGGAGTATATCAGAATTGTGCGGGACAAGCAGCCTTTGTTTTTTTTAGCTGAGAATGTTAGCGGTATTTTGGCGGCCAGAAACAAGGAAGCTTTTACTTATATATTATCGCAGTTTGAGGACATCGGGTATCGGGTTTCCTACAAGTTGGTGAATGCTAGAAATTTTGGGGTTCCGCAAGATAGGCAAAGGGTGATTGTTGTTGGCTATCGGGAAAATCTTGGTTTTAGTTTTGAGTTTCCCGAACCTGGAACCGAGGTTTTGACGCTGAAAGATGCGATTTTTGATTTGCAGGCGATCGCCCCTATGTCAGTTAAGGGTAAATTAGATAATTATCACGATTCTGTCCCAAATCACGAATGTGCGGATTTGGGGTTTTCGAGCATTTATATGTCGCGCAATCGAGTTAGAAGTTGGTCAGAACCTTCTTTTACAATTCAGGCAAGTGGCAGACACGCGCCTCTGCATCCTCAAGCTAGTAAAATGATTTTGGTTGGCAAAGACAAACGCATTTTTGACCCCAATTCGCCTCTGCCTTACCGTCGGCTTTCTGTGCGAGAGTGCGCCAGAGTTCAGACTTTCCCGGATGATTTTATTTTCAAATATAAGTATATTGCTGACGGATACAAAATGGTCGGCAATGCTGTTCCTGTGAATTTGGCGAGAGTTTTAGCCAGTAAGATTTTTGAGGATATTGCCAACTGAAGCCGACCATCTACCAGTCGCTAGGGAATGAATTCCACGGCGCTTTTAGCGAAAGTCATCGCTATAAAGACTAATCTCAAATCCGTATTATTCATCTCTCTCTTCTCCTCCTCTGTGTCCTCTGTGGCCTCTGCGGTTTAATAATTCCGAATTATCTGTCATTGAAACTTGGTTAACTGACCGAGATTGTGCCCAATCGCATTTGTTCCGCGAATATGAGACAAGGGAGAACCTCCGTACAAAAAGCTATTCAAACTAACTTGATAATTTTGTTGAACTGCTAAATCCAACCACAAATTGTTAATCGCCTCTCCCGGCTTGTAGTCGGGAATGTTGTGCTGATAATAAGGAAAACTGTCTATACAAGTATTGAAAAAGTTTTTCCGCCCGCAATGCTTTAAATACTGATATCGCGGTTTGAATTCTGTTTGATTTTCCAATACTGTATATATAGTATCTGCGAGAGATTCTGGGTCAAATTTGGCGTAAAGACCCGCACCTTCGGGGAAAACTGGCGATTGGCCTCTGGCGTATTGGTTGAATTCTTCAAAGCAAATTACTGGTACGTTGCAACTCATGGCTTCGGTAATTCCCCGGTTTTTTCCTTCGAGGAGGGAACCGAGGACGAATGCTTGTGCCCGCGAATAATATGTGGGGATTTCGCTGTAGTAGTCAACTCTCGGTACTAAGTTAATGTAGTCCGACGGATTGCCTAAAATTGCCTCTACTTGCCGCCATTCTTTTAAGGCGTACTCGTCGAGAGTTTTCAGGTTGCTAGCATCAAATTCGTGGCCGGTGACTACTGTTAATTTTATCGGTTTTTGCGGATATTTTTGACGGTAAACTTTTAAGGCTTTGGCTATGATTGGCAAATTTTTTTCTTCGGAAATTCGGGCGACGGCTAGCAAGTCGATGTCTTTGGCGGGGACGTTGCGCGGGGAAATTAAGTATTCGTTGATGAAGTCGGTGTCTTGTAGTGGTATGATTGGTTTGTGGGCGCGATCTGGATAAGTTTCGCGAAACCATTTATCCCGCTGCGGGTTTTTGTATAAACTAGAGTAGGCGTCAGCTATGGGGGCCCAGGAGTAGGAGATTCCGGGGGAATAGGTGAAGGATAAAAATACTGATGAAAGTTGGGGAAATAGTTTGTTTATTAGTTCGACTCCTTCGCTGAAGTAAATTCCTTTGATGAAACGCCCTTCGTAAAATAGTGGGGGAAGCAAGACGTAGAAACTGACGGTATCGAAGCGGTGGGGTTGGTCTTCAAATATCTCCCAGGTAAAGGCGTCTAAGTCTGCATAGATTTCGGCGATTGGTTTGTTGATGTGGGGGTTGCGTAAATATGGTTTTTGTCGATCGTAGTTTCCGCGTACCATATAATTCTGAGTGTGAGTATCTAGCTTTTTTTATTTAACCGCAGAGGGCGCAGAGGGCGCAGAGAAGAAGAGAAGAGAGTTATTCACAAGTTATCTAGGGGTTGTTCTAGTGATTCATTGTCGCCTATTGTGAGGGCGAGTTGGTAGATTTGGCGGCGGGGAAGGGATGTTTGTTGTGCTAGCTGGCGGCTGGCTTGGGAACGACTTATGCCTTCTGCTATTAATGTTTGCAATTCTGCTTTAATTGCGTCTTCGGAAAATATTGGTGAGGCTGTTTGGATGCCGGCTATTACGAGGGTAAATTCTCCCTGGGGTTCGCGATTGGTGTAAAGCTCGATCGCACTTTCTATACTACCACGCCAAAACTCTTCGTGCATTTTGGTTAATTCTCTCGCCAGCACAATCTGTCTGTCGCTTCCCAAACTATTTGCTAAATCTTGTAAAGTTTGTCGCAATCGGTGCGGAGATTCGTATAATATTATAGTGCGGGATTCTATTTGCAAAGCTTCTAAACTCTGTTGGCGTTCTTGACCTTTTACGGGTAAGAAACCTTCAAATACAAATCTCTCTGTGGGTAATCCTGATGCAGTTATGCCAACAATGCAGGCGGTCGGGCCGGGAATCGGAATAATGTTAATATTAGCATCGGCGCAAGCTTTGACTAACTCGTATCCGGGGTCAGAAATTCCCGGCATTCCGGCATCGGTGACGAGGGCGATATTTTTGCCTAAATGCAGTTTGTCGATGAGTTCGGGAAGTCGCTGGTGTTGGTTGTGTTCGTGATAGCTGATTTGAGGAGTTTTGATTTGGAAATGTTGCAAAAGTTTGCCTGTATGGCGGGTGTCTTCGGCGGCGATGAAGTCTACTGTTTGCAAGATTCGGATGGCGCGAAAGGTCATGTCTTCGAGGTTGCCGATCGGGGTTCCTACGATGTAAAGTGTTCCTGTATTGGGATTTGCTTGCATTTTGATATTTTGAAGTTTTTAACCGCAGATAAAGCACGGGCGGGACGCCCATGCCACACATTTAAGAAGATATGAAAACGGGATTGTTTTTGGGATTGGCAACTTTAGATTTAGTTTATTTGGCCGAGAAGCCTCCGGGTGAAAATCAGAAAGTTGTTGCTTCTGATTGTACCATTGCTGCGGGCGGGCCGGCGGCAAATGCTGCGGTCACTTTTAGCTATTTGGGGAATGCGGCGGTATGGGCCGGCGTTTTGGGCACTCACGCGATCGCCCAATTAATTCGTGCAGACTTAGCGGAGTATAATGTCAGGATAATCGATTTGGAACCGGGGCGATCGCACTCGCCGCCAGTTTCCTCGATTATTGTAACTGAAGCAACGGGCGATCGATCGGTAATTTCCATCAATGCTACGAAATCGCAAGTTGACAGTCAAACAATTAACCAGGATATTTTAACCTCAGTTAATATTGTACTGCTTGACGGACATCAAATCGCAGCCAGTCAAGAAATTGCTCAACTTGCCAAGTCAAAAAACATTCCCATTGTCCTCGATGGCGGCAGTTGGAAACCCGGATTAGAACAAATATTACCTTTTATTGAATGGGCTGTATGTTCGGATAACTTTCATCCGCCCAACTGCGACAATTCCGAACAAGTCTTTGCTTACCTCTCAGCAGCCGGAATTCCCAATATTGCCATCACTCGCGGCGAAAAATCAATTTTATACCTCAGCAATGGCAGTTACGGCACTATAGAAGTACCTCAAATTCAAGCCACAGACACTTTAGGCGCGGGCGACATCTTTCACGGCGCTTTCTGTCACTACATTTTGCAAAATAATAACTTTACAGATACTCTCACCGCATCAGCTAAAATCGCTTCCCATTCCTGCAAAAATTTCGGAACCCGCGCCTGGATGAATAAGAGTTAATTTTCAATTAAAATTAACCAAACTATCCGGTTAAAACCCCTCAAAGCTAGAAAACTTGAACTAGCAACACCTGTTAAGTTAAGTAGGTAGGCGTAAAAAAACCAAATCATGTTAAGATAAGTAAACACTCAAGATTTGATTTACAAAATCAACAAA
>NZ_JAUBVD010000001.1:0-69925 GCF_036705675.1 Microcoleus sp. AT8-A3
GGCTGCGATGAACAATGACTATATGATGCAAATTCTCAAGTGCTTTTGTCAAGCATGATTGAGATGCTCTTACCCTGCATCCCACAAACTTGTGGAAGTTATTTAATTCTCATTCCTAAGAGTGCCGGAATTGCCGTAATCTCGTTGGAATGATCCTCAACTTTAACTTGCCCTAAAACTAAACGCTGTTCACTTGCCCAAGCCGTGACCAAATGCAAAGCTTTTACGCCTTGATTACGGTTGACGCACCCTACTGGCCTCGTTAGTGGTTTAAATACTCCACAGCTTACCATTGGGTAATTCGAGAAATTCCTCTAACCATTACTGTTTAGCGATGCCATAATTTTCCATGTCTTCCCAACCTTCGGCACCGCCAATGACTGCTAAAATAGAGATTACTAAAATATCTTTTAATGAGTGTTTTTGGGTTCTTTGAACTCTGGGGTCCGGGATTTCTGCTACATAATTCAATAAATTGGCTTGGATGTCGCCCAGATGTGTTAAATGTCGTTTTTCTGCTCTTTTGGCTTGAGATTTTACAGCGAGTTTCAATATAGGTGCAAAACCCTTTGTCATTGTCTTTGACTCCGTTTCAACTTGATTGACTTTGTTAAGATTCAAACTTGATTATAGGTTTGAGTTCGGTGCACAGATATAGCTCCTATTGGCGGCTTTTTGTCAAGTACAATTTATACCAAATTAGATGAGCTTACCCTGCTTTTATCGATAATTGAGAGACTCTCTTCTGACGCACGCTAGGGCCCTACGACTGACATACCCTACGACTAATTTCTAATTGCTAGTTTTAATTTTTTTCAGGGGATAGCTATCTGCAGGCGAAGCCGACCATTCCCACATTGAACCTGCATAATTCTTAGCATTAAACCCCACATTTGTCAAGACACAAGTCAACCATGCGGAGCGAATTCCCCCGGAGCAATAACTCACAATTTGAGTTGATTGCGAAACTCCTTTTTGCTGCAAAATAGCGACAATTTCCCCACGATCCAGCAGTTTTCCTTGTCGATCCATTAACTGTTTGTAATAGAGGTGAACCGCACCGGGAATGTGGCCGCCCCGCTTTTCTCCGTAAGGCGTTTTACCTGCATATTCTCGCGGCTCTCTGGCGTCAATAATGACTAAATTCTCATCTCCTAAAATAGCTTTCAATTCATCCCGCTGAATTTCCCAATTCGAGAGGCGAGATATTACCAAATCTCCTGTTTTTGGTGGATTGTTTGCTGCTTTTAATCGATTAATTCCAGCTTTGATTAAAGCTCGATATCCTCCATCGACAAAAACTGCTTTTTCGTGTCCCAAACTCCGCAACATCCAAACAATTCGCCCGTCTTCGCCCCACCCTTTCACCGCATCGGCAACGACTATGACAGGTTTGTCTTGACAAATACCAATTGCTTGCAGTTTTTGAGTTAAAACTGTGTTATTTTCGATAATTTTTCCCTTGTGGGGAAAGTCCGATCGCGAAAATTCCTGCCAAGTTACGGGAATAGCTGGTGGGAGACGGCAAAACCACTTTAAAATAGGTGCGCGAGCATCTAGTAAAGTAGCTTCTTGTTCCAGTAATTGCTTAGCTAAAGCTGCATTTACTATCCAGTTATTTGGTAAATTACCCAGTAAATTAGACATAATTTATTGAGTAACTTTGGCTGTATTAGCACCGCAGGCTAAAACCCCTTTGGTATTAGTTGGATTAGCTGGTTTAGTCTTGCCAGGAGCAGCATTTATACACAAGATTGTTTGGGTCTTGTTTGCCACCAAAAACACTCCCCCCACAACACTTTTGAGATTAGCTTGCTTCGATACTCCGTAGTTAAATACAGCACCTTTTTTCACCATGCCGATCGAGTAGGTGTAATTGGCTGAGTTAGGTTTAAATTGGAGACCGAGATAAACCAATAGATTGGAAACTGAACTGGTAAAGCCTGCTTTTTCTGCATAGTAAACTTGCTGGGCTTTATTCATCGAACCCACAAAGTTTTTCGCTTGTAATTCCTTAGCTTTAAGCGTTTGTGAAACTTGAGCTTCGGAGACTGGACTGAAAACAACTGGCAGAGTTAGAGCTGCGATCGCAACTTTGAGCTGCCAGTTGCGGCTGCTATAAATCCTGCTTAATTTCACAGATACCCGGTGGAATGAGCAGTTGAGAAACATATAATTAAACTAATTGTTTTGCCTGAAACTGTTTCAACGCCCCAGGAGCAACCGTACCGTGTTCTGTGATTATTCCCGATATTAACTCCGCCGGAGTTACGTCAAAAGCGGGATTGTAAAATTCAACTCCCACAGGACAAATTCGCGTAGTTCCAACTTGATACATTTCAACTGGATCGCGTTCTTCAATGGGGATTTGGCTGCCGTCGGAAAGTTCAAAATCAATTGTGGACAGAGGCGCGGCAACAAAGAAAGGAACGTTGTGAGCTTTGGCAACAATTGCTAAACTGTAAGTGCCAATTTTATTGGCGGCGTCGCCGTTAGCAGCAATTCTGTCTGCACCGACAACTACTGCGTGAATCATTCCGACTTTCATGCAGTGGGCGGCCATATTGTCAGCTATTAATGTGACAGGAATTCCTTCTTGCACGCATTCCCAAGTGGTCAGTTTTGCACCTTGGAGACGGGGCCGAGTTTCGTCTGCAAAAACTCTTCCAAGTCTTCCTTCTCGCCAAGCAGAACGAAATACACCTAAAGCAGTTCCGTAGCCGGCTGTTGCTAATGCACCTGCATTGCAGTGAGTTAGTAAGTTCAATTTTTCGGGTGTAGCTGGCAGAACTTCTAAACCTTTGTCGCCGATATCTTTACAAGTTTGCAAGTCTTCTGCTTGAATGGTTTTGGCCATTTCTAACAAACTTTTTTGGATTTGTTCGACGGAACCGCTAGTTTGATTTGCTGTTTTGAGCATTCGCGATATTGCCCAAAACAAATTAACTGCTGTGGGACGAGTGGAACCCAATAACTCCCCAACTTGTTCTAGTTTAGTTAAAAACTCGGTACGATCGCCCGTTTCGATTTCTCGCGCCCCCAAATACATCCCGTAGGCTGCTGCAACCCCGATCGCCGGAGCACCTCGGACTATCATAGTTTTAATCGCCTCAGCCATATCTTCGTAGCGGCTAATTTCGACTACACCGTATTCTTTCGGGAGTCGGTTTTGGTCAATTAGCAGAACTCGGTCTTCCATCCAAGTGACGGGGGAAACAGGGGAGTTTTGAGGGGTCATCTATTTCAATTATGTGAGGGACAAGTTTCTATGATGCCATGAAGGCGACTATTCCCGCCACTTCGATCGACAAAACCCGCCTAATTAAGCGGGTTTTGTAGTTTTCCTAAATAGTTTCACTCTTGGGCAACGATCAAACAATCACTCTCCACTTTAGACAGCATATCTGGAAACGCTGAGGTGTAATTGCCATCTTTGTCTACAACCCTGCGAAGTATATATCCATTGTCAGCAGGTCTGCCGAAAAACGAGTTTGTGCGATGCCAGATATCTCCATTCGGAGTGTTTGGATCTCGATCGATCAAAAAATCTACAAGCCACTGCGGCACAGAGAATCCAAACACTATCGGCGTAATGTGCCCGTGCTGCAAAGTTGCATCCGAGAATCGGAACAAGTAGCTGAAGCGAGAAAATTTGACTAAATAAATTAACATCCGTCCCGCCATTGATGAATGAAATGTCCAGATAACAGGGTCAATCGATTTTAGATTTTAGATTTTAGATTTTAGATTGAGCCCACGGATAAATGCGAGGGCTTGAGGATTTTTGATTTTCGATTTTGGATTGATTCCACGGATAAATCACGTGGCGGGTACCACATGAAGAAATTCCTGGTCAAAAACGCGCAGCAATAACGTCCGTTCGTCAGCATTCCAGTCTGAACTGTACATCGTCAAACAATCGTCTGGTAAAACATTCCCGTCCATAAAAAAGATACCTTGCAGCACTTCAGGTAACTCCGCTGGATGTTCTACTTTCATCCAATTCGCGATGTCTTTTAGTTGCTTGTGTTTGATTAACATGGTATTATTTATCCTCAAATTAGTTGTGTTTTGGTTTCCTATTGGATACCCCCTTGATTTCTGAGTTTATCGCTCGATAGTTTATGTGGCGTGCGGTTTCAACTCACATCTTGCACCATTCTCAATAAGGCTTTTATGTGCGGGCAGGATGCCCACCCCACAAGCAATTAATTCTTTGTGGAACAGGCCGGAAAGCCTGTTCTTGACAATGGTGCAATATCTCAGTCTCAACCGCTGTCTGATGCGAGCTTTTGGATTAATTACCGCCGCAAATTCGGCTCTGAGGCTCGTCGCACTTTGCCTACCGTACTCACGACATCCACCAGCATCTTGAGTGCGATGTCTTTACCGGGGCAAATCCGTCCCGCACTCCGATCGCCCACGGAATGAAAACCCATATGAAAAGGGCACAGATTCTCCCGCTTAGCGTTGAATTCGTATACCGTAGAGCCCCAGAAACCCTCGTCTAGCAGCCCCAAACTGAGCGGTATCAGTACCTTGGTTCCGGCGGGGAAGGTGCGCTCTTTGCCCGCTACCGTTGCGGTGAAGGGCTCTGTCGCGACTCGGTGCGTGGCGCTGACGGGAGCCCAGAGGCGGGCGCATTCGAGGAGGAAAAGCTCGATCGACTGGCGATCGTCCAAATCGAGCTGATCCCAAAAATCAGTCGGGTTAATTTTGGCCGTCTGCTGTCCTTTATAGGCGGGGAGAGGGCGGTATCCCATTGCCGTGTAGCCTAGGTGCAGGGGGCCTTGCAGTCCCGCTATGCCCATAATTGATGTCATCAGCTTTGCTAATTCCCGCTTAGTCATGCCGTTGTTTTCCGAGCTCTCCTCGAAGTTGGCTAAAGCTGGCGAATTTTCATAGATAGTCGCTGCACGCTCGATTAGAGTGGACAAATCCCCGTGTCCAAACAGGTTCAGGCTTTGCAGCAGGTTCCCGATGACGGCGAAGTAGTGCAGCGGGCTTTGGCGGGTGTAATGCAATTCGGTGAGAAGTTCGATCGACTCTGAATCGTCTGGATTAATCCCAAAGATGACGTAGTGCAGGTATCGGACTAAAAATCCCATCCAACCGCGCTTGACATGGGTAAAAAACGCTCCCCCCGCACCGTGCGACATCTCGGCATAATCTGCGGCTAGCCGATCGAGTAACCGTCGGGCGATTTCGTCTCCTTGGCGATCCGTTGTAGCACTGTTGAAGAGATATTTCTGCATACAGCTTCGGAATGCTGCGTGGTTGCTGCTAGCATCAGTTTCACGATCGGACAAAGACAGCAGGAAAAGGTTTCTGCCGCCGACATCTTGGTTGGGGGCGCTATCGGGATCGAGTACAGAAGTACCCAGCCGCCATCCGCGCGCCTGGGGCGATGTGAGTGCTTTTTCCAGCGTTGCAAACTCTCCCATCACGACTTGCCCCGCGCAGCAAAAGTTGGCTCCGAAAGCCAGCCGTTTTAGTGGCAAATAGGTGGGTTCGTTGGCAATCAAACCCTCAATCAGGGCGATCGGCGGTAGCATCGTTTTGCTGAGACTTTCTTCCGGGTTTTGCAAAGCCCAAACCTGAAACTCGTTCAGGGCCGGGTTCATCAGCGATGAGAAAATAGTATCTAAATTTAGGTTCATCATAATTCCTCCGAGAATCCTTCGCCCTAACGCGCTTTGCAGTTAGCAGCAAGAGGGTATTGAGCGACAATTGAGCGGGATTCAATACCCCCAAAATTACCAAAATCAGTACGTATAGCTCTAGCCATGTTTATTTGCGAACGCAGTGGCAATATAGATATAGTTGTACTGAATATATCTGCGCCCAAGTCTAGCCTTGTCCCGGAGATTGAGTGGAATTTTTAACAATTTCTGGTAAGTATATCTACTTTCTGCCTCTCAAGCTTCTCAAGTATTAGCCCCAATCTCTGAGAGTCGCACCTAACCGTAGATATTTACAAGAACTCGCCCCTACAAAATACTATGGTTTTGTTTGTGCTGATATATTTAGATATAGCGATTCTAAATGAATTGTGTAATTTTTGTAGGGGCAAACCCCCCGTGGTTGCCCCGATCCGTGGGGGGTAGGCACGGGGAGTAGGGGTAGCACTACCCCTACATATTTGTACAACTGATGCGAGGATTGCTATCTAATATTTTAGACTGCTGTATGCTTCTGAATTTAATTGAATAAAATCAGAGAATTAATTACTGAGTATTATTAAATACTAGAGCTAAAAATCCCCAATCCCCAATCCCCAATCCTTGAATTATTCAATTTTTCAATCAATTGAAGTTCCCAATCCCCAATCCCCAATTCTTCAATTCTTTAATCTAAAATCCCAAATCTAAAATCTAAAATCTAAAATCTAAAATCTAAAATCTAAAATCAATTGACGCCCGCTAAAGTTTCCCAGCAGTACAAAAGCACTGTACAGGAAACCCGCAGGCGTCAAAATCAAGCAAACTTAAATCTTAGAAAAGACCCAGTGTGAAAGATTTGTCGATCGGGAAAATAGCACCAATACCCAACCACAGAGTTACCGCAGTTCCCAACAGGAAAACAGTAGTAGCAACAGGGCGGCGGAACGGATTTTGGAACTTGTTAACATTCTCGATGAACGGAATCAAAATCAAGCCCACGGGAACACCGGCCATGCAAGCAATACCCAACAATTTGTTAGGCAAAACGCGCAGGAGTTGGAACACAGGCCACAAATACCATTCCGGCAGAATTTCCAGCGGAGTAGCAAAAGGATTAGCAGCTTCCCCAACCAAAGCCGGGTCTAGTACAGCCAAACCCACGCACAGAGAAATCGTTCCCATGATGACTATAGGGAAAACGTAGAGCAAGTCATTAGGCCAAGCTGGTTCGCCGTAATAGTTGTGACCCATGCCCTTAGCGAGCTTAGCGCGGAGGGCGGGATCGCTCAAATCTGGTTTTTTGATAATAGACATAGTGAGAGTGTTCTCCTTTTAGTTTTACCCGGGCCTGGGATTCCGCTGTATTCGTTAGTCTGAATCAGCGGCGCGATCGCAGGAAGTATTGACCGTAAATAAATATGATGAGTGATGAATTCTGAATTTTCAACTCAAAATGCAGCGGGGGGCAAAAAAAGTACCGCCCCCACAACTCAAAACTTACAACGGGCCAGAGATACCTTGCTTGCGAATCATCAAGAAGTGAGCCAGCATGAACACTACAATCAGCCAAGGCAACACAAAAGTGTGCAAGCTGTAGTAGCGAGTCAAAGTGCCTTGACCGACGCTGACACCGCCGCGCAGCAGTTCAACCATCAAAGAACCGACAAACGGGATAGCTTCGGGGACGCCGGAAACGATTTTAACTGCCCAGTAACCGATTTGATCCCAAGGCAGTGAATAGCCGGTTACGCCGAAAGAAACAGTGATGACTGCCAAGATTACTCCTGTCACCCAGGTTAATTCGCGGGGCTTTTTGAAGCCGCCTGTCAGATAAACCCGGAAGATGTGCAAAATCATCATCAGCACCATCATGCTGGCAGACCAGCGGTGGATGGAGCGGATCAGCCAGCCGAAGTTGACTTCAGTCATCAGGTATTGCACTGAAGAAAAAGCTTCTGCTACCGTGGGACGGTAATAGAAAGTCATGGCGAAGCCGGTGGCAAACTGGATCAGAAAGCAAACTAAAGTAATTCCGCCCAAGCAGTAGAAAATATTGACGTGCGGGGGTACATACTTTGTAGTGATGTCATCGGCGAGCGCCTGAATTTCCAGGCGTTCCTCAAACCACTGGTAGGTTTTAGAGTCGGTGATTTGTTTAGAAAACATGGAGCCAGAATTCCTAAAAGAATATTGCTGTGGTTGAGGTTCAGGGCAGCAGCCACAAGGTTTTTTGTCGCCCCGCGCCGAGCAGCTTGCTTTTACTAGCAAATGCCTGAGGCTATTTTTTAAATTTGGAGCTGACGAAAGGAAATCTCTTGTGCGATCGCCTGCAAGCCCTGGGAAACTAAGCGGTGGCTTGTCCCTACTCGCTGGCGTTACCCGATCGAATTCCAGACTGTGATAAAAAATGTAACATAATTGCCGTGCAATTTTCACGCGCCCGATCGCTTTTTGGACACTTAAAAGGCTTTTTTCGGAATCTCAACATCCGCCCAAGCTGCTATGGGGGGAAGGCTGAGCTACAGAAAGCAGTCCGAGCCGGAAATCGGTTTGCCGGGAGAGCCCAAATTTCATCTCGATCGCAAAACTTTACCTTTTGGCCCCAAACGCCCTCACGGTCGATCGAGTAGCCCGATCCGGTTCGATCGTACAATCGAATCTTGTTTTGCAGTCAGGACTGCAGTCCTTTCTAACAAAATCTGCTGGCTGCAACCTGCGTATTTCCGTAAAAAAAGTCGGTGATTGGCCCCATCCGCAAAGTTTGATCACAATTGAAAAGAAAGCAAACTTTCCAGAAAAACTGGCAGTATTGGCGAGAAAGGAGTGGGAAGTGGCGGTATCGGAAAGGGAATTTCCGGCAGAGACGGGAAGGATGGAAAGTCTCGCGATGGCGGTGTAAAACCTGTCGAAACGATCGCGCAATCGGATAGACTCACATCTGTAACATTTTTAACGTCGGCGATTAAATCCGATCCGACCAATATCCGAGTTCCCCGTGTGATACCGTCATCATAAGATTCAAATCGGTAAGAGAAGAAGCGAGGGCCGTCACGATCTTGTACGAAGCCAACAACTTGAATTTTGTCACCTTCGACCCGGTTAAAATCCTCAATAACGGCATAGGCATTATCACCGCTATAGAAAAGGTAAGGACGGGCATTTGACGAACCGAGAACAAAGATGTCAGCATCACTTTGCCCGATCAAATAATCGATTTGTGCTACTGTTGAGGAAAAGCCGTAACCCGATATGATGTCATTACCCGGCCCGCCAATCAGGGTATCGCTGCCTTGATTTCCCTCAAGCAAATCGTCTCCTGTATTGGCGTTAATGTAGTCATTATCTAAGTCACCTATTACAGTGTCGTTCCCACTTTCTCCAAACAGGCGATCGTTACCTTTGCCGCCCGTTAAAAAGTCGTTGTTGCTGCCACCAAACAAGCGATCGTCTCCATCTCCTCCGATCGCCGTATCATTGCCTTGACCGCCGTTAAGACAGTCATTGCCAGCCCCTCCCAAGATACTGTCGTTATTGTCTTCCCCTCTGATTAAATCCGCGCCTTCGCCACCCTCAAGAAGATCGTTCCCGGCACCTCCTTCAAGTTTGTCATTGCCTTCGCCACCGCTGAGACTGTCGTTACCAGAGTAGGCCAAAAGGCGATCGCTACCGCCTCCACCTGCGAGACAATCATTTCCTTCTCCGCCATCTAAAGTGTCATTACCATTCAAACCAAATAGAGTATCATTGCCTCCCAGCCCGCACAGGGAATCATCGCCAATTCCACCGGATAGCAAATTATCGAAATTGTCACCGCATATAACTACCATAATTTTGTCCTCCTGAAAACTATTTCACAACAGTCAATCAATTTTAGATTTTAGATTTTAGATTTTAGATTTTTACCCTCCCCACAATTTCAAATTTTGAATTTTGGATTTTGTCAAGACTTTAGTTCTGATTGACCTTTTGTAGTAAGGAATGCAAATCTTGATTGACCCAAATCTGTAAGAAAAAACTGAAGTCTTAAGCTGTTGCGCGTTTAAATTGCATATTCTGGACGGGCTAGAAGCCCATCCCACAATAATTTGAGTGGTTTTTGACACACAATTTAAATGGAGAAAAGCTTACTAGAAAAGGAATTTTAGGTACACATGATTTGCCTGTGTACCTAATGTTTTAAGTGAAATCAGCGATGCTAATTTGGTTAGGTGTCACGCCATTGATAGCAGCTAAAATTTCGCCAGTTGCTGTCAAGGTGATTAAAGTTGCACTGTTGCTAGGGACAATAGAAAGTTGCGAGAAGGTTAAATTGTCGGCAAGTGCGAGGAAGTCGATACCGGCTTCAAAATCGAAAATGATATCGCTGCCAGAATTGGCTGAAATTAAGAAGCGATCGCTCCCATTTCCTCCTATCAAACTGTCATCGCCGTTTTCACCGCTGAGAAAATCAGATCCGTTACCGCCCAGCAGAATATCGCTAGCTTGACCGCCGTAAAGACTGTCATTGCCTTCCCCTCCACTCAAGCTATCTTGACCGCGATTTCCAAATAGGATATCTTCCCCATTATTGCCGAACAAATTATCGCTTTCTTTGCCGCCGTAAACAGTGTCATTGCCGTCGCCACCGTCGAGGGAATCGTTGCCTTGATTGCCGTGTATCCAGTCGTTGCCGCCAACACCGCTGAGAGTATCATTGCCGCGTTTGCCGGCGATTGTATCGCTGCCGCTGTCGCCGGAGAGGTTATCGTCGCCGTCAGTTCCGGTGAGATTGGAGTTAGCTGCGATCGCATCTATTTCTCCTTCAATCACCGCAACGGCAGGTGTATCGGGCAATGTGGTTTGTTGAATTTTGGTATCTAAGGCAGTACCAGTATTTTCGGCAATAACTTGGGCGATCGATTTCGTACCTGTACCGACTGCTTTTAAGTCTTTAGAGGTTTCACCTAGGGCTACTTTTTGCACGCGGGCAACTTCTCGGTTAACTGAAGCTGTTGCAGTGTTGGATACAACTTGGTCAACGCGCTGATTTGCTGCGGCCATTACCTTAGCTGCATCCGGGGCAATTTGCAACAATTGCTGAGTGTTTAAATCCGAGTCAAATTGTTGGGCTGCTGTGGCGGCGCGATCGACAATTGTTGCTAACTGGTTGGGATCGCTGAGATTGAAAGTTGTCCCCGATTGAATTTGTTGAACGATCGCACTTACAACTGCTTTTACGCTGTCGGTATTGTCCAGAATCGACCCACCGTCTATTAAAGCAGCAGTTTGGGTAATGACGTTTTGTACCTTGACCATTGCAGTCAAAGTTTCTACCCCACCCGCGATCGCGTTTTCGGTAGCTGCGATCGGATCTAAACCCGTTATGTCAACATTAGCGGGAATCGAAAGAGAAGATTTGACGAGAGATTCGGCGCGATCGCTGTCAATTCCTTTGTCAATTAAATCCGCTACTAAACTGGTTAACAAGGTGACAACAGTAGCGTAAGGCGGGGCCGTGACAGGGGTTTCCAAAGGCAAACCAGTTGCCGTATCAATGCCACCGAAAGCAACAATATTGCCTTCCTCTGGATCGAGTTCGCCATTTTGATTTTTGTCGAAAATGGTGGAGTCGAGATCGAGATCGAATTCGCCGTTATCGCCAGTAGTAGCAGAAGGTTCGCTAGCATCGAGGACACCGTTTTTGTTGGCATCGAAAAAGACCGTAGCACCAGCAATATAACCGTCAATCACAAAACCGCCGAGGCCACCACTCTTGAACCGAATTACCTCGCTAACACTCGCGCCAGATTCATCAGTTCCAGTTAATTTCAGCCAATAATTGAACGTTCTTGGGCGAGTCGGGCCTAAATTAATCGTGCGAGTTGCCGAATTAAAAGTTAGCCAGGAAGGCAAAGGAATTTCCGGGAAAGTTGAACCGGCAATTGGTTGGCGGTAGGAACCGCCATTGCGATCGGTTCTCCAGGTAAATGCAGATGAACTTAAAGCGCTAGAATTTGCCAGGGCGATCGAATAATTAATGCTGTCGCCCGGATCGGGGTCAGTATAGGTATTGGCCGCTAAATTAAAAGCATTACCGCTTTGAGAAAAACCTAGCGCTGCACTTTGCGAAAACAGAGAACGATTGACAACTGGCGGGTTGTTGCCGACAATACCTTGAGCCAAAGCCAGCATATCAACGCGCTTGAAGTTTAAGCCAGTATTGATCACGTTATCGTCTTCGTCGTCGCCGTCATTAATCGTGACGCCGCTTGACAGCAAGAAATTCACAAACTCAGTTGGGGTTAGTCGGCGGCCCAAATCTCGCTGCGCTAACTGTTGCGCTAGCACTGCTATTCCAGCAACATGAGGTGCAGCTTGACTGGTACCGGAATAGCTAGTCAAAGGGGTGTTAGGGCCAGCACCCGTAATCAAAGTACCGGGAGCAAAAACGGTTGTTAAAGTGGAGTGGCGCTGAGAATATGGTGTAATGCGATCGGCATCGGTGGTATAGGCGATCGCGCCACCGCCGTGTGTCCGATAACCCCGGTTCGCATCGTACACCGCACCAATTGAGAGTGAGTTAGCATCGGCTGCGGGGTAGGCAACGCCCTGAACGCTGTTATAGCCCAATGGCCCGAAAGCATTACCTGATGCGGAAACAACAATTACATTCCGTGCTGCTAACTCTGCTAGTTCATCGCTAATGCCCCTCGTTTGGGGGGTGTTGTAATTGCCGTTATCACCGAGTGACATATTCACACTGGCGATATTGTACGCCGCTGCATTTTCTACCACCCACTGCAAAGCTTGTTCTATATTCGCGAAAGTGCCGCTGCCCGTATCATCCAAAACTTTGAGATGAATGATGTTAGCACGGGGTGCCATCCCTGTGTGGACTCCATTTTGGGAAGTAGCAATACTAGAGACGTTTGAACCGTGTCCGTCAACGTCGTCAGCTTCGTCATCGCCATAGGCGTAATCGTAATTGTAGACAATGCGATCGGCAATGCCGTCTGAATCACTATCAGAACCAAAGAATGGGTCGTCTAGATCGATGCCAGTATCCAAAATTACTGTTGCAAAACCATTGCCGTCTATTCCGGCAAAACGCGGTGCTGCGCGGAAATCATCGATGTTAATCAGCGGGGCAGATATGTCAGTGGCGGGGGCGAATGTTCCGTCTATAACTGATATCAACTCTCCAGCTTTGTAAACTCGGTCATCTGAACCTGTAGTGGTGATGCCTGGAAGACGGGGTTTAGCAGAGAGATCGAGATTGTAAGGAGTTTCTCCACCGTTGGCTAAGGAGACTCGGACGTAATAAGTACCGTGTTCTAAAGTGCGGTTAATTGACTCGGATGCGGTGCCCAAATTGTTGGAAGTGGCGATCGTATTTCCGCCACTGTCGAGCAACTCAACTTTAGCATCTGCATTCAGTCCGCCCAGCGACAAGTTGAAGTCATTCCTAGCACCTAAACTGAATTTGTAGTAATCATCAATCTTGCTGCTACTGATAGCATCCTTATAGCTTCCGGTACTGGAACCTACAGTGATTTTTCTGACTAAATTATCAGCAGGTATCGCCGGCGGCATGATGATTTGCACTGGTGTTGGTGTCGGCGGCAAAACTGTAGGCGTTGGTGTTGGTGTCGGCGGCAAAACTGTAGGCGTTGGTGTTGGTGTCGGTGTAATTGGCGATGTTGGTGTTGGCGTCGGTGTCGGTGTTGGTGTTGGCGAGGTTGGCGTCGGTGTTGGTGTTGGCGTCGGTGTTGGCGTCGGTGTTGGTGTTGGCGAGGTTGGCGTCGGTGTTGGTGTTGGCGTCGGTGTAATTGACGGTGTTGGTGTCGGTGTAATTGAAGGTGTTGGTGTTGGTGTGGGCGTTGGTGTTGGCGATGTTGGTGTGGGCGTTGGTGTTGGTGTTGGTGTTGGCGATGTTGGTGTGGGCGTTGGTGTTGGCGTGTCATTATCGGTAATGGCGACAGTGACAGGCCCGATCGCAATTCCGCTATATTTAACGTCGGTACTTGTTGCGGCGTGATTGATTGTGCCAGTGTGAGTACCTTCTACAACTGTGTCATCCGTCGCAATCACAGTTATAGTTTGGGCAATATTCCAATTAGTAGCGTCGAAGCTAATAGGGGCGATCGCACTTATTTGATTCCCCCCGTCAAAGCTGACTGTTACGGGCGCGGTTGGCTGCGAATTTAGCTGAAGTGTATAACTTCCCGTTGCACCGCCTTCTGCTGCTGTGGTACTGGCGGGATTAACGGTAACACCGACTGTATCGCTGTCGATGTTAGTAACGCTGACATCGGAGAGATTGAAATTGTTGTAATTGCTGTCTGTACTAACAGCCAAAGCAGTGACAATATTGTAAGCAATATCGCCGTCAGCGATATTGTCGCCAACACCTGTCACCGTTACCGTCTGCGCCTGATTCCAGTTATTAGGAGTGAAACTTAAGCTATTAGTAGAAACTGTTCCTTCTGCAGGATTGGAACTACTTAAAGCTATGGTAACAGGTGCCGTAGGTTGACTGTTGAGGACAACACTGAAATTAGCCGTACCTCCCGCTTCTGTTGTAGTTAATCCGGCTGTGGGATTAACGGTAATGCCGGGAGTTTCGTTGTCGCTATTCGTAACGCTGACATCTACAGGATTGAAATTGCTGTAACTGCTGTCTGTACTAACAGCCAAAGCAGTGACAATATTGTAAGTTTGATTGCCGTCAGCAATATTGTCGTCAACGCCAGTAATAGTTACAGTTTGCGGCGCACTCCAATTGGCGGGAGTGAATGTCAGCGAGGGTGTAGAAACTATTCCCTCGGTAACATTGGAACTGCTTAAGCCAACAGTCACGTTAGCAGTTGGTTGAGAGTTGAGTTGGACAGTAAATGTTGCTGTTCCTCCTGCTTCTGTTGTCGTTAATCCGCTATTGGGATTAACTAAAATTCCAGCAGTGTCGTCATTAGTAATAGTAGTTGTAGCAGTAGCAGTTGTAATTGTTGGAGTCGGGCCTGGTGCGATCGGATTTGATAAGGTGACAGTAATAGTTTCATCCGGTTCGATCGCACTGTCGCCCAAAACGTCCAAAGTAATCGTTTTCGATGTCTCGCCCGCAGCAAAATTAACCGTACCATTAACGTTAGTTGCCCCGGAAGTGCCGCCGATATTGTTGTAATCGCTGACGTTTGTAGCAGTTCCGGCGATCGCATAATTGACGCTGCTGGCTGCACCGATACCGCCACTGCGAGTAACGGTAAAAGTAACGGATACAGTTCCCGTATTGCCTTCAGCTACCGCAGCCACAGCGGCGGCAATAGCATAAGAAATAGTGCCGTTACTGGGAATAGTTAGGGTCGCTTGATTTGTCGTACCTGCAATGCCACCTGCGATCGTACCCAAGTTGAGAATGACTGTTTCTGCATTCTCAGCGATATTGTCAGGTTTAATAGTGACTGCAATATTTTGTTCTGTACTTGTTCCGCCTGCGGGGAATGTAATTGAGGTAGGGGAAATGGTGTAGTCTGAATTTTGGGTAGCGGTGCTGTTGGGGTCGATGATAATTGGTACAATGACATCAGCAAAAGGAGTGCCGCCGCTGATAGTAACGGGGATATTAACGACTGTATCTGCATCCCCTTCAGTCCCGCTGAAAGTAGCTGCACCAAAATTGATTGTGTTCTGTGAATTTAAGAGAACTGAAACATTATTAGAACCTCTGTTAGCAACTGCGAGATCGAGTCTGTCGTCCGCATTAAAATTTGCGATCGCAATAGAACTCGGATTTGTTCCAACGCTAAAGTTGGTCGCACTGCTAAAACCGCCAGTTCCATTTCCCGCCAAAATTGAAACGTTATTAGAACCGCTGTTGCTAACCGCTAAATCTCGTCTGTTGTCGCCATTAAAATCGCCAATCTTAATCGCACTTGGGTTTAAACCAACATTAATATTGGTCGGAATTGCAAAACTGCCATTTCCTGTTCCAAATAAAATTGAGATGCTGTTAGAACCGCTGTTGGCGACTGCGATATCGAGAAAATTGTCGCCGTTCAAATCTCCAACTGCGATCGCACTCGGACTTTGACCGACATTAATATTAGTCGGATTGCCAAAACTACCTTGACCATTTGCCGATAATATGGTAATATTATTAGAATTTTGGTTGGCGACGGCGAGATCGAGAAAATTGTCGCCGTTCAAATCTCCCGCAGCGATCGCGCTGGGACTTTGCCCAACATTCACAGTAACAGGAGTGGAAAAACCGCCTTGTCCCGTTCCCAAATAAATGCCAACATTGCCTTCAGGTACAAAACCATTGCCACTGGATTGAGTAATGGCAATATCGAGTAAATCATCAGCATTAAAATTGCCGACAGCGATCGCGCTAGGATTTTCGAGGGCATCCAAAAAGCCCGGACTGTTAAAGTTGCCATTACCCGATCCTAAAAAGATATAAATGCTGTTAAATTCCGCACCTTGGGCGGAAGTTATCGCTAAGTCGGAAAAGTTATCGCCGTTAAAATTGCCAACTGCGATCGCGGTAGGCCGCAATACCGAAGTCAAATCAGTTCCAGCGTTAAATCCTCCTTGACCGTTTCCCAGTAAAATAGAAACCCTATTCGTGGTGGGGTTAGCAACAGCTAAATCTAAGATGCCATCGTTATTGAAATTGCCAGTCGCAACAAAGGATGGACTGGTTCCCGCATTAAAGTTACCACCAGAACTAAACGTATTGAGAACGTGGCCGTAAGCTGCGATCGCTTCTGGCACAAATGCAATGGCAGCTTTAATTGTCCCCGCTGTTACTGTTAATTTCCAATCGCCACCTTTTGCCGCACAACCTGTTAAATTATTAGAAGCGGCAACATTTGCTCCTGTTAGTTGACTCAGATTTTTGACAAATTCTTTACCTATATTTCCTTTGGCAACATTGCACCCGTAGAGCAAAATTTCGGCATTTTGTGTCAGCCCGCCCGCCCATTTCTTAACTATTTTAAAAAAAATGTCGGCGCTATCTCTCAAATTTTGCCAACTCAATTCCACGTTCCCCAGTTGCAAACAACCGGGATTTCCGTGGGCAATAATGTGAATTACTGAAAATTTTCTTCCCTGCAAAGCTTCGGCAATTTGTTCTAGGCCGTTGCGGTTAGTTTCTAATTTAATTACTTCGGTTTCAGGGATAATGCCGTCGATTAATGTTTGACAGTCGGGGACGGCAGAATCGATAAATGCGATCGCTTTTGAGGAAGGTTGAGTCATTGACTTTAGGGAAACAGTCGTTGGGGCGATCCCTAAGTCTGGGATGTTTAAGTCTGGAATGTTATCGTTATTACAGTTTTCGGCAGTGAAGGATTGGGGACTTGTGCCGGCCGGAAAGTTGGTACCGGTACTGAAAGTAGACATGATTAATTTACCTAGCTGATACTTCTGGTTTATCTGATGCCAGCAAGTCTACAAAAGCACCACCTCTGCTGTATTGTAAATACTTGCGGAAAACTTGCGAAAAATATAATTTTCTTGCGGAATTTATCCCTATTTGATGAAGAATTGTAACAGCGCCGACGGGCTAGGATTTTTATACGACAAAACTTACGCCTAAATACCAAAGAAACCGGGTTTTGTACCAAAATACACAGGTTTCCCGATCGGGAAAACAACCCGGTTTCTGAATCCCCGCAAGCCCTAGGCAAAAATACTTGGCAACTACAAACTGCTTTTAATGTGACTGAGGCTTGAGTTTTGTTAAAGCCGATCGCGATATTTCTTAGGAGTCACACCGACAATTTTGCAGAATGTCTTGCTAAAGTGACTTTGGTCGTGAAATCCCACTTGCTGGGAGATATATTTTATTGATAACTTCGGCTTTTTCAACAACTGTTTTGCTTTTTCAATTCGGCAGTGGGTCACGTACTGATGGGGGGTGAATCCAGTCGATTGTTTAAACATACGGCTGAAATGATAAGAACTAATGTTCACTAAATTAGCAAGTTCACTTAAGTGCAAATCTCGGTTTATGAATTCATTAATGTAGTGAATAACTAGCTGCAATTGGCCGGGGTCAAGACCGCCTCCCACATCTCGCCGGTTAGGTTTTTTCGCGCCATAGCGGTGCAGTATGTGCAGTGAAAGCGCGTTTTTCAGTGCATCGACATAAAGAGTACCGTTTAATCCGCCTGATTCCAGTTCGGTTTTGAGAGCCCAGGCAATTCCGCTAATCAACGGATCGCGGGTTTGCCATTGCGGTATAATTTCAATGGGATTTAAATTGATCGATTCGCCAACTGTATTGTCGAAGTCGGTAGGTTCAAGAGCGATCGCCATAAATTCATAGTCTCCGGTTGCAACTGACTGGAAATAAGTACCAGCAGCCGCGATGAACATCTGCCCACTTTGCCACGATTCGCTACCGCAGTTTTTCCCGTTCACTGTTCCTTTTAGTGTTGCTGAATTGAGCATCAAGCCAACCGTGTGCTGTTCGAGACAGTGTTCGGGACATTCGTTTGGTGGCTGACAGTGATATTCGACATGAATTCCTTGCCACTTTGCGCCGTGACTCGACAGGATTGCGGGGCGCGGGAGAATCACTTTCATCGCGTCTGTCTTGGCAAAATCAAGAATTAATGGTTTCTGTGGGGACATAGCTGGCACCGACTGGACGAGTTGCTATTTTGTAGTTGACAACTCCTCGCCGTAGAACGGCGAGGATTCTTCTAAACATCCGAGTGCCTTCGGGACTGACCGTCGGGAAACAAATCTGAGTTAAATCTGCAACAGCGTTCCCAGCGTACAAACCTAAAATACTTGACACTCCCCGCGCTTGCATCCACGGTGATTCTTAAGGCATTTCGGCCCTAATATCCTTGTTGCCAAGGTTCCCAAACTCACCACGTTTGCTCTTTGAGCGTGATGATATTTTTTGGGCGTTTAGGTGACAAACACCAAGTTTCGCGGAGTCCCCACGTACTATTTCCAAGGCTCGATCTCTGATGGTTTTTGCTGCACCAATATCAGCGTGTTCGTGATACCCACATTCAACACAGATGAATTTTTCACCCTCTCTATTGGATTTGTCAATGTGTCCACAACTTCTGCATTCAGTGCTGGAGTATTTGGGGCTAACTTTAATTACGACCTTGCCTTGCTTTGCAGCTAAATACTCGATCTTCAGAATCAAATTACCCCAACCCGCATCAGATATAGCACGGTTCAATCCTTTCTTTCTTGATTGTCCATTTTTAAGAAACCTCCCTGTTTTTTCATCAGTTTTTACTTTACATCGACGCATCATTCCAGTAATATTCAAATCTTCTAAAGCGATTGCGTCAATATTGCGAGACACAATTTTATTCGCAACTTTCCATTGGTGTGCTTGACGTTTGTTACTAATTATTTTATGAAAACGCCCTACTTTTTTAATTGCCTTGTGGCGGTTTTTACTTCCCTTAGCTTTGCGGCTAACCCGTCTCTGTCTGATTTTCAGAGTCCGCTTAGTTTTTTTAGCTGTGGAAAATTTAGGGTTTTCAATCTGATACCCGTCAGACAAATGAACCAATTTAGTAATTCCTAAATCGCATCCTATTATCTTGGTCACTTGTTCGAGAGGTCTAGCCCTGTATTCAGGAACGGATTTATCTTCTATCCTGAGAGAAATATGCCAACCATCTTGACGCTTTCTAACGGTGCAAGCCTTAATGCTAAACCCCTTGGGAATTGGACGCGAGTTATAAAATCGCATCCAACCTAATTTAGGAAGATAGATTTTATTTTCTTGTATTTTTACACCCATTACGCAGGTAAAAGATGTAAAATTACTTCGGTTTTTGAATTTAGGAAAGCCCCTACCTTCAAAGAAATTCTTGTAAGCAGTGTCTAGGCGTTTAACATTCTGCTGTAGAACTGTTGAGTCTACTCCACTGTACCAAGGTCTAGCATTTTTCAGTTGTGGTAGCGCTGTAATCTGAATGTCCGTCGCACTTCGACGGGGATTTTTAGTGTGGCCATCCTTATCAAATCTAGAATCTTTCCAAGGATTCCCAGTTGCACCGTTCTTGCTGACAAAACAAGTTAGCGGTGAAGCTTCGCCACGAGTTGTAATGTTGCAGTAACTACCTTGGATGAATTGTTGATTATATTGGACAATTCTGTCATTCAGACACCAGTTGTAGTGGCTTCTAAGCATATCTACCCAAGCTGACATTTTTGAGGCTTGGCTTTGATTGGGACGCAGCTTGTAAGCAAAGTTGGTCAACAATTGCAGTTCACCTCTTGTCTTTGTCTTGCGTTTAATCTACAGTAGGCGTAAACAAAAGTCAATGAATATGGCTAAATTTTCTCCTGATGAGTACAGACATGAGAGCAACGCCGTCTCTCTACTAAACTATCACTTGGTTTTCATTCCCAAAAAACGAAAAAAGTGTTGACTGGTTCAATTGCTGAGCGACTGCAACAGATTATTTGCGATGTCTGCAATGAAAACCGATGGTGCATCATCACGATGAAGATTAGGCCGGATCACGTTCATCTGTTTATCAATGCTAAGCCAATAGATGACCGGGCTACAATTATCAGGAAGATTAAGGGAAGAGCGTCAATCGATTTTAGATTTTAGATTTTAGATTTTAGAGGCGACCCCACGGATAAATACGTTCGGCAAGTTTCATCTGATACAGGTTTTTTATTTCTGGACGGATGAATCACGTGGCGGGTATCCTGGATGCGGGAATTGTCACATCATTTGAGAAAGGAGTTTCCTGAACTCCTTAAATTGCCTACTTTGTGGACACCTACCTATTTTGTTTCGACTGCTGGGAATATTGGCACGGAAACCGTTAAACCCTACATTGAGGCACAAAGAGATTAGGCAGGATAAATCCTGCAAAACCCTTTCATCCCTGGACTAAAGTCACAGGGTTTTCAGGGTATGTTTTATAAAATGTAATACTTACTGGTATTTTACAGAAAAATCATGCACAGACGAGTTTCCCAGATTGCTATTGTACTTTGCCTCCAAGTCGTCCTAGTTCTAGGTGGGTGGGCGCAGCCTGCGGCGGCGCTGACTCCAGAACAGCAGCTATTGAGCGAAGCTTGGCGAATTGTCAATCGCTCTTATGTGGACGACAGCTTTAACTCTCAAAACTGGTGGTCGATTCGCCAAAAAGCTGTCAAGCAACCGCTTAACGACAGACAGCAGACTTACACGGCGATTCAGGGGATGCTGGCGAATCTCGATGACCCGTTCACTCGACTGCTGAAACCCGAACAGTACCGCAGCTTGCAGGTCAACACTTCGGGAGAATTGACCGGTGTGGGGCTGCAAATTGCGATCGACCCCCAGACAAATACCCTGACAGTGGTGGCTCCTTTGGCCGGCTCACCGGCGGATAAAGCTGGTATCCAACCCCTCGATCGCATTCTGAAAATTGATGGCACTCCCACCTCAGAATTGAGCCTAGACGAGGCTGCAACTCGAATGCGCGGCCGCATCGGCACTCCCGTTACCTTGACCTTGGGGCGCGAGGGAAGGGACGCTGCTGAGGACATTGAGCTAGTGCGCGATCGCATTGCTCTGAATCCGGTTTACGCGGAGTTGCAGTCGGGGTCAGAGAATTTGCCGGTGGGCTACATTCGCTTGAGTCAATTCAGCGCTAACGCTACTGAGGAAGTCGCTCACGCCATCGACCGCTTGGAAAAACAAGGAGCCGCCGCCTACATTCTCGATCTGCGGAACAACCCGGGCGGACTGTTGCAAGCAGGGATTGAAATTGCCCGCCTGTGGCTCGATTCCGGGACGATCGTCTACACGGTGAACCGACAAGGCATTCTCGGCAGTTTTGAAGCGTCTGGAGAAGCCCTAACTAACGATCCGCTGATTGTTTTGGTGAACAAGGGAACTGCCAGTGCTAGCGAAATTTTGGCGGGTGCGCTGCAAGATAACGGCAGAGCTCAACTGGTAGGAGAAAAGACTTTTGGCAAAGGGCTGATTCAGTCGCTGTTTGATTTGTCTGACGGTTCCGGGTTGGCTGTGACTGTTGCTAAGTACGAGACGCCTAACCATAAAGATATTAACAAGCTGGGGATTTCGCCCGATCGCGTAGTACCTTTGGAACCCATCGCGCGCGATCAGATTGGCACCGCAGCAGACTTGCAATATCAAGCTGCACTGCAACTACTGAAAGAAAAAACCGTGCTGGCCAAGTCAGTATAAGCCGGAGTTTGCAGTTTTGAGCTTGCAGCAGGTGACAATACGCAGGTCTGTCTGTCTCTGCGTTTGCTTCGCCACGACAGACAAGAATGATCTAAAAAATTTTTTACTTAGGAATGAGAATTAAATAACTTCCACTCTTGAAAGTGGGATGGGCTCTTATAGCCCGTCATGAGTGGACGGGCGGGACGCCCATCCCACAATAACAATTAAAATTGTAAGTTATTTAATTCGCGATCCTTAAAAGTGATATCACGTCCGACATATTCATCTGTAATTGTTCGCTGTGCGAACCAATGACATACAAGAATGATGCACATCGGACGTGATATCAAAACCCAAAACAGCCGTTCCCTTAAGGTTGGGGGGTTGATTCCTCGGCTTCGGGTACATTGGGTTCTTGCAAAATCACCGGACGCTGCTGCGGGTCAGCTTGGTTGCTTTGCTCTTGCATCACAGTTTTAGCAAGACTAGGGTCAAAGTAGCGGTTAAAATCCGATCGCGAGCGATCGACTCGCCCTTGGGTAAGATTGACTTCTGCTTGGATTTCGTGCAATTTTTCTTGCACCGCCCGGTAGTGAGGCCAAAGCTGAAGCAAAGCAGAAGTGGCACAGACTGAAAGTACCATGTTGACTGCCAACTTGACCCCTGTTTCGGCCGCGAGGGTTTGGTGAGGGTAGGAACGCTGGCGGCTGCTGCGACGAGGAGTAACCCGAGGGGATTTTTTTACGGGACGCAGTGGGGTAACGGGGGGTTGAATCGCTTGCATAATTTTTTTTCAAATACCTGAGACTGACGTTTTAGAGTTCAACAGAGCAAATTCTGAGCTTAACGCACACTCGCCGCTGTTTGTCAGGGTGCTGACAGCCAAAATTGTTGAGACAAAGGTGACGCCTGAAGACGGAATTTCCCCATAAAAATGCCTGCCCTTGCAGTCTCGTCTTGCTGAACACAAACAATCTACTGCACTGGGGCAGCAATTGTCTGTATCTGTAATGCGAGAGATTTAACTGCTCAGGCAGGCGTTTTGCGGTTCGCAACTGTTGTCTGGAAACTATTTGTACAGTTCAGTTGACAGCCGGAAAGCCAAGATTCCGGGAATCAAAGCAATTACGAGCGCTACGTAGACTTGGGTATCTGTTAAAGACATATTCGCAAAACTCCTTTTCGCGGGGACGAGCTTTCACCAATTTGAGACAAATTGGCGCTTTTGGGAATCATTTGTTACAACTTGCAACACAAATGGTGCGTCCGGGGAGGAGTGGGGCAGTAGCGCAGTGGCGCAGTGGCGGAGTTTTTGAGTGTCGGAGGGGGAGAATTTTGGTGTTGGATAATTGCGGGATGATTTTGATTGTTTTGTGGGATGGGCCCATGAGCCCGAAGGCGTGTATTTTCGCAGCAGGCGGAACGCCTAACCCACAAGAAGCCTCCTCAAGTTGTGCAACGCCAGAATTTTTCCTTGTTTCCTGGGACTGCTTCCTTCGGAGGTTGTTGGGACGATCGCCTCCCACAGAATTACCGCGTTAGGTTAAGATTTAAGTGAAGGTGAAACTAATGTTAGACAGAGCGGGTAATTTGCGCTGCGCTCGACCCTTGCCAATCTTAGGTGCACAAAATAGTTAATGATAGATCAATTTCTCGACGCTACACCCAATTTTGGAGTTGACGGCTTTTTCTTATTGTTGGTTTTGGTGGCTTTGGAGGCTGTACTTTCGGCTGACAACGCGATCGCCCTGGCCTCTATTTCTAAAGGTTTAGAAGATGCCAAGGATCAGCAAAAAGCTCTCAACTTGGGTTTGATAATTGCTTTTGTACTGCGGATCGCCCTAATTTTAACTGCTACTTGGGTGATCCAATACTGGCAGTTTGAACTGCTTGGTGCTCTCTACCTGCTGTGGCTTGTTTTCCAACATTTTACTTCAGAGACAGACTCCGAAGGAGAACATCACGGGCCCAGATTTGCGACTGTGTGGCAAGCAATTCCCATGATTGCTTTTACGGATTTAGCGTTTTCTTTGGATAGCGTGACTACTGCGATCGCTGTTTCTGACGACACTTTTATCGTCGTAACAGGCGCTACTATTGGAATTATTGCCCTGCGATTCATGGCAGGGTTGTTCATCCGCTGGCTGGATGAGTTCGTTCACCTAGAAAGTGCTGGTTACATTACAGTTGGGTTCGTGGGAATGCGATTGTTGGTGAAAGTAATTAATCCCGATTTAGTTCCGCCGCAATGGCTGCTAGTTTCCAGTATCGTCTTGATGTTTGTCTGGGGATTTTCTAAGCGTACTCCTGAGCCAGTCGAGATTGCAAAATCTCTAGAAATGGCTCTGAATCAGCCGGATTCAGAAGTTGCTGTGCCAGAATCGCAAGGAAAAAAGTCCGAAATTTAAGATACTTTCATTTGAATAAAATTAGCTTAAATCTGTCAAACCAACCAGATTGAAGGCTGGTCAAAACGTGCAAAAGCTTTTCATCCCGGTGACTTTAGTCCGGGGATGAAAGGCTTTTATTTTGTAATATTGTTTCCTTCAGTAGCCGATCGAACTTATGGGAGTAAAATGGGGCCTATGGGAAGGCAGTTATCAAAATCAGACTCAGCAATGGTTAGAGTGGTGGGATAGCTAGGGGAATTCGTTGCTGACGGGGTTGGTGGCATATTGGCGATCGATCCGGATCTGATTTGATCCTTGGTGGTGGCTGTATTTTTTTAGGATAGGAAAAGAGGGCGATCGGTGGGAAGGAGTTGCGGGCGATCGCATTTCACCTGTCGGGAAAAAATGTAACCTTCCTGTTGAGTGGCTGCCAGAAAAATTCGCGATGCACCAGAAATCTGAGTCAATCCACTCCCACAGGGATGTGATACGTCAGTCACCTACAAGTTCATTAGGAATCAATACAGGATTACGGCTCTTCCGAATTCTCTCCGAGCCGCCAAGACTAAGATTTTGTTCCGCTTTAATAACCCTAAGCTGCGCCATTTTATGATGATATCGTCGAAACTTATCCTTTAACTCTTGATCAATCATAGTTGTTTGAAACTGGGCATCCTGGGACATTAACAACATTTCAGGTTTTATTTCAATATCATTAGCGCCAATAAAAGTGTTCACAAGAACCTGAAATGTCAAGGGCTTTTTATGGTCAAGATGGCTCTCATAAATAGCTACTTTATCACCAGTAATATCGCATTCAACTCTTCCATCCTGATCGGCAAACTTTTCAAAGAATATTTTTTTAGTTAGCCGAAGATCATCTTGAACAGCGGCACGGCAGGCTTCTAAAAAATCTTGATAAAGAGACTTTCCTTTAGCAGAAATCGCTGTGCGATAAGAAAAATCTGTTTTAGATCCATCTGTTCTTTCTATCCAAAAGCAACTTGTCGGCATATCGGTTCTATATTTGTACAAACGTTTTATACCACATCCAATCTTTTTATCTGCTTCAGGATGGCGCTCCAGAAGAGCTAGTAACATATCGCGATCATCACCTGCTATGCTTTGACCATTTCGATAGCGCTCCAACATATTTCTGAAGTGTTCAATAGCATCTTTCTGGAATTTGAACTCTATTCCATTGAGAACAATTGGTTGCCTTGCCATTTAAACTCCCTACCAGTTTTATATGACGTATAACTTAAATTGTATCGCAGATGTGTTACCCTATATCATAATAAGCGATATCTGCAAGACATAGGAGTTCAAAAAGTCCCTGCTTATCTTTCCTAACCTCAATTCTCGAATGTCGAATGTCTAGACGCGATAATTTACACTTCTCTCTACGTCGCACCCTCGAAAAAGACGGGTGGACAATTACGGACGATCCTTTAGTCTTAGTGTTAGAACAGACACTTTTGAAAGCCGACTTAGGAGCAGAAAAGTTTTTTACTGCGGAAAAAGAAGGGCAGAAAATCGCTGTTGAAATCAAAGACTTCGATTCAGCCTCAGTCATCAGCGAACTGGAAAAAACGATGGGACAGCTTCAGCTTTACCAATGGGCATTGGAAGGCCAAGAACCGGAGCGTCAGTTGTTTTTAGCTGTGAGCCAAGCCATCTACATTAAACACTTTCAAAAACCGATTTTTCAGTTAGCCGTCCAGCGAAATAAAATCAACTTATTAGTTTACGAACCAAGTCAAGAGGTGATTCTCCAATGGATAACTCACTAAGCTATGCAGACATCCTCAAAAAAACCCTGCAAGAAGCAACTCGCACCCAACCCCGTTTACAAGCGATCCAGCTTTACCCCGTCTGTGATGTCGATTCGGGTCAGTTTCTGATTCTGGCTACAGGCTGGGATAAACAGCGCTGGATTGACACGATTCTGTTTCATGCTCGTTTAGTCGATAATCAAGTTGTAATTGAAGAGGATAACTTCGAGGAAGGTCTAAGCCAAGCGCTGATTGCAGCGGGTATAAAAGCAGAGGATATCGTGACTAGCCCCTTCCCTGACAACAGCGATAGACAGAAAACCTATCAGGCAGTATAAGGAAGAAGGAAGAGGGGGAAACTCCGAGATGGGAAGAGGGAGAGGATTTTTCCCCTACTAGCAATTAGCCATTAGCTATGGCTTAGGCTTACCGACAAAGAAAGCTAAGGGAGAATTATCACCACAAGATAACCGAACTTTAGAACCAATGGGAAAAACATTCCCTGTGGTTGTGAGTGCATATAACTTTTCGCCAGAAGGTGTTTTTAAACAATAACGATTTTCTCTGCCTAAAAACTGACGATCGCAAACCACAACAGGCGAATCTTCATCTAAGTATAAACTCCAGTCTTCCTGCCGGATCATCAATTCTCCTTGAGTAGAAACATCACAGGGAACTTGTGAACATGAATCTCGTTTAACAGCAAAACAACCTACTTCTGTTTCCCAAAAATCCTGCTTCAGCGATGCAGACACAAAATTAGCTTGCGTCACAAACTCAGCCACAAATCTAGATGCTGGTTCTTGATAAACTTCCTCTGGAGTGCCAAACTGTTCTAATTGGCCTTGACGCATCACCGCTACCCAATCTGAAATCGAAAGTGCTTCTTCGCGATCGTGGGTGACAAATACACCAGAGGTTCCCGTTGCTTTGAGAATCTCGCGGACTTCCTGACGCAATCTTAACCGTACTTGTACATCTAAATTACTCAACGGTTCATCTAGTAAAATAATCGCAGGTCTAGGGGCTAAAGCACGGGCCAGGGCCACTCGCTGTTGCTGACCCCCCGATAATTCATGGGGATAACGATTTTCCAATCCTTCTAATCCCACCAGCGCTAATGCTTCGGTGACACCTTTCTGAATATTATGCTTTGACTCTTTTCCTTGATGTGTCAAGCCAAAAGCTACATTTTTCGCGACTGTCAAATGGGGGAAGAGTGCATAGTCTTGAAACACCATACCAATGTCTCGCTGTTCCGGCGCGACTGACATATTAACACTGGCTACAGTTTTCCCTGCTAGGGCGATCGTCCCTGCTTGTAGCTGTTCAAAACCCGCAATTAACCGCAGCAACGTTGTTTTCCCACAACCCGATGGCCCCAACAACCCCAGTATATCTCCCTGATGTAAGGTCAGGGTGACAGATGCCACCGCAGGTGATGCAGCTTGGGCATACTGTTTTGTTACACCATCCAAATGCAGAATTATCGGTCGAGCCATTATTGCTATAAATAATCAACAACTTACTATTCTACAATATACCAGTTTAGTGAGATTAATTATCATAAAGGCTTGACAAATGTTTACAACTACTGATAAACTAGCAGGCTAGACTTTTTACTAGCGATGAAAAATTCCCAAAAATCACTACAGCAAACAGGAATCAGGACAATCCAATGGCGATCGACCTTACGCGGTTTATCGGCGAGTGGGTGGACAGTTGCAATTATCGCTTTAGCATTGCCGATCGCCATACCAGTGATCAGTGTCTTATCCAGTATCTTTTTTGAAGCTAAAGATACATGGCAACATTTAACCGATACAGTTTTAACCCGTTATATCATCAACTCTTTTTGGTTAATGATCGGTGTAGGCTTGGGTGTTGTCGTGATTGGCGTAGGATGTGCGTGGCTAGTAACAATGTGTCGCTTTCGGGCCAGTCGCGTATTTGAATGGGCATTACTGTTACCCTTAGCTGCCCCAGCTTATGTCCTAGCTTATATTTATACAGACTTTTTAGAATTTTCCGGCCCAGTTCAAACTGCTTTGCGTTCTATTTTTGGCTGGAGTTATGGAGACTATTGGTTTCCTAACGTGCGATCGCTCCCTGGAGCCATCTTAATGCTAATCTTAGTTTTATATCCCTACGTCTACCTATTAACACGAGTTGCATTTTTGGAGCAATCAACTTGTACCCTAGAAGCTAGTAGAATACTGGGCTGTAGCCCTTGGCGGAGTTTTATGACAGTTGCCTTACCAATGGCAAGACCCGCAATTGTAGCAGGTTTAGCACTGGCTTTGATGGAAACTCTCAACGATTATGGTACTGTTCAGTATTTTGGAGTGGATACATTCACCACAGGTATTTATCGGACTTGGTTTGGCATGGGAGAACGAATTGCAGCCAATCAATTAGCGGCGATGCTATTATTATTTGTTCTGGGTTTAATATTACTAGAACGCTGGTCGCGGAGTCGGACTAAATATTATCAAGCTAGCAGCCGCTATCGCCAACTACAAACTTATCAACTTAAAGGAATTAGGGAAATCTTAGCGGTAACTGCTTGTTTGATGCCGCTGTTTTTGGGTTTTTTATTGCCAGGATGTCTTTTAGTAAAGTTGACCTTAGCTAATTGGCAACTCACCTTAGATGAACGCTTTTGGATATTTGCCCGTCATAGTTTAATTTTGGCAACACTGACAGCAATTTTAGCCGTAGTTATTGCCTTGATTATGGCTTATGGGTTACGGTTATATCCTAATTTAGGAGTGCAGTTAGGCACTAGAGTTGCGGCAATGGGCTATGCTGTACCTGGATCTGTGATTGCAGTTGGGATTATGGTTCCCATTGGAAAAATGGACAATCTATTTGATAGTTGGATGCGTGAAAACTTTGGAATTTCTACAGGCTTGTTGTTAAGTGGTACGATCGCAGCTTTGGTATTTGCTTATATAGTTCGCTTCCTTGCTGTTTCTTTAAATGCGGTGGAGTCAAGTTTGGGCAAAATCAAGCCTAATTTAGATGATGCGGCGAGAAGTTTGGGTTATAGCCCGATGCAAACTTTAGTTACAGTTCATACACCAATGATGACGGGAGGTTTACTAACTGCCATGATGTTAGTATTCGTTGATGTAATGAAAGAGTTACCTGCTACTATAATTATTAGACCGTTTAACTTTGATACCTTGGCTGTGCGAACTTATCAACTCGCCTCAGATGAGCGATTGGCTGAAGCTTCTGGCCCAGCATTGGCAATTGTTTTAGTGGGGATGTTACCGGTTATTTTATTAAGTTGGAAAATTGCGCGATCGCGCAAGTCTTCAACACAATAACCGCCAAATCTCTTCCCTGCTTGCACAGGTGATTGATTCTTTTAAAGCTATAGTCCGACAGGGGTTTCAACCCCTGTCTCATAGCTAAAGTCCGACAGGGGTTGAAACCCCTGTCTCATAGCTAAAGTCGTCTGAAGACGACTAGACAGCTAGGATTTCAGTCGGTTTCAACCGACTTTAGCTATAAGAGGGGGAATTTATTCCCTGGCCGGTTTCAGGAGAATGTATCAACCCTTCTTCCATCTTCTTTTTACCTTTACAAATCAAGATGATTAATAAAAACTTAGCAATGTTTCACCGCACTACTGGCACAATCTCCTTCTTACTACTTACTGTTTTTGTCACCTTTGGATGTCAAAAACAGGCGGCGGGTCCCCTCGAAACATTACAAAAAACTAAGCAATGTCCAGGATGTGACCTGACTGATACCAAATTAAGTGACATTGATTTAACAAGCGCTAATCTCAATGGTGCTAAGTTGGAAGGTGCTATGCTAGAAAATGTCAAACTTAATGAAGCCTTACTCGATAGCGTCAATCTCAAAGGTGCAAATTTAAAAGGTGCTTCTCTGGAAAAAGCAGGTTTATTTTCTGCCGATCTCACAAATGCTGATTTGAGTAATGCAAATCTCAAGGGGGCTTTTTTGCGAGGTGCAAAACTAAATAATGCCAATCTTAGTAATGCCGATTTAAGTGAAACTGACTTAAATAGTGCTGATTTGACTGGGGCTAACCTCAAAGGGGCAAACCTGAAAGGCGCTATCATGCCGGATGGTAAAATTAAAAATTAAAGTTGATGGGATTCGGCGGTTGAAACCGCCGAATCACAAAGAGTAGCTTCTTGTTCAAAAAGCCTCTATTTCCATCCGGCGCGATCGGCAACCTTTAAAGCTTCGGGGTTATTTTTCCCAAACACATCAGGGTTGAGAGGGTCAGATTTGAATGTACCAAAACTTGCCACTACAGGATCGATCGCCACACCTGAAATCACAGGGTATTCGTTATTACTCCTAGCAAAAAGCTGTTGTGCTTCGCGGCTGGCTAGGTGTTCCAAGAATTTGATCGCGCCTGCTTTGTTACGGGAGGTTTTGACTACACCGCCACCACTAATGTTGACGTGGGTACCGCGATCGCGTTGGTTGGGGAAAAATACACCTACTTTCGCCGCGATCGCTTTTTCTGCTGGATCTTTCGATTTCATTAAGCGAGCTACATAATAGGTATTAACAATGGCAAGATCGCCTACCCCATCAGCAACAGCCTTGATTTGTGCCGTATCATTTCCCTCTGGAGGACGCGCAAAATTAGCCACCAATCCTCGCGCCCAAGCTTCTGTTTTTTGAGCTCCATGAGCTGCTAACATAGCGCCAACCAGAGACTGATTATAGATATTAGTGGACGATCGCACTAAAACTTTGCCTTTCCACCGAGGTTCTGTCAGCGCCTCATAGGTTGACAATTGGGCAGGGTTCACCTTGCTTTTGTTGTAAACAATCACCCGTGCCCGGCGCGATAGACCAAACCAGAAACCTTGAGGATCTCGCAAACTTGCTGGAATTGCCGATGTCAGGACTGTTGAAGAAACAGGTTGCAGAATACCTGCTTGTTTTGCCCGCCACAAACGCCCACCATCCACCGTGATGAAAACATCAGCGGGGCTATTTGCGCCTTCACTTCTGATCCGTTCAATTAGTTGGTCAGCATCCGCCTCAACGAGGTTAACCTTGATCCCAGTTTTTTTGGTGAAGCTTTGGTACAACTCATTATCAGTATCGTAGTGACGTGCTGAATAAAGGTTGAGAGTGCCGGTTTGGGCTGCGACAGGGGCTTTTTTGGTTAGTTCCCCCACGGCCACGACAGCCATTGCTGTACCGCTGGCAAGAAAAATACGCCGAGAAATGCTCATTGTTCTATAATGATAGATTTTTTCATCTGGTAATTGACACGATGGTCTATCTACAGCCATCTATAGTCATTGCTTTACTATATTAATGCAAGTAATTCTTATTTGATGATCGAGAGCGTAACTATTTTATGGCTGACGCACTGCTGGTCAATCGATTTTAGATTTTAGATTTTAGATTTTAGAGGCGACCCCACGGATAAATGCTCTTTCTTGAGGATTTTCGATTTGAGATTGGGGATTGATTCCACGGATAAATCACGTGGCGGGTACCACATGAAGAAATTCGTGGTCAGAAATCCGGTCTCGACTTCGCTCAACCGGCAGTTTTTTTCCGAAAAGACTTGGTTATAAGCTGTCGGGCATCTTGCGTTGTATTTTTCGGGCGGGCGGGACGCTAGGGCCCCTACTCCCCACAACAATTTCATCTGAGATGTTGCACCATTCTCAATAAGCCTTTTATGAACAGGCTGGACGGCCTGTGAAGCGAGAAAACTCATTCTTTGTGGAACGGGCCCCAGAGCCCGTTCTTGACAATGGTGCAGCATCTGAGATCCTAAGCTGTCAGGCATTTAAATTGCATATTCAGGGCGGGCTAGACGGCCCACCCCACAAGACTTAGATTGTTTGTTGACATTCTATTTAAATGCTGAACAGCTTACGGATTATTTGTGTCTAATTAGCTCGTAAATTTCCACATAGTCTTTAGCTGGATATTTCCACGAATTGTCACAATTCATGCCTTGAAGCATGAGTTTTTCAAATTCATCATGATAGTCATACCACAATCCGATCGCCCGATCGAGCGCCGACTCCAAAGCGTAGTAGTCAGTTTGGTAAAATACGTAACCGTTGCGTTCTTCCGGTAGGTGGCGGGTGTCGTAATCTCGATCGAACACAGTATTCACCAAACCGCCAACTCCCCGCACCACAGGAACAGTGCCGTACCTCAACCCAATCATCTGAGTCAGCCCGCAGGGTTCGTAATTACTGGGAACCACAATCATATCCCCACCCGCGTAAATTAAGTGCGACAGTTCCTCATTAAAACCTAGTTCTAAATGGCAGTCTGGATTATCATTTAAAAACTGTCTTTCGTGCTGGAAATGATCGTTAATTCCCGCTTCCGTCGCGGAACCCAAAAGCACGAATTGCGCCCCCTTACTCAGAGAGTAATAAATTGCATGGTGGACGAGATGGACACCTTTTTGGTCGTCCAAACGACCGATAAAGGTAATAATAGGCTTGTCAGCATCGCGCAATAACAGCCGATCGCGCAAAGCTTTTTTAGTTTTGGCTTTTCCTGCCAAATCCTCCTGATTGTAGTGGTGCGGAATATAGCGATCGGTCTCAGGATTCCACACATCGTAATCAATGCCGTTGAGCACCCCGCGAAACTTCTCTTGATATAAATGCAATGTGTGCCCCAAACCGTAGCCACACTCGCCCATATGAGCTTCCCAAGCATGGTGGGGCGAAACCGTGGTGACAAAGTTCGAGTAAACAATGCCGCCTTTCATAAAGTTGATAGCAAAAGGGTTAAAGTTATCTCGGAGGCGATCGTAATCAAAATAATAATCCGGTCTGTGCAAACCCGTTGCTTCCAAAATATCGCCACCTCCCATGCCTTGATGTTTGAAATTGTGAATGGTATAGCAGACTCGCTGATATTCCATCCAATTGTATTTGTAAATTTCAAACAGCAAGACTGGAACCAAACCAGTTTGCCAATCGTGACAGTGAATCACATCGGGACGCTTGTTGCTTCTGAGCAAAAATTCCAACGCGGCTTTGCTGAAAAATGCAAACCGCATATTGTCGTCATTGCACCCGTAATAACAGCCGCGATTAAAAAAGTTATCTTGAGAGCGAGGTTCGATGAAAAAACACAACTGCCCGTGCACCCAGCCGCACAAGACATCACAGAGGATTTCGCCGCCGTACCAGGGCACAGCCAAATCCCGGTAGGCCTCGTGAAGTCCCCAAATGTGGTCGTACCTCATGCAGTCGTACTTCGGTAGAATAATCTCGACGCAGTGGCCGGAATTCTGCAACTCCCGACTCAAGCCGTAAACTACGTCGCCCAAACCCCCTGCTTTGATGACGGGGGCGCACTCCGAGGCAATTTGTACAATGTACATTTTTTTTCTCGCTCCTGGATGAATCAAAAAAATATTTTCTTAACATGACAAAGTATATGGTTTCTCGCCAAATAAGCAAGTAGGCCATTGGGAATACAGGGCGATCGGGCTCCCAGAAGCCGAATTTGCGGCGGTTGCGATCGGCGATATCGTTTCGGCATGGCTGCAACTCGATCGCAAATTCCGCAAAACATAACTCATCTTCTCGCATTTGTCAACTCAATCTTTTGAGTCAAATCGCCATTTGTCTCGTCTAGTTCCGAATAGCGATCGAATAACTCACTCAAAGCTTCTTCTCCAACAATTTCTCCATTACTGACAAACTTCTCTACCTCCACCGAACCATCACTCAAAAATTCTATTTCCCACCGTTCCCCAGGTACAGCTACAATTACCATCAGAGCTTCATCGCGATGATGCGCTAAACTGTAATCGATAGCCTGTTTTTGCAATTTTTGCAAAAATAATATTACTTGGTCAAATCCATTATTTTTCATCTATCAAATCTCCCATCGCTCAACAATTTGCGAACCATCTTAAAGCCGGGTATATTTTATTCAGCACCTCTTTCTATTTGCTCCCATATCATTTCGCTAAATTCTTCCCAACTTGGCGAATTTGCCGGAAGCTGTGCTTGTTTTATACTACCTTTTTTACCTTTGAGAATCTCAGACACTTTCATGCCTGCAAATTTGTGTGCGATCTTTCTTCCTCCTTATCTTACATAAATCCCACTCATCATTCTCATACCGATCGAAAAAAATGCAACAACTCAACCCAAACCCATAGCATCATTTTCACATATTAATAATTTACCTTTCCCCTGATAATACCAAACATAACCCTCTCCACCGCCTTTGCCAAAATGACCTAATTTTCGATAATCTTCTTCAATCCCCTGAGTAAATCCTTTCACCAAATCGCAATCAGCTATCAAAGTTTCACCTTGTTTGAGTTCGACAACCTTAGCCGGTGAATTTGTAGCAGCTACAACTATAGCTTTTTGCTCGCGCAAAGCTGTAACAGCAATTCTCCACCTACCGTCAATCGATTTTAGATTTTAGATTTTAGATTTTAGATTAAAGAATTGAAGCATTGACTTGCGCGAGATAAATTCGGCGGGCAAGTTTCATCGGATACAGGTTTTTTATTTCTGGACGGATGAATCACGTGGCGGGTATCCTGGATGCTTTCGGTCAATTTTCCAATACACCAATGCAGCGCACCTTTTTGAATTATTACTCCCGAATTATTCAAATTAATTTCCGCTTGCTGAACCAACGGAATATTCTTAGTGGGATGATAAAACTTCTTCGTTTCTGGATTGATATTATTTTGGATGTACCACAAATCCGTCGGTTCCAAAACCTTGATTTCGTATTTCATAATTTACCTCGCCTATTTACCTGAAATGTGTTAAACATTTTACCCAAGATAAGGAGCTGCCACGCTCCCGGACTTATCTTGTGAAATTTATCTTTGGCAGACATCCTCTGCTACTGTTAAAGTATCTAGCTATCTTAGCAATAGCAGACAGCGCCCCTCCACAATTGTTGAGAAAAATTTATGCCTGCGATCGCACAATCTCCCAATGTACCCATTTTACAAGAAATCAACTCAGGATTACCCAACATTTGCGGCTCCGAAGCAGAAATCAGTGCCGCAGCCAATAGCAACGAACCAATCTTTCTACCTACCACAAATCTGCGCCTGGAAAATATTCAAGCCGGATTCGCCTGCGCCCTGCATATGCACCAACCGACAATTCCTGCCGGTGCAAACGGCGAACTAATCTGCAATCTCCAGCATATGTTTGAACATCCCAACCAAGGAGACAATCACAACGCCGGAGTCTTTGCTTGGTGCTATTCTCGCATGGGAGAATTCATTCCCCAACTAATTGCTGAAGGTTGCAACCCGCGAATTATGCTCGACTATTCGGGCAACTTATTGTGGGGATTGCGCCAAATGGGACGCGACGATATCTTTGATAATCTCAAGCGGATTACCTGCGATCCTCAATATCAACCTCACGTAGAATGGCTGGGGACAATGTGGAGTCACGCCGTCATTCCCTCAACTCCAATCCCCGATATCAAGCTCCAAATTCAAGCATGGCAACATCATTTTGCGGCAATTTTTGGCATTGATGCTCTGAAGCGCGTCAAAGGTTTTTCGCCCCCAGAAATGCACTTTCCAAATCACCCTGATACACTTTACGAATACATCAAAGCTTTGAAAGAATGCGGCTATCGCTGGCTGATGGTGCAAGAACATTCTGTAGAAAATCCAGACGGTTCGGGATTGTCGCAAGACCAAAAATATATTCCCAACCGTTTGGTTGCACGCAATTCTCACGGCGAAAAAATCAGCATCACGGCTTTGATTAAAACTCAAGGTTCGGATACGAAATTGGTCGGTCAAATGCAGCCTTATTACGAAGCAAAAGGACGCAATAAACAGCAAATTGGCAATGTCACAGTTCCTTCTTTAGTCACTCAGATTGCTGACGGAGAAAATGGCGGCGTGATGATGAATGAATTTCCCAGCGCTTTTGTCAAAGCTTGGCACGAAAACCGCGAACAAGGGGGGGGAAAATCCGGTGTTGTTGGTTTAAACGGCACTGAATATTTGGAGATAATTGAAGCGGCGGGTGTTAATCCTGATGATTATCCGATTTGTCAAGGGGTTAACCAGCACAAAATCTGGCACCTAGTCGATGCTGATAGTGCAACGCCGGAAAAAGTGGAAAGTGCGATCGCCCAACTCAAGCAAACCGACCATAATTTTCACATGGATGGTGCTTCTTGGACAAACGATTTGAGTTGGGTGAAAGGCTACGAAAATGTCTTGGAACCGATGAATCTACTCAGCGCTGCATTTCACAAAAAATACGATCCGCTGGTGCAGCAAGATGCCACCGTTACTAAGCAGTTTGAATACCAGCAAGCTTTGCTTTACAATTTGTTGGTGCAAACAAGCTGTTTCCGCTATTGGGGACAGGGAACTTGGACTGATTACGCCCGCGAACTTTACAACCGCGGCGCTGCTTTAATGAAGTAGGAGAATTTATTGTAAGGTGCGTCAGAAACAAATTGTTCGATCGGTATCAAATATCGGCGCTGACGCACCCTACGCCTGTTGGCAAAGTCCGAAAAATTACCAATTAGTAATTACCAATTACCAACTCCTACATTTCCTGCATCAGCCGCAAGTAATTCTGCCGCATCTGCGTCATATTTTCCATCATTCTATTAGCCATATCTTTCTCAACATCGCTCATTTGCTGCCAAAATAAGGCCGATCGCCTCGCCATAATTGCTTCTTCCCATAGCATCTCCAAAAGTTGCGCCGCCATTGGGTTTTCAGCATCGATAATCCCACACAATTGCTGGAATGCCCGGTTGGCTTCACTGTGACTACCAACATCCTGAGCCAGCGTCAGGCATTTTTTGAGTTGGACGATCGGGTTTTCAGAAGAGTAAGCCATAATTTCACGAAGATAAGCTACAAAATTTACGCTGATACCTTTGACATTACTAGAGTTGTGACACAGCCGTACAGTTCCCTACATACCAGCGCCAAGGCAAATCCATGCCTTGAGAAATCCCGATCCGCGTAGTTTGGACAAAATTTATTGTACCCTCCTCCACAGCTTGCTGAAATTGCTCGCTCCGGTGTTCCAATCGCAGGGGTTGGCCTGCACCCAAGGGAAAACCGCTTAAAGTTCGATCGATCAGCAGTACCTTACACAGTTTCCCAGGCCCGGCGGCGAGGCGCGATCGCTTCTTCTCAGGAATTGCAGCGAATTCTTGGGGAACCACATCTACCTGCAAAGCTCGAATCAGCACACCACTAGCAACTCCCTCTGCATCCGTCACCACGTTAAAACAGTGATACATCCCGTAAATTAGGTAAATGTAGCTCATACCCGGAGGCCCGAACATCACCTCATTGCGAGGAGTGCGTTGTCGGTAAGCGTGACAAGCGGGATCTCCGGGCCCGTAAGCTTCGGTTTCGACAATCATTCCCCGAATCGTCTCGCCGTCAGGAAACTGCCGCACCAGCGAGCATCCCAGTAAATCTGGCGCTACGCTGGTAGATGGCCGCGCCAGCCAAAAAGATTCTACAATCTGAGTATTTGCACTCACTCAACAACAGCAGGTAAATTATGGACGTTAAGTTAGTTTTAGCAGTCTTGACAGCAGTTTTCACCGTTTGTTGTCTGTTCTTTGGCACAAAAAACGGATTCTACGATACTGACAAGTATCACGGTAACGGTTCTGCTCACTAATTTTAGGCGATTGTTAGTTGCTTAAAAAAACCGCCGCCTGTCAGTCAGTCGGCGGTTTTTTTTATGAACCACAGAGGCCACAGAGGACACAGAGAAAGAGAAACAGAGAGCGGAAAGAATGAAAAGAAGTTGACAAGTAATGACACACCAGATTGTTTTATGGGCTGCCATTAAGGGTGAATTTTGCCATCTGGCATTTGATTTTCTTGCAAGCTAGGATTCTCGAATTCGGCCCATCCCGGCAAATTTAAGCGAACTGTCGCTCGCCGCACTGTTTGGTTTGCAGCAATTCCTTGAGTTGCTTTTGTTGGTTATAAAAAATTAGATTTTTTGCCACAATAAATACAACTGCGATCGACAATCCAGCAGTAAATAAATTATTTATTTTCCTAAATATCCGAAAAGCTTCGCGGGCTTTGTCTCGCTGTTAAGAGATTTCTACAATAGTGCGATCGACCTCTCCACAATTCCCACAAAAAAATACAGGCATCTCCCACAAGCAGTCTGGCGAAATTAAACACCGCCTAACTTATAAATCCCGCCTCCTTTCCCTCGCTAGTGCTGCTTTGAGCTTGGCACTCGCCCCCCTCCGTCTGCTTCACTTTGCTTTGAGCAGTCCATAAACGGAATTTATTTTTACCCGAAGGCGCGCATTTGCATATACCTCCAGACTGAAATAAAAGAAACTTTATTTATATCCCTGGAATGAGTAAATCATCAAGAGATTTGAGGATGATTAATCTAGAAACGCAATACCGTACCTGCGCTGTTGATAAATTCTCAGCAACTACTTTTTTGGTCAAAATTGCTTTGAGAAATTAATTTACTCTAAAAACAGTTGGCAGCAGCTCAGGTTCCTTAACCTCGCCAGAACACACCCTACCTATAATCCCGACAATTCGGAGCGGCAATGAACACAATCAAACCCGAACCCAAAAGATCGCGCTTCATGGCTCTGCTGCTGACAACGCTGCTGACCTTTCCCTTTGTGAGTGCTTGCGGTTCTGACGAGCGAACTTACGCTCCCCCGCCTCCTGTTGACAACACTCGCGCTGGAGGAGTGCAAACTAATCGCGCCCCCACTCCTTCCCCACAAGCGAAAAAAGGACTGAGCAATGCTCAAAAAGTAGGGATTACTTTAGCAGGAGCCGCCGCCCTTTACTACATCTACAATCAGTACAAAAATAAACAAGAAAAGGGGCCGCAGGGAAAACATTACCTTTCCAAAAACGGTCGCGTTTACTACCGCGATGCCCAGAATCGCGCGGTCTGGGTAACGCCCCCGCCGGGAGGAATTACAGTTCCGGAGTCCGAGGCAGTGCGTTACCGCGAATTCCAGGGGTACAACAACCAAAATACTGGTCGAGACCTTACTAGCTTGCCTGAAGCTACAAGTCCTGTTCCGGCACAGTAGTCTAAGCATTTTAGATTTTAGATTGCAGGTTCCCTGACTTTCAATTAAATGTGGGATTCCCAATCTAAAACAGTCGTTTTTCAACACCTAAAAAAAGAGGAACTTTATCATGGTAGACGGATTTTTGCGGAAGTTAAAAGATGCGATCGTTGGGCCAGACAGCGAGCAATTCGATCCTGACGGCAATTACCAAGATGCCTCAAATCCCGGACAGTACGGCAACGTGACTCCAGCTAGCCAAGACCCCTACGGCGACCCCGCAGACTACGGACAGTACGGCAACCTGACTCCAGCCAGCCAAGACCCCTACGGCGACCCCGCAGACTACGGACAGTACGGCAACCTGACTCCAGCCAGCCAAGACCCCTACGGCGACCCCGCAGACTACGCCGGTACCGACTACGGACAGTTCGGCAACCTGACTCCGGCCAGCGAAGACCCCTACGGCGACCCCGCAGACTACGTAGCGGATGCTGGAATGTTCGGCAACCTGACTCCGGCCAGCGAAGACCCCTACGGCGACCCGGCGGATGAGGAAGGGTTTAGTTAACTACCAGCCGGGAAGTCTTGGGCGTATATTTAGAGGGGATTAATCAGAGCGCGGAACCCCGTACCCCGTTGGGAATTACTCCTTGGGATGAAAGGCTCGTCGGGTTTCGGTACCGAAACCGACAATTATTCTTTTATACCCCAAGATGCTCGGGAAATACTCTGATACTATATTAGCGAGTGGGGGTGGAACTACCTCACTATAAAAAGCCTTTGAAAAAAAGGAAAAAGAAGCCTGCGGTCTAACTGTACTCAGTTGACCGTCAGGTTTGTTCACTTGATTAGAGTCGATGCCTCAATTGCTTGAGGACACATCTCCTTCAATTAGGGTCGATGCCTGTGTTACCACACGACACCTCTGGTTCAGAACGCGGACGTGCAGCTTTCACTGCATCCGGCTCCTAGTCTGACACCTAGTAAGTCGGGTTTAACCCGCTGTTCGGACTCTCACCTGACCATGAACGGTCTGATGCTGGTGACATTCACGATGTAGAACTTCCAAATTTATAGGTTTCCAATTGTTATGGTTGCCGTCGATATGGTGTAGTTCTGCAATATCACCTGACATGAACGATATATTACATTCTGTACATTTGTGATTCTGTTTCTTGAGAAGTCGTGCCGTTATCCCATCGTAGTGAGCATTCTCTCGTTTTGACCAATAAACAAAATCGCCATCATAGGGTGATTTATCTCCCTTGACAATGACAAACTTGCAGGCTGACCAACTAACCGCAGGAAGTGCTCTTTTTATAACCTTATTGGTTTGATAACGGTTGTATCTTCCTTGTTTCCGAATGAATTTCCATAACCAATAGCGCAGTGACCACAGGTTGTGTTGACTCATATCGCAGAATCTATGGTAATTTCTCCACCCTCTTAGCACCGAACCACAGTTGTTGATTCGATGTTCGAGAGTGAAACGACTATCTTTTATCACTTTTTTAACTTTTGCCTTAATGCTAATTGTAGCTTTTTGACTTGGTGTTGAAATGAATTTACCCGACAGGTTTAACTGAGAAGTTCCACCCAAGGAAGTCGCAACCATCTGTACTATGTACATTTGTGACAAGTTAAGAAAAAGTGCAAATTGTCAAGGGGGTAGACCAACAAAGGTAAAATGGGATGAAACCTTTACCGGGCAAGCAGTTGAGCGATAATTGAACCAGTTATGAGTCGCAAAAAACGAATCAACCGAGATCATGAAAAGAAAAAAAACGTCCCCAAGTAGAAAATGAAGTAATCGCGAATCACCTGGAAGATTTATTAATTCCGGCAATGGCGGCCCAAAAAAGTTTTTATCGGCAACTAAATCTAAGAGATAGAATTCTGACACTACCATTAATGATGGCAGCAATATTAAGTTTATTATGGCGACCCGTAGCAGGAGTAACAGAATTAACCAGATTATTAAATAGAGAGGGATTTTTATGGTGTGAGCCACAAAAGATTAGTCAACAAGCATTATCGCTCAGATTTTTAACTTTGACCGCATTTTTATGTGAAAAAATATTTAAACAATTACTACCTCATTTTCGACAAAAATGGTTAACAAGAAAATCAAGACCATTACCAGATAGCGTACAATTTGCCTGAAAAAACTTTTAAAATATCTGGATAGCTGACGGCTCAACATTAGAAGCATTGTTTCGTAAACTCGAAATTTTATCAGATGTGCCAATTGGTCAATTAGCCGGAAAATGGGAGTAATCATAGACCTAGTAACTCATATTCCCGAAGAAATTTGGTTTGGGAAAAATCCCAAACAAGCAGATACTAATTGGGAGGAAGATTTACTAAAAACAGTTAAGCCTAAAACCTTACTATTATTGGATCGAGGCTTCTATCACTTCGCTTTTTGGTCACAAATAATCGAGCAAGAAATTGGATTGCTCACTCGAATTAAGAAAGGTGCATTTTATTAAATCGAGCGGGTATTAACCAATACTTATGATGTCAAATACCAGATAATTAAAATAGGTGCAGGCACAAAACAGACACCATATCTGACTATAATTTTAGTACAAATTAGCTCCAAGACTTCCTGGCGATTTTATCTAAAAACTGTCCGAAAACCCGAAGTATTGCCCCCTATGTAGTAGCAGATTTATATCAAAAACGCTGGCGAATAGAAAACGCATTTTGTACAGTAAATAGACTCCTAAATTTAAGTTATTTATGGACAGGTTTGTCCAACGGAATCCAGATCGAGATTTGGGATACTTGGCTATTTTATGCGGTTTTGGTAGACTTAGGAGATGCCGTTGCGGATGAATTAGGAGTGTCAATGGAACGTGTTTCATTAGAAATGATTTATCGGGGAAGGTCTCATTTTTCTGTGGCATATCAAAAAGGATTAGCTTCTGACCTAGTTAAGTATTTTGCCTACGCTAAAAATCAAGATGTAGGGATTGTTAAGCTAGGCATGAAAACCTCATGTCAGGCTAATTATTTCTCCTTTCCATGGAACTCAAAGAAGTCCCTAACAATTTTTTTTCAACAATAAAGGAACAAATGGAGTCATATTTTAATTGGGTCAACAGGTAAAATATGAGTAAGATTACTCATTGACAATAGTGCTTTTAGCTTAACTTGTGAGTAATGCTCAATTATCGATAAAAGAAACCTAGCTGACGCACCCTACTGAAGCCAATTAGTCCTAGGGTGCGTCAGAAGAGAGTCTCTTAATTATCGATAAAAGAACCCTAGCTGACGCACCCTACTGAAGCCAAAACCCCAATGATTCTAATGGGAATTTAACCTTGACAAACGGGCGGGTTTCAGGTTGAGATTCTCAACCGACTTGTTCGATATACTGAGCGAGATCGTCACGCAGGCGGCTGAGTTCGGCTTCGGTGGTGACGCGCACGCGATCGTCCCGAACCGTAATCAGCACTTTCGCAGCAAAAGGAGTTGGCCAGATATTCGGGTTGCAGAAAACCTCCAAAAAGACATCTCCTGCATACCGATATTCCATCGGTTTTTGGGGAGAAGCTTTAGCGCCAGCGGTTTTGGCTGCTACAGCTTTCAAGCTTTCCATCAAAGCTGCAATTTCGCTTTGCAAATCCCGCGCGGCTTGCGGGGAAAAGCTAAAGGAGACAGAACCTTCGACTAAATTCAGTGTCAGCGGAGAAAGAGACATGGGCAATGAAATTTAACATACTATTGTTAATGATAAAATATACAATAACCTAAAAGAAGTACCAGCCAACTAAATTGGGCGGCGAAACTGCTATTAATTAAAATTTGTCTCAAGAAGCTAGGCTAAATTAATGAATATAAATCTAGTCGCAAGCTAGATTCAGCAAGAGTTTTAACCTGTTATGACTTGATAAGCTTTAAACTAGAAACCAGAAAACTTGACGGCCGAGCGAGGAGATTTTATGGTTGCCGATAACCGTTCCGAAGTCCGCAAGGTTTTAATAATTACCTTATTGCTAAATTTGCTGGTGATGGCAATTAAAGCAGCGGTGGGATGGCTGACTGGTTCCCTCAGTTTGCTGGCAGATGCTTTGCACAGCGTCACGGACAGCGCTAATAATATTTTAGGATTGGTAACTAATCATTATGCCAATCCGCAGCCCGATCGCGATCATCCCTACGGACACCAAAAATTTGATGCTCTCGGAGCTCTGGGAATAGCTGCGTTTCTGGGAATTGCCTGTTTTGAAATTCTCAGCGGTGCTGTTGAAAGGCTGATTAACGGGGGTAAAGTTGTCAAAATATCCCCAAATGAACTGTGGATTTTGTTGATTGTACTGGGAATTAATATTTTTGTCACTTTTTACGAGCGCAGGGTTGGCCAACGTCTCGGTAGCGCGATTTTAGTGGCTGACGCTCAGCACACGATGAGCGATGTTTGGGTGACAATTATGGTCATCGGCGGGTTGATTGGTGTTTGGCAAGGGCAGGTTTGGAATATACCTCAATTACAATTCCTGGATGTGTTTTTGTCTTTTCCTGTGGCTATTTTGGTGTTTAGCAGCGGTTGGAAGGTTTTAAGGGAAAATCTGCCTTGGTTGGTGGATGAAATGGCGATCGCACCGGAAGTTATTCACGCGATCGCGATCGATGTACCGGGGGTTGTCAACTGTCACTCGATCGCCTCCCGTGGTGTTGTAGGGCGTCAAGTATTTATTGAGATGCACATGATTGTGGATGCTGTCGATGTAGAAACTGCTCACCGGATTACAGAAGAAGTAGAAGCCCGTTTGGAAGAACGTTTCAGCCCTGTACGCATCTTAATTCACGTTGAGCCGCCGGCTTACGAGTCCGACCAAATTAGCTACGATTCTGAAAAATGAAGGCACAACCAGTGATTTTGACACGGATACACCGATTAATTGAAGAATCGGGAAAGTATTTTTACTTACCGCAATTCCTCCAATTTTTTAAATCCTATCAATCGGGTTAGAGCGATCGCACTTAATTTAGTTGCTGTTTTCCACAGGAAAAGGGGGGTTTTCCACAGAAAAGGCCCAGTTTTCCACAATAGCTTTGATAATTATCGGGCAAAAGACTATTGGTACAAGTGGCCAGTTTTTTGGATTTCTACGGCCATTTTCTGTCGCAAGTCCCAAGGTAGCAGAATTTCGACTTCTGAACCTAAAGCTCGCAACCACCTCAGCGGGTAGTAGTCTGTTTCTCGGTAAGTGACTTGGTAGTAAGCATCGTCGGTTGGGCGAGACTGGAGGATTTGTAAAAGTGCCGATCGATGTTCTGGGTTGGGAGTATATTGTGTGATTAATGTGGCGGCGCGATCGGGGAATGACGAAAGGTTATGTTCGCTGTCTTTATATAAATTTATGTTGTGTTTTCTAAACTACCAAGTATCCGAGCGGGGAATTTCCTATAGGATTTAGTAATTGGGACAACTAAATGTAAAGAGTAAATCAAGTTGCTTTCTTGGTGGGAGGGGGCGATCGCCCCCTCCCACTCAAATGAATTGCAACAGTATATTCAAGTTAGGAATAATTTATGACCAGTAATAACCCATTAGATTGGGAATACCATCAAGTCGATCATCTGTTTTTGCTGATTGGTGAAAATCCGTTGCCGAATTATGTAGCTGCTAAGACGTTACTCAGAGAGGGTGGTAAGCCTTACCTTGTTTACACTGAGTATACTTGTAAGGCTTACAAGCGTCTTAAAGAAGTTTTATGTCCGAATGACGAAGAAAAAATTGAGTTTGAAAACCAAAAAGTTGAATTATGGAACTACGAATCGAATGCTTTTGAAATTCAAAAAGCTATTAAAGATAAAGTCAAAGAACTTCAAAAGCGGTATCCAGATAAAAAGCGATTTGGACTGAACTACACGGGAGGAACCAAGGCAATGGCAGTTCATGCTTATCAAGCCTTGCTCGATCTAAAGCTTTCCCCTGAACCTATTTTCAGCTACCTTGACTCTCGTAGCTTACAAATGATTTTCGATCGAACAAATGCTCTTCCCATTCCTCTAGAAGTCCCTCACGAGAAATTGGAAATAACAGGAGAAACTCTTTTTAGCTTGCACGGTTTGTATTGGAAACAAGGTAAAAAACCTATAAATAAACCTAAGCTTGTAGAAGCTGCAACAAAAATCGTAAATCTTTATATGAATGATAACCAACGCAACAGCTTTGACAATGCTTGGTTAGATTGGTGTAACAATGTGCTGACTCCGACTACTCAAAAACAAAATAAGTATGGTAAGTATATAGATTGGAAAGAGGAGGAACATTTAGAAAAAAATATTGAACTTGACTTAACAGCAGCACCCGAAGTTATTAAAAAAGTTTTGAAAGATTCTTTAGGCGCATCATCAGATAAGCTATCGCTACAAACGGCTAAACAGAGTGGACAATTTGACAAGTTTTATCATGTCTGTGAGTGGTTAAACTGTGGATGGCTAGAACATTATGTACTAGATCAGATTCAAAAAATATCCGTCAATCCACCGATCGATGCAAGTGCAATGTCATTCAACATCATCGACCAGCCTGATGACAACTGGGAGAAGTTTCAGTTTGACGTTGCTTTTAGGAGAAGTTACCAACTTTTTGCTATATCTTGTACGACTTCTCGTGCGACCGATCGGTGTAAAGAAAAACTTTTTGAGGCATATATTAGAGCCAAACAACTAGGTGGTTCTGAAGCCAGAGTAGCTCTTGTTTGCTTTCATAATAAGCCAGGAAATATCATCAAAACCTTTAACTCTCTCATCGAAGATCCCAAAATTGCTGTTTTTGGGAATAAGCATCTAAAAAAAATATCCGCCGCTATTACTAATTGGATTGAAGGAAAGTCCTATTAAATCAGGAGTTAAGATGAGTAACTACATCGCCACTGTAATTGACACGACAGGTATTCAAAAGTATGTTTTCGGTAGCAACCGATTGAAGGAAAATATTGGGGCTTCGCATTTGGTGAAGTTAGCAACGGTTCAATGGGTTAAAGATTGTCTGATATGTCTTGATAACAACGTTCATATTCCTGATGAAGACAAAGAGGAAGTAGAACCCTGCATCAATACCGATGAAAGTATAGTTGCTGAATTGGTTTATGCAGGTGGTGGAAATACCGTATTGTTATTTAGGAGTATGGAATTTGCCAGAAAATTCACCCAAAATATCACCAGAAAAATATTAGAGGATGCGCCCGGACTCAATATAGTTATTGCTCACCATCCTTTTAACTGGGATACACAATTATTACAGCAAGTTATTGAAAATGACCTGATTAAAGGTAAGTTAGATGCCCAAAAAAGACAGCCAATACCTTCCGTACCTCTGATGGGTTTAAGCGTAACGGCAACTTGTCGATCGACTGGATTGGTAGCTGTTGAAGATACTAATGGTAAATATGGAATTCCTGACGGTGAAGGCTATCTGGCTTCTAGAGAAATTATTGCCAAGCTGAAAGCAGCAGATGAAGCTAATACACAGTTTAAGGAGATGCTATTTAAAGGCAAACCTAGTAAGTATAAAGTAGCCCGCGATGTTGATGATATGGGTCGAACTGAACAAGAAAGTAGCTATATTGCCTTGGTTCATGCAGATGGCAACCAGATGGGTAATCGATTTGATAACTATGGAAAATCACAGCGATTGAATCGAGATTTTATTGTGAAGATGCGTAGACTTTCTTGGGGAGTGAGTAAAGCCGCAAGCAGCGCAATTGAAGAAGTCGGAAAGCTGGTAATTGATGCAATTGAAACAGGCAAGATTAGCATCAAAGAAAATTACTTACCATTTCGTCCTATTGTTTATGGAGGTGACGATGTTACTTTTGTCTGTGATGGTCGCATAGGATTGCCGCTAGCAGTTAAGTTTTTGAAAGAGTTTGAAGCACGAACTCAAAATTTACCTGATGGGAAGGGTAAAGCTACAGCCTGTGCTGGAATTGCCATCGTTAAGACTCACTATCCATTTGCGAGAACTTACGAATTATGTGAAGCATTGTGCAGCAGGACCAAAAAGTTTGTTCGTCAAGAGACGGATAACTATTCAAAGAGAAAACTAATATTTTCGGCTTTAGATTGGCACATTGCAGCCAGTGGTTTATCAGGTTCAATTGGTGAAATTCGAGAACGAGAATATCAAGGAGGAAAACTAATAACACGACCGATGCGATCGCACGAATATGGCGATGACTGGTTAACTTGGACTGATTTTGCTGAAGTTGTCAGAATCTTTAATGAAGAAGAACCCTGGAAAGGCAAGCGTAACAAAGTCATTACTTTACGGGAAGTGTTACGGGAGGGGCAAACTGCAACCAAGCAGTTTCTTAATACTTATGGGATAGATGAGTTACCAGCTTTCCCTAAAGCTAAAGATAATTCTATCTTAAGAAAACAAGGTTGGGATAGAGGGCGTTGTCGCTACTTCGACGCCATTGAAGCAATGGAGTTTTACATCCCGTTAGGAGAGTAATCTATGTATACCATCAGAATTAAACTACTGAGCGATACAACGTTTGGACGAGGCGATGGAGTTGCAGGTTTAGTTGACTCAGAAGTAGAACACGATCGCTATGGTTTCCCCTACTTAAGAGGTCGTACTCTGAAAGGGCTGTTAAGTGAAGAGTGCGATAACTTAGTGATTTTATTACCGAATTATAAGCAAGAATATTGGCTAAAAATCAGAAATGATTTATTCGGTCAGCCAGGTAGTATTAACGACACAATAGCAAAAATGCACGTTGGCGATGCTTGCTTACCCGCAGGCTTACGAAAAGCTGTCGCACAACAGCAGCAGCAAGATAATTTTCCGACTCGTGAAGATGTTATCAATTCCTTGACAGCGATTCGCAAACAAACTGCGATCGCTTCAGAAACTGGCGCACCTGTCGAACATAGCTTGCGATCGATGCGGGTTGTCGTGCGCGATCGCCCCGACTCTCAACCCAGTTATGAAGCACCCCTATTTTTTGATATAGACCCTACACCCGAAAGGCTGGCGCTTTTAGGAGTTGGAACACTGGCACTTCGGCGGATGGGTAGCGGACGCAACCGAGGTAGAGGTCACGTACAATGCACTCTATATTACCGTGACGAAAATATTACCAAAAAATACATTGACCATTTTGGGGAAATTCAATGAAAGCCATTACTTTTTTATTACATACTCAACAACCGATTCTCGCCACCTCATTACAAGGCGACCCGAACAGTGATGTATCTCATTCTTATATTCCTGGCAGTATGATTCGGGGAATGTTGATTAACCGCTATCTGCGGCCACCGCACATCCAGGAGTTAGATATACTCGATCAAAAAATCAGAAAGCTGTTCTTTGACGGTCAAACCCGCTACTTAAATGCGTATCTGTGCGATCGCGAGAAAGAACAACGGACTTTACCAGTACCGCTGTGCCTGTATAAGAAAAAGGGAGAAGACCCAACTACAGAAATCTACAATTTCATTCCATTAGCATCAGAGCATAGACCTGATTCTCTTAAACGCTTAGATGATAAATTTTGCATTATAGACGAGTACGGTGATATATCACTCTACAAAGAAAGCAGAAGAATTAATATTCACAATCAGCGAAGCCGTAAAAAAGGGAGAGGTACTGATAGCAGTGGTGCCGTGTTCCGTTACGATGCAATTGATGCAGGACAGGTTTTTCAAGCTGTCATCTTATGTGACGATAAGGAAGATTTTGATGCCATCAAGTTATTACTAACACCCACAAATCATGAAGAAATAATTAATGCTTGGCTAGGTGGTTCTCAAAGTGCGGGTTACGGTCATGTCACAGTTGACTTATTACCTGATGACGATGACTGGACGGAGGTAAAAATTGATTGGGAAGAAAGAAGCCAACATCAAAATAATCTAACCGTTACTCTTCTCAGTGATACCATCATTCGGGATGAGTGCGGTCAATCAACCACCAACCCAAAACAGTTTGCCCAATTAATTTCAGAAGCATTAGGTACAGAACTTAAACATATAGATACCTACGCTAGCAGCCTAAATGTAGGAGGATTTAATCGTAAATGGGGTTTACCACTACCTCAAGTTCCAGCTTTAGCGGCAGGAAGTGTTTTTGTCTTTGAGCGACGCCAAAATCTCGATTCACAGCAAGTTACAGACTTAGAAGCACAGGGAATTGGAGAAAGACGAGTAGACGGTTTTGGTCGAGTTATCTTGAACTGGTTAAAAGAAGAAGGTGAAATAACTGCTAATTCAGTCAATACCGAACCTGACACAAGCCAAATTCTTTCCAGTACCAAAGCTAATGAAATCGCTGCACAAATGGCAGAAAGACTTCTAAGACAAAAGCTAGATGAATTGCTACTACAACAAGTGGAACCTAATACGCCTGAAAGTTCAAGAGAAATTAAGAATAGTCAACTATCCCGGTTAATGAATATAACTAGGAAAGCTCTGACTGAAGGTAAACCCGATCCCCTTTATGAATTGCTTGGCAGAGATGAAGGTACAGATAACTTGACCAAGACTGCTCGTACTCAGTTTCAACAAACTAAAATGAGAAATGGTAAAAAATTAGATGAGAAAATTAGAGAATGGTTAAACAATCCTGATAGTTGGATTCTTTCCAGTTGGGGTTCCCGACCTAAAGTTGATAATTTACCGGGAATTAAAGTCGCTACTCAACAAAAGACTCTCGATGCTCAGCTTTCACTAGAATACACTCTGCGCCTGATTATGGCAGTTGCCAAGAAAATGATGAAGGATAAAAACAATGACTGAACTTTATAGAACAGATCATCGCCATATTATTAAACGCATCATTGTACGCGGTCTGCTGGTGCTTGATACCCCAACTTGTTTAGGTCAAGGCGATGCAGATAGTCCTACTGACTTGCCATTGCTACGGGATAGTCTCCATGAGAATCATGCTTTGCTGACAGGTTCATCTATTACAGGTGCTTTGCGGAACTATTTACGAGAACATAGTAAGGGATATGGAGAAAGTGACAGTCGTCAAGATCTAGCAGCAAAATTGTTTGGCGATCTATTTGCTTATAGAGATGAAAAAGATGAAAAAAATAAAAATGAAGCCAATAAAATTAAATTAATAGAACAAGATACTCAAAGTTCTATAATTATCGATGATGCGATCGGCACTAAACCAATCAAAGCTGAACTCAGAGATGGAGTAAAAATCAATGGGGCTACAGGCACCGCAGAAGATAAAGCTAAGTATGACTTAGAGTTGCTGCAAGCTGGGACAGAATTTCCTCTAAGTTTTGAACTCTTGGTCGAGAGAGAAGCTAATGAAGCTGATTTACTAAAAGGACTAGCGATCGCACTCTCCGGCTTACAAAATCATGAAATCAGCCTCGGCATGAAAAAGCGGCGCGGTTTTGGTCGGTGTCATGTCAAAGAATGGCAGGTTTGGAACTTTAATTTGGAAGATGAGAACGATCGCATGGCCTGGTTAACCCTTGACCATTCTTGGTTAACTGACCCACCCTGTAGTAAACCACCTGCTGTTGATGCTTCAATTGTCGAAGCAATGAAAAAGGCAGGTCTTGGTGTAGCAGAAGATTGGAAAGATAAGCGCGATCGCTTCCTCATCGACGCAACATTCAAATTATTTGGTTCCCTCCTAATTCGTTCCGGTCAAGATTCAACTGGACGCGCTCCCGATGTTGTACATTTGAAATCTCATCGACCCGGTAAAATAGATGCAGAACCCGTTTTATCTGGTACGAGTTTAGCAGGAGTATTACGGCATCGCGCTGAGAGGATTATTAATACCCTTGAGAAGCCAACAAGCATCATTGATGAAGTATTTGGTACTGACTTTAGCAAGGATAAAAGCAAACAGGCAAAAGCAAGCCGTTTAGTTGTCCATGAAAAAGTTATCAAAGATGCAAATGAATTAGTACAAAATCGGATTGCGATCGATCGTTTTACAGGAGGTGCTTATCACGGCGCATTATTCGACGAACAACCTATATTTGGTGATAAAGATACCTGGGTCACCATTGAACTTGAGTTACGGAAGCCAGACAACCATGAAATTGGATTGCTGTTACTTTTGCTGAAAGATTTATGGACAAGTGATTTACCTGTTGGAGGTGAAAGTAGTATCGGGCGGGGAAGGTTACAGGGAAAAAACGCAACCTTGACCCAGTATATCTGGGATAGGGAAAAAAAGTTACAGCATAAAGAGGTATGGACGATCAATCAAACAGGTGAAAAAGAACCCCTTGTAGTGAGCGATTCTGGTAGATTAGAAAAATTTGTTCAAAAATTAGTCAATTATCCAACTGAGGTATTGAATGCTAATGAATAAACCCGATTGCAAAACCCTTGAAGATACTCAGGATATTATGGATACGCCTTCTTTGTACAACTGGTTACAAGCTAAGGCAAAGCAGTATCAATTTCAAAACTTATTAGCTCATGGTGACGATAGAGTAATTTGGTTATTAGCTCATGCTGATGATGGAGTAATTTGGGGTAAATTTAGAGGCGATGACTACAAGTTGGTGACATCAGGAGATGAGGATGTATTTCCCCAATTGGCTAAATTGCGATCGCCTACTCTCCAACAAAGTCGAATCTTTGGTAAAAATTTTGAGGTTATGCTTTGGAAAGTCGGTCAAAACTGGAAAGCACGTTCGATCGAGGATGGACATCTCTCAAAAGATGATTATATTCCCGAAGACCAAATCCTTTGGGGCACCCAAGAGGAAGGACAACCTAAACACGATTTTACTTTAGTTTCAGATGGTTCTCAAGGATTAAAACACGCTGTACCTTTAACTGGGATTACTTTCAAAGGTAAAGATTCTCGCCCCTTACGTTTGAAAGTACGTCATTATATTGATTATGATGAGAGCGGTGTAGCCAGAATTTATCTGAGTCGCCTGGTAGATTTATATTCTCATCCAAAAAAGTAGATTGTAGTAACCAGTTATGTAATTTCAAAAACACTTGTTAAAATAGGAATACATTGCATCAAGGAGCGAATTATGATCGCCAATCGTGAACAAGATCAAAAAATGACGGCGGCAGAATACCTAGAATGGGAAGCCAAGCAGGAACTTCGCCATGAATACATTGACGGCGAAATTGTAGCTATGACAGGAGGCTCTCTACCTCATAATGACATTGCTCTTAACTTATACAGGGCTTTGTACCCTCATTTCCGTGAGAGGGGCTGTCGAGTTAATGTGTCAGATGCGAAAGTTCAGGCTCGTAAAAATAGTCGCTATTTCTATCCCGATTTAGTTGTCAGTTGCGATCCTGATGACTTGAAATCACGAGAATTTATTCAAAAACCGAAAGTTATTGTTGAGGTTCTTTCTCCGGGTACAGCCAATTACGATCGCACCAAAAAACTCAAATATTATCGCCAGATTCCGAGTTTGCAAGAATATGTCTTAGTTGATTCAGAAGAAATAGTAGTTGAGGTTTATCGTCGAGGAGAAGGTAAAATGTGGCTTTATTATGAGTATGAAGCTGGGGAGGCAATTTCTTTAGAAAGTATTGAGTTTGAATGTGCGATCGAACTTTTGTATGAAGGGGTTAGTTTTGAGCAAGAGTCAGAAGATAAATAGAGATTAAGTTAATTCACAGAATCTTAAGGAGATTGAACTATGAATCCCAAGCATATCAAGAAGATTGAACAAGTCGATCGTATAGCTAAAGCACCCTACAACTTTGTTGAATTACCTGAAAAAGTTGTTGAAGCAGAGGATTTACCAAGTGGCGATCGCTATCATCCAGACCGACATACTGGAAAAATTGAATGCACTTTAACAACTAAATCTCAACTATACAGCCGTTGCGGTTGGAGTCCCGAGGATTTTGCTAAATACTCAGAACCTCCCACACATAAAACAAAAGAAGAAAGAGAGCGATGGGAGAATGACGAAAAAGCAAAGTGGGAAAAGGAAAGACGAGAAATTCTTGCTGCCTTCTTTAGTTACCCGGGCGGTAATCTTGCTGCCATATCTGGTAGTAGTATACGCGGGATGCTGCGAACTCTAGTTGAAATTGTTAGTTTTGGAAAAATAGATCGTGTTTCAGAGCAACAGCGCTTTTTCTTTCGAGCCGTTGCTGCCGATCAAGACGATCCGCTGAAGGAAGAATACAAGAAATATGTCAAACCCAAAAATATTAAAGCTGGGTACTTGGTAGAAAAAGCAGATGGTTGGTTTATTCGTCCCGCTATGCCTGTTGATGAGGCTCCCTTCGTCTGGGTTAAAGAGGATAACTTACGGTCAATCTCGGATTTTATTCCAATGAGCCACCTATCAGATTATAGACCTCAGTATTTTATGAATATTAGTTTTGAAGATATCTATACAAAAAAAACTCGTCGGTTTGCGGGGAAAGTCAGTAACAATTGTACAACCTATAAATATCAAGGAGTTGTAGTGACTAGCGGCAATATGCTGGAAGCAGGAAATAATCCCGGCGATCTCAAACGTCAGAATCACTGCATTATCCGAGAACCAAACCCAAAAGCTGAACCCATTCAAATTAGTGATGATGCTATTCGGGACTATTGTAGTGCTTTAACTCCTTTTCAGAAGCAAGAACCGCGATTCGATCAATATAAGGGTGTTTTAAAAAATGGTCGTTGTATCTTCTACTGTCAACCCCAAGCTGGACAACCAGTGACGCTATTTGGTCAAAGTCCTAACTTTCGGATTCCTTACTCTCCTCAAGGTAATGGAAAAGCTTCAACGGCACGAGATTTTATTCCCGATTTCCTGAAAGATTCTAAAGATAAACCCGCAATCACTGATATAGCTGAAGCTATTTTTGGCTTTGTCCGACGTGACAAGCAACCTGAAGGAATGGAACAAAGTCGTGCTGGTAGAGTGTTTATAAGTGATGGTATCCTGAAGCTACATCAGGAGGAGAAGGTGCAGCAAAGCCTGAATCAAGAACCCAAACCTATTCTGTTATCTAGCCCAAAACCTACAACTTTTCAGCATTACCTGGTTCAACCACCAGAAACAGGGGCAAAGAAGAGTCAACTCAAGCACTATGCTAGTAAGCCATCAACTGATACAGAAGCAGGAGAAACTGTTATTCGAGGACATAAGTTGTACTGGCATAAACCTGCTCAGATTGAAGTTCCTAGCGGCGCATCAGATAGCCAAACGAGTTTAATTAAACCGATTGATGAAGGTATTCAATTTTCATTTACCATCTACTTTGAGAACTTAAGTCAAGTAGAGATTGGTGCAATACTGTGGGTATTAAAAATTGCAGAAAATGAGAAATACTGCTTTTCTCTAGGTATGGGTAAACCTTTGGGGATGGGTGCTATCAAGGTCAAAATTGATAAGCTTAGGTTTGGCGATCGCACTCAACGCTACAACACATTATTCACCGATCGCAATAGCTGGGAGCATGGAGAGACTAACACTGATTCTGAATCCGAAGAGTGCAGAAAAGCATTTGAGAATTATGTACTGGAGAATATTCACGAAAATGACCATCCAGAGGGACATAAAGCTACCAGCCTAGATGAGCTTCCGCGAATCGAAATGTTATTGGCAATGTTGCAATGTGAAGGTTTACAAAACTCACTCCATGCTGAGTATATGACGATTGAACCTAACGAGTACAAAGAGCGCAGAGTGCTACCAACTCCGTTACAAATAGCACGAATCGATGATAATCGCAGAGTCGCTCCAACTTTTTCACCAAGTACGCTACCAAGTGTTGTAGTTAAGTCAGAACGGCAAGTGGAAATTGCTAAAGCTGTTAAGTCAAAAAAGTTTGAGATTGGACAAATTTTGGAGGCTACTGTAGCTCGCATCAACAGCAATCACGTAACTTATCATATGTTGGAAGTCTTAAAGCTTACGGAGAAGGAGCCTAAAAAAGCAGCTTTATTGAGAGAAGGACAAGCAGTTCATGTAAAGATTACTGCTCTCAAGGAAGATGGGAGTATTAAAAGTGTCAAATGTGTGGATTGATTCGTGGTTCCCATAATAGCGATCGCACTTCCAAGTTTTTGCACAGAGGCTTTATTTAGATCTAAACGGGCGGCTCCTTTCCTAATTTATGTATCACCTTGTTGATATGCTTTAACTATTTTTTCACTAAACTCTATCTGATAACGTTTCATTTTTGGCTCTGATCTACTGAATACCGTGTACCACATACAAATGGAATAGGCTGGATGATTACAAATACCGATCGCAAATAGGACAACCGTACAACATGGGTGGGAGTTGTGCGAACCAGCTTTACTTTCTCAAATGTTAGAGAAGAAGGCAGGCACGACACGGATTGACACGGATACACGGATTAAGTATGGAGCGTGATTTACTTTAAGTAGCGTGCGTCAGTTAGCATGATTTTTCCTACAAACCAACAATTTCATAACTAACGCATTTTGCAACAAATAGTGCGTCAGAATCACACTTTCTATGCTGACTAAGAATCTCCAACCTGACGCACCCTACCCATCTTATCTATCTTTAGAGTGGTGACATAATTGTGAAGTTTCGCATAATTTGTTGGCGCGGGGATTTTTTAGGACAATGCTCGATATGAAACTTTTAAAATTAAAATCAATGCTGGCGGCGACGATCGCGATCGCCTTTTGTTTAATTGCGATCGCCAGCTACGCCCAAGCCAACAAGACATTAACACTGGCGACTTCCCCAGACTACCCGCCCTATGAATTTAAAGATACGGCTGTTAGCGGCAACGAAATCATCGGTTTTGACATCGATATTGCCAAATATATTACTAAAGAATTGGGCTACGAACTGAAAGTAATTGGCATGGATTTTAACGGCTTAATTCCCGCTTTGCAGGCGGGAAGAGCCGATTTTGTGATGGCTGGAATGACTCCCACCGCAGAAAGGAAAAAAAATGTGGATTTTTCTGACCTTTACTACGAAGCTCAAAATACAATTGTCGCCAATAAAGGCAGCAATTTGACCAAAGCTGAAGATTTAGCCGGGAAAAAAGTAGGCGTTCAACTCGGAAGCATTCAGCAGGAAGCTGTGAAAAAAATGCCCGGTGTGCAACTGGCTGCTCTCAATAGAATTCCTGATATCATTCAAGAAATTAAATCGAACCGCATCGCCGCAGGAGTGATCGAGGATACTGTCGCTACGGGTTATGCCGCAGCGAACCCGGACTTGGAATTTAACACAATTCCGAATACTGAAGAAAGCGGTTCGGCGATCGCCTTTCCGAAAAATTCGAGATTAGTTCCAGAATTCAACCGAGTTCTCCAGCAAATGAAAGCCAGCGGTCAAATTAAGGAACTAGCTACTAAGTGGTTTTCTCGGCCGATTCCGCAAGAATCTGCTCAAGCAAATCAGCCTGCGGTAGCCTCCAAGTTCGGGTTAGATTTTGGCAAAATATTGCCGAGTTTGCCTTATATTTTGTCCGGGATTTGGGTAACGCTAACTTTTACCTTGCTGTCGGCATTTCTCGGATTTATCTGGGGAATCGTGCTGTCTCTGTTTAAGATTTCTAGCATTAAACCGCTGGCTTGGTTCGGTACTGCTTATACTTCTATTTTTCGAGGAACACCGCTAATTTTGCAGTTGACTTTAGTTTATTTTGCCACGCCGCAGCTTACGGGCTATAATATATCGGCGCTGCAAGCTGGTGTGATTACTTTTTTCCTGAATTCTGGGGCTTATATTTCCGAAACAATCCGCGCCGGAATTCAAGCCGTAGATAAAGGTCAAAAAGAAGCCGCAGAATCCCTTGGTGTTCCCTACAAACTGATGATGGGCGATATTATCTTGCCCCAAGCGTTGAAAAATATTTTGCCTGCATTGGTGAATGAAAGTATTGCTTTGCTGAAGGATTCAGCTTTAGTTTCAGTAATTGGCGTAGAAGACTTGCTGCGCCGCGCTACAATTGTGGGAGCCGAAAAGTATATTTACTTTGAACCTTTGATATTTGTCGGCGCAATTTATTATTTGATGGTGCTTAGTTTAACTTGGGGGGCCAATGTACTCGAACGCAGACTCCAAACTAGCAGTTAAGGTCGATCGCCTGTATAAATCTTTTGGCAATCTGAAGGTTTTGCGCGAGATAACTACTGAAATTCATCAAGGAGAAGTGATTGCCATTATCGGCCCTTCGGGGTGCGGCAAGTCTACTTTTTTGCGGTGTTTGAATTTACTGGAAATTCCGACTTCGGGGCACATATACATTGACGGGGTGGATATTACTCTGCCGAAGGTAGATATTCTGAAAATCCGCCAGAAAGTGGGGATGGTTTTTCAGCATTTCCACTTGTTCCCGCACATGACTGTGCTGCAAAATGTGATGTATGCGCCTGTAAAGGTGAAGCAGGTGGCTAAGGATGAGGCGCGTCTGAAGGGGTTAGAATTGCTGGAAAAAGTGGGTTTGTCAGATAAGGCGGAGGTTTATCCTTCTAAGCTTTCGGGGGGACAAAAACAGCGGGTGGCGATCGCCCGCTGTTTGGCTATGGAACCGGAAATTTTGTTGATGGACGAACCGACTTCTGCACTCGATCCTGAAATGGTTAAAGAAGTCTTAGATGTGATGAAAGCTTTGACAAAAACTGGAATTACAATGGCGATTGTAACTCACGAAATGGGTTTTGCGCGGGAAGTCGCGCACCGGATATTGTTTCTGGATGGCGGAAAGGTGGCGGAAGATGTGCCGCCCCAGGAGTTTTTTAGTAACCCGAAGTGCGATCGCGCCAAGCAATTTCTGGAAAAAATGCTTTAATCTGATATCGCATCCGCAATTAAATAGGTTTGTTGTTCGATCGCACATAATCTCACCTTCTCAGCCCCGCACCCTACAATCACGAGAATATTTAGTTTTAAATTCACCTTTTTTTACTGTGCCGATCGCGCTGGCGATCGAGTTTAGCTAAAAATGCACCCGAAACATCCGCCAGAATGCTAATTATCCGATACAAAGCCACCGCACCCAGAATTATACCCGTAGAAAAGCGATCGGACAACAGGGCGATCGCCGTTGCTTCAAATACTCCCATTCCCCCCGGTGCTCCCGGTACGACTAAACCGACAACAAACGCAAAACAAAAAGCACCAAACAAGTTGGGAATATTGCTAAATTCCACCGGAGTTAAAGCCATTACCGTTAGCAAAAAACCGCAGCCCCGCAATCCGATAAAACATATTTGTCCGATTAACGGCACTAAAGGATAGCGTTTAATTGGCAAATTAATTTTGCGGTTTGACTTGACACTCGATGTTTTTTTAGTTAAAGTGGAGGTAGACTCTAAACGCAAAGTTTGTCGCTCGCCCCGATCCTCCCCAACTTCTGAATTTTCCCCATTGTTCTTGGATAACTTCAACCGCTCTACAAATAGGACGATCGGATTTAAAATTCGGGGATGAATCGCCGTTAAAATAGCAGCACAACCGACAATTCGCAAAAACCAATTGAATTTGTCAAAACAAATCAACCCAATCAAAACGCCAGCAGAAGCCATCAGCAGCGGTTCCAGCAACACGCTGAGAGTAGCAGCTTTAGGGAAAATGCCTGCCTTTTTGGCGTCCAATATTCTACCCCAAAAATGCCAAATATTCCCCGGCAAATACTTGGCAATATTAGTTTTGAGAAAAACTTGAATCGCCCAGGCAGCAGTTACAGGTTGGCGGAATTCCCGCAAAATCAACATCCACACCCAGCCGACAAAAATTAGAGAAAGTAAAGTGACGCCAAGGGCGATCGCCAGCAACGGAAAACTTTCGGCTCGAATTTGGATATTCGCGACTTCTCGCCAGTGAGTTAAAAAAGCTTTGGCAATAAATAAAAACGTCCCGCCTAAAATCAAATAGCGCAAATAAGGCTTTAAATGCGACTTCGCGATGTTGAAAAAATTCTGAATTCGATGCAAGTGTTGTTTTCCCATTTTCTGATCCCGATTTTGAATTTGGGATTAAGTTATACTGTTTGAGATTTTATATTTTAGAGCGGCTAAGGCGGAATTGTGGTTGATTTACACGGCATGATATGACGGAATAAATCTGTTTAACCTGAGATGTTGCACCCTTGTCAAGAATGGGCTCTCCGGCCCGTTCCACAATAACTCAACATTTTTGTGGCACAGGCCGAAAAGCCTGTTCCTAAACGGGCTCTCCGGCCCGTTCCACAATAACTCAACATTTTTGTGGAACAGGCCGAAAAGCCTGTTCCTAAACAAGTAATTGAGAAGGGTGGAACATCTTAGTTTAACCTAACCTATGCACACCTCTACAGACTGTGCGTAATGCCCGCCTTACAGAGTATTTAGGGCACTTTTAACCACAAACTTAAATTTAAAATCTAAAATTTAGATCGATATACCTCGCTAGGAGTACATTTCTATGCCCGGCCCGAGCCCTGACGGTTTTTCCTATCTTTTAGATGATAGCCCCAATAGTTTCGCCTTGACTCCGGGCTTTTTGACTCCTTATCCTAACGGACTTTTTGCCCTCGGCGGCAACGATTTTATTGTCGGTTCGTCGGATGCCGAAATAATTAGCGGTGATAATGGTAACGATCGCATTCTCGGCGGTGGCAATTCCGATACCCTCTTCGGTGGTGCGGGCAACGATTTGCTTAACGGTGGTGCCGGCGCAGACTTCCTGTTTGGCGATGCTGGCAGCGATACCTTGCAGGGAGGTAAGGGAGATGACGTGCTCAACGGCGGCGACGGCAGCGACGTTTTAGTGGGCGATGGGGGCAAAGATACGCTGACAGGGGGTTTGGGCCCAGATACCTTTGTCCTCCGCAGCGACTCCGCAGTCTCCGATCCGGCTGCAGCAGACGTGATTACTGACTTTAACAGTTTTGTGGATTCGATCGGACTGACTGACAATCTTACCGAAGCTGACTTGATTCTCGAAGAAATATCGATCGCCCCCGGTATTTCCAATACATTAATTAAAATTCGCCAATCCAATGCTATTTTAGGCTTGGTAGCCAACGCATCTCCACAAGACCTCGCCAATACATTCATCTCTGCAACTACCGTATTGGGCAACCAACTGGATCAAGCTCGCGATTTAGGCGTTTTGGGCGGCACTCAAACGATCGCAGACTCGCTTAGCAATGCCCGGCCAGACGGCCTTTACCGCTTTACTTTGCCTGCAAATAGCGACTTTAAATTAACTGTCAGCGGTTTGACTGCGGATGTTGATGTTGCTCTAATTAAAGATATTAACGGCGACAATTCTATTGACTTCACCGATATTATTGCTTCTTCTCAACAACCGAATTTATCGCCGGAAGCGATCGACATCAACGGTTTAGCCGCAGGAACTTACTTTGTCCGAGTTTATCAATACCAAGGCAGTACAAATTTCTCCCTCAATCTGTCTGCAACTCCTGCAACTGTTTCTCCTAACAATCCGAGCAACTTGCAAGGTTTTGACTCTCGTTTTGGGTTCGGTTTGGTGAATGCAGCGGCGGCAGTTGCCAAAGCTCAAGGTACTGCAACTTTTCCTGATGTTCCCGACTTGGGCGGCGACGAGTGGGGCAGAGATTTAATTAAAGCTCCAGAGGTTTGGGCCCAGGGCTTGACTGGAGACGGAATTGTGGTGGCAGTTATTGACAGCGGAGTTGACTACAATCACCCGGATTTGACGGGGAATATTTGGAGTAATGTCGGGGAAACTGGCGTTGATGCGATCGGTCGCAATAAAGCTAGCAACGGGGTTGATGATGATGGCAATGGCTTTGTTGACGATTTCCGAGGATGGGATTTTGTCAATAACGATAATGACCCTATGGATGATAACAATCACGGCACTCATATATCGGGTTTAGTTGCTGCGAAAAAAGATGGGGTTGGGATTACTGGAACGGCTCCGACTGCGAAGATTATGCCTTTGAAAATACTTAATGGAGCAGGGGTGGGTAAAATTCGGGATGAAATTAATGCGATTAATTATGCGGTGGCAAATGGAGCGAAGATCATAAATGTGAGTTTGGGCGGCCTACAGTTGAATGCTCAAGAATTGGATGCGATTCGAGCGGCTGAAGCTCAAGGCGCGATCGTGATTTCGGCTGCGGGAAATGATGCTCGTCCACAAGTAGATTATCCGGCTCGGTTTGCCAATGAGGTAGGAATTGCTGTCGGTGGTGTTACCCGAAATGGCTTGTTTGGGGAGTATTCTAACCGGGCGGGTTCGCAAGCAATTAATTATTTTGTTGCTCCGGGTGGCGACGGTGGTAGGGCGGATTCTGGTGATGTTTATTCAACTGTGGCGCTTTCTCAACCGGGGATTCCCTATCGATATTTTTCCGGTACTTCAATGGGAGTGCCACAAGTATCCGGCGTGGTAGCTTTGATGTTGCAAGCTAATCCGAATCTGACTCCTGCTGATATTAAGAGGATTCTTGCGGAAACTGCGAATCGAGCTGTTTGAATTAATTGATAATTGGTAATTGGTAATTGGGAATCGGTAATGGGATTGACATACTGTTAGCAGATTTCGTAGGGGCGGGTTTCACCAACAATATCGAATTTCTACTAACAATATACCTAAACCCGCCCCCACACAACTAACAATCTACATCAACATGGATTTGTATTGAATGCGAAAAATGTACCAGGGGTTTACCGTGGGATAGGGGCGGGTTTTATAGATTGTTAATTAACCTAAATATTGTTGGTGAAACCCCCCCTACAAGCCCAATTAAAAATTGGCGGCGTAAGTTAAGTCAAATTGGCGGCACAGGGTGATGCAGCAGTAGCTTGGTCGATCGAATACTAACTCGTAATTCATCTGGCCGTCTATTTTGGTGATCGGCTGCTTTAAGGGGATGCCCTGAATGTCGTATTGACGGCGTTCTAAGGCACTCCAGTCGATAATTTTGAAGTCGATTTGGTTCTGTAACTCACTTGCGATCAGATATAGGTGCATCTTGTCTTGAACTTTCCCAGTCAGGGGAACTTTTATTAACACTGACTGGGTGACGAGGGGTTTTTGGTCGTTGGGATGCTTCTGGGTGTGGCAGCTTTTGAATTCTATATCGTAAGGTTCTACCTTGAATTTCTCTCCACTGGCGATCGCAGATGAGTGCAAATCTTTCAGGCACTTTTCTAGGTGAGGAATCAGCCCTAAGTCTGGATCGCACAGCAGTTTACGAATGTTGGAGGTTTCAGTGAGTGTCATTGGAGATTTTTGATGTTATTTTTTTATTCTTAACTTTTAGCTTACCACTAAAAGCAAACCTATCGAACTCTCCTTGCGACATACTTTCAAAAATGCCGTTTATGGCCAGTATGTCGCAGTGAATAAGACATTTTTGGGCCACAAACCCGTGTTTTTTGCCTTAATATTTGAGATTATTTCTTGGTAATTTTCCACAGATTAAGCTCGACATTAGTGTCAGCCGGATCTATTTGATAGTTTTGTTGCTGAATTGCCGATCGCAAAGTAGAGGACGGTCTGTATAAAAACAACTCACTGAAACCGCCGGGAATTTGCGGGGGTTGGGGTTTTTTCTTTGCCAATTCTCGATTTTTGTAGCAAGAAGTGTAACAGCGGGGTTCTATTAGCAGTTTTACTTTGGGTTCTAGGTAATAACTTAAAGGCATGATATATGCAATATTGGCATCGCTGATAAATAGGGGATTGCTGGCTTGATTGACAGTTGCGGCTACTTCCAAGGCACGCAACCAACCGCTGCCTTTATTCCACCAAATATCTGCTTGAGAACTAACTCCACCGGATATAATACCTGCGGAAAAAACTCCCACTATAACTATTTTCCACAGTTTTTGCTGTTTTAATTTCTCCAAATTGCTACTGATTTTCGCAGACAGCAGGTAAGCCACTGCTATCTGAATTCCCACATAACAAGGAACTAAATATCGCGGATTTGCCGATCGCCTTCCACCCTTGATTATATCAGGCACTGCTAAAAACAAAGCAGTTGTTGCAATTAATAACAATACAATCAACCACACTCGCTTTGGTGTTTGTCGGCATAGATAATAAAGGGCATAGCCGACTAAAGCTAGAATCATGATCCCAACTGGAATTAGCAAGGCTAGTTGTGTGGCGTTGGCACTTCCATCAATGCCAATATCAAAAAATGCTATGGTGATGGAACCAACCCATCTGCTGACTAATCTTAAGAAATTTGTTTGTTCTGCCCATATTGTTGTGCTTCTAACTTGATTGAAATTTTCTACAGTATTTACCAGGGAAGGCATGAAGCATATCAAAGCGATTAAAGATGCTACATAATAGGAAATAAATGTTTTCACATCGCGCCAGTTGGCAATAACTGCGACGTAGATTGCGTGGGCGGCAGCGACGCAGACAAATAACAAGTGGGTGTACAATCCCAGTGTTGCTGTGGCTGCATAAAGCGCCCAGGAAAGAACAAGGGCGACAGGATTTTGATTTTCGTCAGGGCGTGTTGCTCGCAGCAAGGCGGCAGTGGATAAAATAGTAGTTACTGTCCACAAACTGTACTGTCTTGCTTCTTGGGCAAAGAGGATGTGGTAGGGAGAAATTGCGAAAATTGCGATCGCCATCCATGCTACTGCTGAAGATTCAAATAACTCCCAAGCCAGCCAATAAATTGCGGGAAATACTAGCAGGCTAATCACGGCTGCCAAACTTCTCATTGCTGCAACGGAAGTGCCGAACCATTGCGCCCAATATCGCGCTAATACGTAATACAGCGGCGGGTGGTGGGGGTCTTCTGTTGCTAAAGAATTCAGGGTATCCCTTAAGGTTTTTTCGGAATTTATCTGCTGATATTTTTGTAAATCCGCAGGCGAGGTTATTTTCTGGTAGGAAATTTCTTTGATTATTTCGGCTTCGGTGTAGCCAGAAACTCTTAAAGAAGTATATGTTTCGTCGATCCAGTAAAATTTGCGATCGAGATTGGCGAACCGAAATAAAATACCTATGACTAATACGGCTATAATTAAAAATTGCAGCCAATTTCGGGGAACATTAAAACGCATTTTTCCAACCCTACTTCATTTTTTTAGCAATTTTCTCAAAATTATATGTTGATTTTGTAGAGTGTAAAGAGTTGGTATTTCATAACGAGTATTTTTTTCTATTTCTGTTTTGAATTCTCTGGAAATACCATACAAAAAAATCTCGTTAAAATTTGGTGGGATTTTCACAATTTTAGGTGGCAATACTAAAAACTTAGCAGGGGAATTGATTAAGTAACTCAAACTGAGTAAGTTGCCGATCGTATCTACACTATACACCCACAAGTCTGTTATGAGTAATGGCCGAGAAGCTGAGTTTACCGTGCGGGCGATCGGGATGTTAATATAAGAGCGGTCTTTATTCCACCAAGAGTCTGCTGGCAAATAGATGCAGCAGGATATAATTCCAATAGAGAGCAAAGCAGCCAGAGCCAGTCTCCACAGCTTTAGCAACTGCATTGTAACTTGAGGAGATGTCATTTTTACCGCCAAAAAATAGGAAACAGCTATCTGCATTCCTAAATAACAGGGAATCATGTAGCGGGTGTTGATCGATCGCATTCCGCCCCAGATTAAATCCGCTGGCAGGAAAATGGCTAATGTCACGCACGTTAATGTCATAACAAACAACCAAACACGTCTTTCTGTCTGACTCAGCAGCAAATAAAAAGAATATCCGACAATTATTAAAATCATTAAAATAATTGGGATAGTTAATATGAAATATAATCGTGGCAAATCAGAGTATAATCCTACATCAAAAAATTGCCTAATAATGTTTAAAACGAAATTTAAAACTAATTTTGAAATTGGAATTCTTAAGGACTGCCATGCTATTTTGTCACTGACATTTTGCGAATTTATTAAATAAACTACAGTCCAAGGAAATAAGGCAATAAATCCTGCGCTTGCTGCTATAAAATACCCAATTACCGTCTTGTTAAACCGCATATTTTCCGAGAGGGCTACATAAATTCCATGCCCTAGCACCACCAGTGCAAATAATAGGTGAGAATAAAATCCCAGTGCTACTGTTACCGCATAAATTGCCCAACTGCTGTTAGTTTTTAGCCGCATTGCCCGCAGCAAAGCAGCGCTAGACAGCAAAATTATTAATACAAACAAGCTGTAAGGTCGAGCTTCTTGAGCGTAAACTATTTGAAAAGGCGATACAGCTAGTAATGAAACTGCCAACCAAGCTGTCAGCGAGGAATCAAATAATTCTAAGCACAGCCAATACATACAAGGCAATGCGAGCAAACTAAAAACAGCCGACATACTTCTAGTTACAGCCACTGAATCGCCGAACAGTTGCACCCAAAATCTCGTCGCTACAAAATACAGCGGAGCGAGTTGGGGTTCTTCTAAAGCTAATCCTTTTACGGTATCTACGACGGTTTTTTCTGAATTTATCCGTTGATATTTTTGTAAAAATTTAATGTCCCGACTTTCACCGTCAACTACTTGCTGAATAAACTCAGATTCTGTATATCCAGATAACCGCAGGGATGTGTAACTTTCATCTATCCAGTAAACTTTCTTTCCTAGGTTGGCGAAGCGAAAGAATATGCCGAGGACTAATACAACTATAATTAAAAATCGCAGCCACTTGTCAAGTGAAGGGTTGTGAGAATTTAGTCGATCGCGATCTTTGGTAGATTCCATTTTATAACTAGCTAATCTCCCACAATTTTTTTCTGTCACCCCACCTGTAAGGTGCGCTGGGCGCACCCTACCAACTTAACAGCCAGAGAGAGGACTTCAGTCCTCTCTACAAACAAAGGAATGATTAATCATCCACTCCTTCAATCGGCGCAAAACCTTGGCGCTGAATATTTTCGGTTATGGTGCGCGGTTCGAGGAATTGTAGCAAATAATCCGGGCCGCCAGCTTTAGAACCAACTCCCGAAAGTTTGAATCCTCCGAAAGGTTGGCGCGATACCACAGCCCCGGTAATTCCGCGATTGATGTACAGGTTTCCGACTTCAAAATCGGATGCGGCTCGATCGATATGCGAAGGCGTGCGAGAATACAATCCGCCGGTTAAAGCAAAATTAGTACCGTTAGCAATCGCAATCGCTTCGCTGAAATTACGAGCCCGAATCACCGACAAAACCGGGCCGAAAATTTCTTCTTGGGCGAGAGTTGCTGTGGGCGATACTTCGGTAACAATGACTGGGCCGACAAAATAACCGGTTTCTGGTGCCGGCATTTCTAAAGCTATTTTAGCTTCGGCGCGACCTTTTTCGATGTATTCGCGGATGCGCGAATGGGCATTTGCATCGATCACAGGGCCGACTTGAGTGCCGGGATTTTCTGCGGGGCCGACATTGAGCGATCGCGTCGCTTCTACCAATCTTGCCACAAAATTATCGTACACCGATTCGACCACAATTACTCGCGAACAAGCGGAACATTTTTGGCCGCTGTATCCAAATGCCGAATAAACTACGCCTGCAACTGCTTGGTCTAAATCCGCACTTTCATCGACAATAATTGCATTCTTGCCACCCATTTCCGCAATTACTCGTTTCAGGTGTTTTTGTCCAGGCTGCAAAATCGCAGCATCGGCATAAATCTGACAGCCAACTTCCTGAGAACCCGTGAAAGTAATCATGTGAACGTCGGGATGTTTCACCATGTAAGCGCCGACGGTGGAACCTTTGCAAGGCACGTATTGAAATACGCCTTTGGGGATTCCGGCTTCTACCAATATTTCAGCTATTTTTGCTGCAATTACTGAGGAAACTTCCGCAGGTTTGAGCAAAGTACAATTACCTGCCACCAGGGATGCAACTGTCATGCCCACAGGAATTGCGAGGGGGAAATTCCAAGGTGAAATGATTAAAGAAATGCCACGTGGCTGATAGCTGTAGCGGTTAGTTTCTCCGGGAATGTCGTAATTTTTCCCTTGTTCTAACCGTTCCATTTCGTCGGCGTAGTAGCGGCAAAAATCAATAGCTTCGGAAACTTCGGCATCGCATTCTCTGACGGGTTTGCCGACTTCAAACACCATCCAAGCTGATAGTTCGTGCCGCCGCTGTTCCATCAATTCTGCGGCTTTGCGGAGGACGCCTGCCCGCTGGCGGACGGGGGTTTTTCGCCAACCGGTGAAGGCTGCTTTTGCTGCTTCAAGGGCTTGTTTGGCCTGTTCTTCGGAAATCAATCCGATTGTGCCAACTACTTCTGTGGGATTGGAAGGGTTGAGTGAGTTAACTGTGGCTTCAGTATTTTGGTACTCGCCATTGATTAGCGGTAAATAGGTTTTACCTAGGTTGGCGCGCACTGATTTGATGGCTGTTTCTGCTTGTTGCCGCAATTTGGTATTGGCGTAGTCGGTATCGGCAACGTTGGGAAATACTTTGCTGTAAACTAGCTGGTCATTTCCGTTAGCAACTGGTGCGGCTAACAATTGTTCGATCGGCATTTCTTCGGAACTTTGCCGGATGAAAGAACTGTTGGCGGTATTTTCCAGCAAACGGCGGATCAAATAAGCCATTCCCGGCAGCAAATCGCCGTAGGGGCAGTAGACTCGGACGCGATAACCCCGATCGACCAAAAGCTTAGCCAATTTGTCGCCCATGCCATACAGCACTTGCATTTCAAAGCGGCGGCGCGGTATATTGAGAGTTTCGGCAATGGCGATCGCCCTCGCTTGCGATCGGACATTATGACTGCCAATAGCTGCATACAAATATTCGTGATTTTCTAGCAGCAACTGCGTCATCTGCTCGAAATTGGCATCGGTAGCAACTTTGTCATTGTAGACCGGCTGCGGCCAATCTTTCTGCATCGCTTTGATAGTTTCCTGATCCCAGTAAGCGCCTTTTACCAGCCGCACTGTTACCGGATTTCCGCGTTTTTTTGCCCAGGAAATCAGGTTTCGCAAATCTTGGGCGCTGTCGCGCAAATAAGCTTGCAATGTAATTCCAATATCCGTGCGGCTGCGAAACTCTTCCTCTAACAATAAGTCTTTGAGAATGCTCAGAGTTAAACTTTTGTAAGCATACTGTTCCATATCGAAATGAACCGCCGCGCCCAATTCCTTCGCGCGACGCAGTAAAATGCGAATTCTCTCGCTTACTTTCTCCTCACTACCTTTAGCATCCAAAGGGTCAAACTGAGAATAAAAAGCCGTTAACTTTACCGATACTTGCACTCGCGGCAAAGTTTCGCCGTCAGCTTTGTCAATTGCATCTACCTGCGGCCAATTCTTCGCTGCATTGGCGAGTTCCTCCATCAATTCCAAATAGCGGTTAAGATAAATTTCCGCCTCAGTTTCAGTGATGACAGCTTCCCCCAAAAGGTCAACTGTAAAACCCATTTTATCTTTGCGAAGCCGCTCTAAAGTTTTAACTACCTGCTTGATATTTTCCCCAGAAATATACTTGTGCGCCAAAGTTTCCACTGCAGGCGCAACCGTCGTCGCAGCCAATTGTCCAGGAATCGAATCAGCGTTAGTAAAATTGAGTAATTTTTTCAAAGCTTCGGGCAATTCTACCTCTTGGGCGGTCAGGTATTCTTGCAGGTGGCGGGCAATTTCCGGCTTGCTGCGGAGTGCCGGCAAACAGTCGATGAATCGAAACAATTGCACCCGCAGTCCGGGGTTAGCCATCGCCCAATCCATTAGTTTGTCGTCCCAGCGCATTTGGTCTTGCAGTTGACCGAAAAAAGAGCGCTTTTTGTCTTGAGTTGCCTTCAGGATTTCTTTGGCAATTTCCTGGGTTTTTGCTTCGTAGATGCTTGGAGATATTTGTGCAACCATTGGTAATTAGTAATGGGTAATTTGTAATTTGCAACCAGGGCGGGTTTATGTATTGTGTAACTACCCCCTGAGACAATTATACTTGCTATTTGACTTCAATCTTAACTTGGTAGTTTGCTTGGCGATCGCCTGAAATTTCAATAGTATAATCGCCGCTACTGGCTAGTTGACCTTGCCACTGACCTGTGCTATCAGTAGTACCTAAATTTTCACCGTTAGGAGCAATAATTGCGGCGCTAACTTGACCTTCTTGAACATTAATTGTCATGCTTTGGCCGCTATTGCACTCCAGTAAGTAGCGCCTGGATATGTTGGCTCGCAAACTATTGCTCAGAGTAGTTCCCGTAGCACCGGCTTGAAAGTAAACTCGCTCGGTTACAGGGGTTTCAACCGCAGCGGGAGTTGGAGTTGGAGAAGGCAACGGCAAAGGAGAAGGCAACGGCGAAGCAAGTTGCGGAACACCAGACAGAGAGGGGATTTGAGTGGGACGGGGCGACGGAGGGAATGTGGGGGGCCGCCCATTTCCAGGGGCTGGGGGAAGTCCGGGCCTGCGGTTGATGGGCGCTGTGGCGACAGGCGGAGGGCTTTCGGGGAGGGGTACGTCAGCGGGTAGTTTGATTTGAAGGTTGGCTCTTTCCTGATACATTTTCCACGCTAGCAAACTGCCGAGACTAAGGACGGAACCGACTAAGATTCCGCTGAGAAAAACTGCTAAGATTTGCCACGAGCGAGCTGGTTTTGGTTCGAGGTTGGCAGTTGGAATTGTTGGAGGCGGATAACTTGTAATTTGAGTTGTTTCCGGCGTGCTATCGGCGACAACTGGAATTGTTTCGGCTGCGTCCATGGGCGCTGAAATATCTTCGGGCGTGGCAATTTCTGCGGGAGTTTCTGCTGATGCGGAAGTTGAATCAGCCCTGGCAATTTCACTGCGATCGAACTCATCGCTGGTAGTGGAAATTATTTCCGGGTGCTGAGTCAAAATTTGTTTTTTTTCCTGTTCGTCGCTCATGGGGCTAAAATTATTTTACAAAGACCGCTTTTAGACATTTTACGTTACTGGTGCGATCGCCTGCACTGAAATTATCTAGCAGAATGAAGAAGGCACAACCAGTGATTTTGACACGGATACACGCATCTTGCCTGTTCATAAAAATGGTACTTGTGT
>NZ_JAUBVD010000001.1:70025-299843 GCF_036705675.1 Microcoleus sp. AT8-A3
GGAACAGGCATCTTGCCTGTTCATAAAAATGGTACTTGTGTGGAACAGGCATCTTGCCTGTTCATAAAAATGGTACTTGTGTGGAACAGGCATCTTGCCTGTTCATAAAAATGGTACTAGGGAGGCGGGTTTAGGAGGTATATTGAGATTTACTGTTGGGTGGGGGCGGGTTTACGAGATTGTTCGTTACAGGCGAGTATTGTTGGTGAACCCGCCCCTACAAATTCCTGATTCGCGATTCCCGATTCCCCATTCCCGATTCCCAATTAGATTTACTGTTGGGTGGGGGCGGGTTTACGAGATTGTCAGTTACAGGCGAGTATTGTTGGTGAACCCGCCCCTACAAATTCCTGATTCACGATTCCCGATTCCCGATTCCCCATTCCCGATTCCCAATTAGTAATTATTAGGCAAAGACTGCCAAAAAGGCCGCTCTTCTGGCTTCCTCACAGTATTCGTCGCCGACTGCACGTTTCCTTTCAATTCTTGATAATACCTATCATCCAGAAAACTAACGCTGACCCCAGCAGGAAGCAGCAGTTGGCGCAATCTTTCCTGAGTGTAATCTACACCGTCAATCATTGGCCCGCGCGGATTTGAAACTAACAACTTGCCGTTAACTGGCACCGAATTGACCATATTCGGCCACCAAGCATAACCGCTGTAGCCAAACATCACTGGAACTTGAACAATTTGGTCGTCTCCGAGTAAAAACTCTCTTTTCAACTTCTCTATAATCGGATTAAGTTTCTGATTTTGCAAATAGAGATTGTGTTGAATTAAAGCACGGTTTTTCAAGGCGGCGCTGACAGTTGTTTGAGTGCTCAAACCACGATTGATCGCCACATCGCCGTAACCTCTTCCCTCCAATTCTTCCAACAGCTTAACTCCGGCTTCGGGACTGGCGATCGCCATTACATATTGTCCGGGAGTTTGAGTGGGAATAAAATTGATAATTTCATCGACTTGGCGAGTCAAAAGCCAAGAAGTATCAATATCCACTGGCGGCCCTTGAATTCTCTGAGCTTGAATAAAATCAAGTACCTCTGGATTAAAACTAGCATTTCCCGAATTCCCGTAATAAACTCGACCCATTGGGTGTCCGGGAATCGGCGGTGTCACCTGCAAATTGCCGTATCCGTCAGACCACTGACTTACAGGGTCTAAAGAACGAGGATTGCCAATTTTAACTACTTTCAAATCCCGGTTTTGACTTGATTTAATAGGCGGGTTTTTCTCTGGCTCGCTATTGCTTTTTAGGGCGACATTAAACTGGCGTATCTCCGATTTTTCGGGGAGTTGAACGTATCCGTTTTTCTGGGTATCTTGCATCCAAGTGCGATCGCCCTGGATAATTTTTACTTTAGCGCCCGTGGGTTCTACTGCTTGTTTGAGTTGGGAGATAAATTCGCTGTTTACCGCGCCTCTGTCGCTGACCTGAACTTCGGTTACTGGTGCTGTATTGGGCGCTATCATCCAAGGACTAACGCCCATTTGGATTGTTGTGGAGGCGATTTCTTGACCGTTGTTTTGGGCAGTTGCTTTGAGATTAACAGTGCCGTTCCAATTGCGATCGGCAAATTGTTTTGCTTCGACACCTAAAACAATATTGGTGCTGAAAACTAGAGGTTTAGCACCGGATATATCTACAGGTTGCCAGCCGTCCCCCGTCTTCTGGAAAACGCTGATGTGAGGGCTAGCAATGCTATCAGCAGTGATAAATAACTGAGAGGTTTTGAAGCTTTCAGACAGGTTTAAGTTAACTTGAGAAAGCATTGCTGCACGGCGGGGAACCATAACTTTGGTTTGTTTCCAAGTCGGTATCTTGCCGCGATCGTTATTGCGATCGTTAAATGAAATTAGCGCACCACTGGACAAAGACCATTGTTCTTTTCCAGCTTCGTCTTGCTGGTTAATTTGGCCATCTCTGTTGGTATCTCCCGCAAAGAAAAAGTTCGACGGGGACGCGGCGGGTGTAACTGGGGTGGGGGTTGGTGTTGCAGTTGATTCAGGAGTTGGTTGAGGAGTTGCTTGCTGATTTCTCTCTAACTCTTGTCTTTCCAGTTCTTGTCGGGCTAATTCTTGTCTGGCTAATTCTTGCCTTTCAAGTTCTTGTCTAGCTAACTCTTGCTTTTCAAGTTCTTGTCTTTCAAGTTCTTGTCTAGCTAATTCTTGTCTGGCTAATTCTTGCCTTTCCAGTTCTTGTCTAGCTAATTCTTGTCTGGCTAATTCTTGCCTTTCCAGTTCTTTTCTGGCTAATTCTTGCCTTTCAAATTCTTGCCTTTCCAGTTCTTTACGGGCTAACTCTTGCCTTTCAAATTCTTGCCTTTCAAGTTCTTTACGGGCTAATTCTTGCCTTTCAAGTTCTTTACGGGCTAATTCTTGCTTTTCAAACTCTTGCCTTTCAATCTCTTTTCTAGCCCGGTCTTTTTTCTCTTGCTCTTTTCTCTCTATTTCTCGACGAGCAAATTCTTTTTTCTCTTGCTCTTGTCGGGCTCGCTCTCTTATCTCTTCTTCCTCGGTTCTAATTTTCTCTACCGAACGTGCGACTTGCATTTCATAGGTTGCGACACTGAGGTTTCCTTGGTATTCGATGGTTTTATCGATCGCCCGATCGGCCAAAAAAGAATCGTGAGGAATGAGTCGCAGCGTATTGATAGCAATTTGCCACAGGCGTTGCGACTGTTCCCAAGTAGCAGAAGAAGGATTAGAAGTGCGTCCAATTAAGACTGCTTGGGCGGCAAATTTAGCAGCCTCGTCCCAATTATATTTGGCTGTTTCTTCTATTTGAATCTGACTTTGAACGTTTTGGAGTTGCTGCGTCAGAGTTTGAGATTGCTGACGGTGGATTGCTGATTTCCAAAGTTCTGCAGGAAACGAAGCGCTGTCGGGATTTTTGGCAAGGTTATCTAATTGTACTTTCAGGCGATCGCGCAATTTGTAGAGCTCGGAAAGGGATTGCGGAGTTTCCCCGTCTGGCTGTCGCCCAGAGAGTGCGAGTTGGTAGTTTAGGGAAGGTTGAGCCACTGTTGTGGGGACTGCTACCCAGATAATCCCGATGACGACACCGAAACCATTGATAATGGCGATCGCAATATATTTAACCAAACGCATATAGTTTATCCTCAGACACGCCAATAATTTTACCTAATCTTGGGAGCAATTGGGGATTTAATTATAAGGACTTACGCATGGCGGCCCAGAAACCGGGTTTTTTACGAAAATACTTTGTTGCTGTTCAGAGATTCGATAAAAACTCCTGGTGGTTGAGCGAAGTCGAAACCCGGTTTCTTTGTCGGAGTCCACAATATCTGATAATATTTAAATTATTATATAGTATTCATCACGATCGCATTAACTCTCATTACAATCAAGACAACCTAAAGGAGGTAATAGTATGTTGACAAGCGATCTCAATGCTCTACTTGACCAACAAGCACTCCAACGCCAAGATTCCGAATGTCGCTATATTACCGATCGCGTCAACTGGGAACAATATGAAACATTACTCACCAGAAGTGGGGATACTTCCGCATATCGAGTCACGTATTTAGATGGAGTCTTAGAAATTATGTCACCTTCCCGCCGCCATGAAAACAGAAAAACTCGCATTGGAGACCTTTTACTCATTTACTTTTTAGAAGCAGATATAGACTATTTTCCATTTGGTTCTACCAGCCTACGGCAAGAGGAAAAAAGAGGCGGGACGGAACCTGATGAAGCTTACTGCATTGGTACAGACAAAGAATTTCCCGATTTAGCAATTGAGGTTGTTGTTACCAGTGGTGGCCTGAATAAATTGGAAGTTTACAGACGGTTAAATGTTAAAGAAGTTTGGTTTTGGCAAAATGAAAATTTTAGCCTCTACTACCTGCGAGAAGAAATTCCAGTTCAATTTGTCCAAACCTGCGGTTATGAGCAAATCAGTCGCAGTGAAATCCTGCCTAATTTAGATATAGAATTGTTGGCAGAATATGTTCGATATCCGAATTCCCTCGCAGCAGTTAAAGAATTTCGACAACGACTGATTGGATGAGTTGAGTGTTGTAAGTGTAAATGGGTTGATTTCCGATCATCGCACACCAGGCCAGAAACCGGGTTTTTTACGAAAAGACGCGTTGCTACCGACAGATTAGGTAAAAACCCGGTTTCTTTGTCGGAGTCAGTAAGTCCTGAATCTTACTCTATGGGAAAACCCGGAATCAGTTGATCGATTTCTACCATCAGTTGCATGGTTTCTTTGAGCGCAACCACCACCTTTTGATAGTGCAGTACATCATCAAAGGATAAAGTGCGTTTGGCTTTCTTACGGTCTTTCAGCCATTTGTCCAACACCTGATAACCGCCAATTTTAAACTCCCAAACTTCGGGGGCGATGCCTTCAAAATAGCGGGTTTTGTTGATATAAACTCGCTGTTCAGCGGGTTTATAGATAACTTCGGTAACGGCATTGTCACCATCGCCACTCATTTTAGTAATCAGCTTATTAAGTTTTTTCGATTTCATCAGGTGCAGGTCTACCAATGCCTGACCTTTTGCACCCAAGTCTTTAAATAGCTGGTCATTGCGGGTCAACGGCACACGAGGAAAGTCGATTTTGAGAAACTCGGCGTAGCGTTGGCGATAGGTAGGGCTATGGAAGATGGCGTAGATGTAGTAAAAGATTGCTTCTGGTGTGGGAATGTAGTCAAGCTTGTCTTGGATTGAACTTAAAAAACCTGGAAATAAATTTTTAGTCCTTTCAGTAAATAAACTACCCTGTTCATTGGCAGTATCAGGATAGGTGTATAGAGGAAATAATTGTCCGTATCCTTTGTTACTAGAAGTAATACGATTATCAACAAGACAATTGGTGGCAAGAACATGATTGAAGATACCTTCAGGTACTTGGCGCACAGTGATCAATCCTAAATTCTCACCTGTCAACATATGGTTCATCACATTTCCACGAGGCAAACTATGAAACCCTTTCCCATTACTCGTATAGTAGGTATAACGAATGTCAAAAGGACGATAAAGTATTGGTTTAATTTTTGTTTCTGAAAGACCTGATAATCTTAAATCTTTTTGAGCTAATTCAACTTTCCAGTCTCTTGTATTCTCTGGCAATTCATAAAATTGAATTGCTTCATTAGGGGAAATACTTGAAAATTTATTAACTGTTTTCCATACATCGTCTTGACTAAAGTGAATGGTTAATGAATCCCGTGCTGTCATGATTCCGGGACTGTTTATATTAAAAATTTCTGTGATTTTACAACCCTTTTCATATTCTGTAAGCAAGGTGATGTTTTGAGGAATAAAAAGGTAAAAAGGCGATTGAGGCTTAAGATTATTCCACGCAATCGTATCAATATCTAAGTTGCTAAGAGCTTCATATTTGTCTGACCTACTTCCCCAAAGTTCAGAATGATGTGTTTCAGCAGATGATGATTTTCCAGGCTGTTTAATGAAAATTCCTATACTTACACCTTGCTGAATGTCAAAAACATTTTGATCGGGTTCTCCATTAGGAGATATTTCTTTTTTATTAGAATTTCCATGAAGATCCAAAATATAGATATCCGAAAAAGTTTGGATCAGATTTTGACGCATTCCTCGAAAAGTCGGATTATCTAAATATCCATGATTGGTGATGAGTGCTAAAACCCCAAATCCAGTTTCATTAATACGCCATTGAGAAAAACGAATGAATTTTACGTAATCATCTTGCAATCCTTTTGAATTCTTCTCGTCCAATGGCTGACCATCAACTTGATAGTAGTCGCGAACAAGACCACTAATCCATGCTCCTGTGTTTGACGACTCGTAAGAGTAAGGCGGATTGCCTAATACAACCATCACAGGTGTATCTCGCTTCACCGTCGAAGCTTCATTTGCTTCTTGTGCCACAAACTGACCAAACAAAATCTCTGATTTTTTCAGTGCCTCATCCAGCGTATTGGTGAGGTAAATGCCTAATCGTTGTTTGTCCTTAAATTTGTAACCAAGTTCTTGAAGTTCTAGCCCTAGCTTCAGGTGAGCAATGGCATAGGGAGCCATCAATAACTCAAATCCAAACAACCGATTCAGCAAATTATCTCGCACATAGCTATCCCACTGATTCGCCATGCCAATTTCTTCTAGATTGCGGTAAATTTGCTTTACCACTTCATACAAAAATGTACCTGTCCCCGTTGCAGGGTCGAGAATTTGTACTTTCGGCTTTTGTGTTACTGGATCTTTGGCGTTATCAGCTAATCCTAATGGGAGATCGAAGCGGTCTTTGAGAATGGCATCAACCGATCGCACAATAAACGACACCACAGGTTCCGGTGTGTAATAAACGCCTCGACTCTTTCGCAAAGCTGCATTGTATGCCGCCAAAAACGTTTCATAAAAATGCACCACCGGGTCTTCTTGACGAGTGCGCTGCCCAAAGTTTTCGAGAATGCTGCCCATATCAACTTGAGACAGCAATTGCACCAAATCGTCGATCGCCCAATCGAGCTGACTGACTGCATCCGTTTCGACGATCGTATTAAACAATCGCTTCAAAAATGGGTTTGTTGCTGGAATATACGTGCCAGCCGTGCGCCGAGTAAACGGTTCACACCCTGGATTTTGAGCATGACCAACTCTTGCCGCAAATAACCCATAAGAAATCGTTTGAGCATACATATCAGCAAAATCAGCATCATTCAAATCGGGCAACAACACCTCACTAAAGCCCTGCTTCAGTTGATGCAATTCCCCGTCTTTATTTTCTCCCTCCAGTGCAGTTGTTGTTGCTAACCGGATTGCTTTCGTCAACCTCGCCATCTGTCGCGCCAGGTCTTCAGGACTGCTGATAATCTCGCCTGTATAGTTGAGAAATTGATCCAGCAAAGCCGCAATCTTTTCTGTAGCCCTTACTTGCAGCTTATTCTCATTACGATCTGCTAAAATTTCCTTCTGCCTGCGCTTCCCATTCACATACCAACGAAACTCTAAATAATTGGTCAATACTAGATTCGGAAACGCTTCTATATACCGCTGCAATTGCTCCGATTTTTCTATCTGATCCAGGTCTAGCCCAACGTCTTTGGCTTCTACATAACCCACCAATAGTTCCCGCCGCCTCACGGTAAAGTCTGGAATCCCTGCCTTATTGCCTTTTTCTTCAATGACGGCATCAATGCCCTTGTCTGAGTCATCCAGCAAATTTTTCAGCGCTGGATAATGGCTGCGCTCGCTACCTTTTTGCAGGTTATTTTGAATCGACTTGAGGTAAGCATCAAAAGATATAGATGGCATTGAATCAGTTTCCTGGTTTAGTTTGGAAATGTTTCCTGAATTCGTTTAATGCTATTATAGTAGATAGAATAGTCCTGGAGATAGGGGCCCAGAAACCGGGTTTTTTAGGAAAATACTTCGTGGCTACCGACAGATTAGATAAAAACCCGGTTTCTTTGTCGGAGTCAGTAAGCCCTATATGGATTTATTCTCTTTTTCGCTGACCGAAAGGTAAAAATCATGAAATGTCGCTGTTATTTCCTAATTTTTATCCTTATTGGATTATCCTTAACAAGCTGCGAACAGGCGAAGTCATTTCAATCAATAGATCGAAAACTTAAAAATAGTAATGCGATTGAACAACACAATTTTAACTTGCAAGCGGGCGATCGATCGGTCGATCGAACTAACAACATCCAAGCAAGTCCGAAGAGTGGGAAGTTCGATAGAACTACCAACTCACCGGAAGAAAGTGCGATCGTGTTAGGAATCTTCGGGTTTTGTTTGATGTGTTATTTATTAGTTTGGAAGTTTCGCGGGAGGGAAGAAGCTAACAAGATGCTGAGAAGAATCAGAAGAAGAGTGAAGTGAGGATAGATACTTGCTAAACCTCATTTTTTCTTAGTGCGGTTGCGTTTTCTCGATTCAGCCGCCGTATTTTTTGCTTTTTTTTGTTTTTCTTTACTTGCTTTAGATTCATTGACAGCACTATCACTTATCGGTTGGCTGGAAAATCCCGATGTATCGGAGTTTTTAGCTGCAATTAGAGGAGCAATGCTAGCATTATATATCTCCTGAAATTGTGTTAGACCTTCCCTTGTACTTATATCAAACCCTGCTTGATGACCGATCGTTACAAAGGATTTGGCAAATCCAAATTTAGAGGAATCTTCCATAATCTCCTTAAATTCCGGCTCGATATCCCGCAGGTATTTGATAATTGAAGTGGCATTTCGCAGTTTAAATTCTCGCTTCAAAAATTGCCAGAACGCCAATAATTCCGGGATAGCATTTTCACCTTCTTCCGGCGAAAGCAAACTCACTTTCCTGGGAAACAACTCTTCGACTACAGTTGCCACATCTTCCACTTTCATGCGAGGCAGCGTAAAACCTTCATAGCCGAAACCGTAATAAATGAACTGCGAGATCCAAAATCCCACGTCTGGATAAGTTTTACAGTATTCTTCTCCTTCGGGAGCATTGACAAATAGCTCGATTAGCGTTTCCTGATAATCTTCCAGGAGTGGTTCTGCTTCGTCATAATCTAGGCCATTTAGTTGGCGGATATTAAAAGGTTGATCTGACATAGTTGAAAATTTTTTAATTTAATTGACTTTAGCTTTAAGGTTAGTACAATTTTTGCAGTTCTATTAATTCTTTAGGATTTCATTATATTTAAAAAATCTCCGATCGCAGGTATATTTGACTAGCACCGATCGCCCGTGACTATTTAAACCAAGCTAGCATTGTATAGGGCGATCGCCCGTCTCCACCGAACAGCGAAAAATGTGATATAATCTCAAGTAAAACTATAATTGTTTGAGCTTGGCAGTCCGCCACTTCAAATTATGAAGTCAACACAACAGTTTACAGCAATTATTGAACGAGAAGGCGACGGATATGTATCCCTTTGCCCGGAACTCGATATTGCCAGCCAAGGTGACAATATAGAAGAAGCGCGACGAAATCTGATCGAAGCGGTGGAACTATTTTTTGAGACAGCAGATCCTTCATAATTCCCGAATCTGCTGCATAGTAAATTTATGGAACACGAGCGAAAATCATGCAATTAGAAGATTACTTTGAATTCTTAACACCAGAAGATATCCGCATCAAAGGAACCCGCGTCGGTATCGAACACATTCTCTACGAATACATTTACCGCGGCCAAACTCCAGAAGCCATAGCTCAAAAATTTCGGACAGTGACTATGGCTCAAGTTTATGCTACGATTCTCTACTATCTGGAAAATACAAAAACTGTAGGTAAATATGTAGGAGATTGGTTAGAATATAGCCTCAAAGCTGAAGCTGAGTACGATCGCAATCCATCACCATTTGTCTTAAAAATGCGTCAGCTTAGGGAAGAAAAAAATAAATCACAACAACTGGATAGAATTTATTAGTTATCTTTCTTTAATGCTATGATAATATCAACTAAAAGTTGTAATAAATCGCCTTTTGTTACCATGCAACCCGATAACAGTGATAGCAGTGAATCTACCAGCGAGCCGCCACGCAAAAGATGCGAATATTGTGGAGAATTCTTGTCTCCCGATCCTACGAGTAACTTTAAAATTTGTGCTTATAAATGCAAGGGTTACGCAGCTTTAGCAACATTCCCTTGGCCAAAAGATCGCCCCTGTCCTCAATCTTTTGACGAAAACTTTCCAGGGCCGTAAAAGTTCACATAAAAAACGGAGAACCAAAATGTCAGACTTAGAAAAAGGTCTAGCCGCTTTTAATAACGAAGATTATACCCAAGCCTTTACCTTGTTAAAACCACTAGCCGAACAAGGTAATGCTGCCTCCCAGTGCATAATTGCCAGTATGTACCATTTAGGATTAGGTCGAGAAATGATGATATTAGAAGCAATTAAATGGTACATCAAATCCGCTGAGCAGGGCTATGGTGTTGCCTCAAACAACTTAGCAGGAATTTATCTGTGCGGTGCTGATGGTGTAGCAGCCGATCGCACAGAAGCAGAAAAATGGTTTCAAAAAGCCAGAGAACAAGGATTTTCACATACACCTATTTCCAGTGGATATTTAAACCAAGCTAGCATTGCATAATATCAAGTCCGGTGGCATCCTTCTAGCATGGAGGGGGCGGGTTTACGAGATTATTAATTTTAGTCAATTATTGTTTGTAAAACCCGCCCCTACAACATTGCAAATCAACCAGACACAATCTAAAACAAACCCAAAACAAAAACCCGGTTTCTTCAAGAAACCGGGTTTAATCATCCGCGTTAATCCGCGTTCATCTGCGGTTAAAAAATCCTACAATTGCTTCACCTCAGAAACCAATTTGGCAACCACATCCTTAGCGCTACCAAACAACATCATCGTCTTATCCTTGTAAAACAACTCATTGTCTACACCGGAAAAACCAGCACTCATCCCGCGCTTAATCACGATCGTATGTTTGGCCTTATCAACCTCCAAAATCGGCATCCCATAAATCGGGCTCGCCGTATCGTGACGCGCCGCCGGATTCACCACATCATTCGCACCAATCACCAACGCCACATCCGTTTCTTCAAACTGCGGATTGATATCGTCCATATCGTACAACTGCGGATAAGGCACGTTTGCTTCCGCCAACAGCACATTCATGTGCCCCGGCATCCGCCCAGCCACCGGGTGAATTGCGTATTTCACGTCAACACCCATTTTTTCCAAACCGTCGGCTAACTCGCGCACGGCGTGCTGTGCTTGCGCTACAGCCATCCCGTAGCCGGGAATAATTACAACCGATCGCGCATAACCCAACATCATCGCACTTTCTTCGAGATTGATGCTGCGAACAGTTTTGTCAGTAGCACCAGCAGCCCCAGCAGCAGCCCCAGCACTACCGCCACCGCTACCAAAGGCGCTAAACAGCACACTACCAAGCGATCGATTCATCGCCTTGCACATGATTTGCGTCAAAATAATCCCCGACGCGCCCACCAATGCACCAGCGATAATCAGCATATTGTTCATCAAAATGAACCCAGCCACACTCGCCGCAATCCCCGAATAAGAGTTAAGCAGCGACACCACCACCGGCATATCGCCGCCCCCAATCGGTAGCACAAACATGATTCCCAGAATATTGGAAATCGCCACCAAACCCAGGAATACCGGCACATTCTCCGGGTTTGTCAGCATATAACCGCTGCCGGCTAAAAGTGCGATCGCCAGCATGGCATTAAACGGCTGTTGCAGCGGAAACGTCATCGGCGCACCCGGCAGCAATTCTTGCAGTTTCGCAAACGCCACAAGGCTACCAGTGAAAGTAATTCCGCCAATCAACACGCCCAAAAGGATCGTGATTGTCGCATCAGGCGCCGGCGATTCCGGGATGCTGAGATAGCGCCAGAATTCGCCCACAGCAACGAGTGCAGAAGCCGCGCCCCCAAAACCGTTAAGCAAACCCACCATCTGCGGCATATCCGTCATCGCGACAGTTTTCGCCATAATTGTTCCCAAAATGGAACCGATGATGATGCCGACAGCAATCAATTCGTAGCTGATGACTTGCTTTTCCAGCAAAGTACCGACGATCGCAATTAACATCCCGATCGCAGCTAACACATTCCCTTGACGCGCGGTTGCAGGGGAACCCAACTGTTTCAAACCGATAATAAACAAAGATGCGGCAACTAAATAACCTAGTTGAATGCCACTGGGCAGAAAATCGCTCACGCTTTAACCTCTTTTTTCTTGAACATTTGCAGCATTCGATCGGTTACTAAGAAACCGGCGACAACGTTAATTGTGGCCAGGGCGATCGCGATCGTCCCCAAAATCGAAGTAACAGTCACATTACCTTGGCCAGAAATCAGAATTGCGCCTAAAACGGCAATTCCCGAAATCGCATTCGATCCCGACATCAAAGGTGTGTGCAGCGTCGGCGGGACTTTATTAATTACTTCAAATCCCACAAACGATGCTAGAGTAAACACCACTAAACCTGCAATCAATCCTTCTGCCATAACAATTGGTAATTGGTAATTGGTAATTGGTTATAACTCGTTCCCGGTTGTGTCCGCCAGTCCGCCAGGGAATGAATTCCCTGGCTAATAGCCAAAGTCCTCTTAAGAGGACTAATAGACATCTCCAATAATTCTTGTGGAACCGGCCGGAAAGCCTGTTCAAAAAAGCCTTTTTGGGAGATATTTAATCAGTTCTTCAGTCCTCTTCAGAGGACTTTAGCTTTGAGGCAGGGGTTTCAACCCTTGCCGGACTTTGCCTCATAACGACCGAATCTAACTAACGGCTGATGCCTGAGCTGCCAAAGCATCCCGCACTCGCTGGTTGCTAATTTCACCGTCGCGGGCAACACAAGCACCAGCAATGATATCGTCTTCAAAATTCAAATTGAGTTCCTTATCTTTCAGCATCAACTGAAGTAAAGAGGAGATATTCTTCGAGTAAGTTTCGCTAGCGTGGACAGGCATCGACGAAGGCACATTAATCGGGCCGATGACATTAACGCCGTTCCATTCAACATCTTTTCCCGCTTCCGTGCATTCGCAATTGCCGCCTTGTTCGCCCGCGAGGTCAACAATTACCGATCCGGGCTTCATTTGAGAAACCATTTCTCTAGTAACTAAAATAGGTGCTTTTCTGCCGGGAACTTGAGCGGTTGTAATCACTGCATCGGAAGCGCTGACGTGTTGGGTGAGCACTTGGCGGGTGTATTCTTTAGCCGCTTCTGATAATTCTTTAGCGTAACCTCCGGCGGCGACGGTTTCTTCCTTGAGTTCGACATCAAGGAATTTAGCGCCCAAACTTTGCACTTGTTCTTTTGTTTCCGGGCGGATGTCGAAGGCTTCGACTACCGCACCCAAACGGCGCGCCGTGGCGATCGCCTGCAAGCCAGCAACGCCCACACCCATTACCAATACTTTCGCGGGGCGAATTGTACCCGCCGCCGTTGTCAGCATTGGGAAATATTTCGGCAAAGCGGCGGCTGCGATCAGTACCGCTTTGTAACCGGCGACGTTACCCTGAGATGACAGCGCATCCATGCTTTGAGCGCGGCTGGTGCGCGGGATCATTTCCATGCTGAATGCCGTTACTTTGCGATCGGCTAAACGCTGCACTAAAGCCGGATCTCCCAGAGGATTCAAAAATCCGATGAAAACGCCTCCTTCCCGGAGTTGATGAACTTCTGATTCTTGCAGGGCCCCGATTTTGACGACGATATCGGCTTCGCCCCACAGCCTAGCGGTATCGGCGACAACCTGAGCTCCCGCTTCTTCGTAAGCACGATCCGAGAAAAAGGATTGTGCGCCGGCACCCGCCTCAACCCAAACTTCGACCCCCTGTTTGACTAATCGGGCTACAGCGTCGGGTACTAAAGCCACCCGGCGTTCCCCTGCTGCTATTTCTTTTGCGATCGCTAATTTCATGAACTCTCCTTATTTAAGCCTTCCTAGGACGGTTGAAACCGCGCCTACACAGACAAAACCTGCCTCTGCAGGTTTCTTGAAGTGCGATTTTTAATCGCCCGATGCCTTGCTTTACATTGAAGCAGCCGTTCCCCTAAACTTCTCTCGTTGATACTAAAGCCGATCGCCCAAATTCGACCCGTATCTTTAACTTATCTTATACATTCAAATTCGCTAAATTGTTAAGTTAGCCACAGATTATGATACAATTTTATGTCGCCTAATTCTGTAGTTAGAATGTCAGTTATCAGTATTACGCAAAAAATACGCAAAAAATAATTGACGATCGAGCAATTTGTTCGGAGGTTCCCAGATTCAGCGTTTCGGAGACTTAGGATGGAGGCACAGAAAAGCGTCGGGTTCTAACCAGCCCCCAGATTCATTCTCAAAGCAGACGGGAGTAAATCTAAAATCTAAAATCTAAAATCTAAAATCGGCTCGCCCTCATCAAATTGCTGAGACATTCGATATATTGTAGGCACGATCGCAAATTTCGGGCGATCGATATTAAAGGTTCACCAAGAGTTTAATTAGAGGAGTTGTTATGCGACGATTATTTTCAGCACTAGCGGTTACAGGTTGCTTGGTGGCTGGATTACCCGCCATCAGTTTAGCCCAGTCCATGCCAGGATTCACGATTTTCGGCGGCCCCGAACGCGCCAACCAATTAAACTATCGCTTGGATTACGGTACAGCCGGGATGAGTGGCGATAGATATCGGCTGCGAATTCCTTCCAACAAAGTAAGTTTGGCGATCGCCCAACTCAACATATCCTATCCAGACTACTACAAAGGCGAATTTGACCAAAAAGACATTAAAGTGCGCGTCAGAAACAAAACAATAGAATTGCAAGAAGTAATCTGGGACAAAGAAAATCGATTCATAGAAATTTATCCCACAGAACCAATTGCCGCCGGCAACAATGTTGAGGTTGTACTCTCCAACGTCAGAAACCCATCCCCTGGCGGAATGTACCATTTCAACGTCCGCATCCGCACCCCTGGGGATGTTCCCTTGCTGCGTTACCTCGGTACTTGGCTGTTGAGCATTAATTGAGGGAAGGAATTTCTCGTTAGTCAAGCGATCGCGACATAAAAATTTAACTGTGGCGATCGTTTTCCTGGGTGGAAAAATTTAACTCTACTCAAATCTTGGTTTTCCTCACATCTTGCACCATTCTCGCTTAATAGGCTTTTCGGCCTGTTCCACAAAGAGTGAATTTTCTTGTGGAACAGGCCGGAAAGCCTGTTCATCAAAAGCTTATTGAGAATGGTGCAACATCTCAGTTTTCGGGAGTTGTAAAATAGAACCTCCGGCTCATATCGCAATTCTCAATGATTCGTAATAATGAGTCTAGGGGCAGTCCCCCGATAGTTGCCCTTCGCTAATTAGGGGTAGGCTTAGGGGCGCTACCCCTAAAAAATGTTTACCAATCAAATAGGATTGCTAAGGCCGTACTTGCAGCATGAATCTACTAGCAAAAATCAAAACAATAAAACTGCCTCCAGCGCTGAGATCGAGAAATTATCGCCTGTTTTTTGCAGGACAAGGCCTCTCACTGATTGGCAGTTGGATGACGCAAGTCGCTACTATTTGGCTTGTCTACAATTTGAGCGATTCACCTTGGATGCTCGGCGTGGTCGGATTTACAAGTCAAATCCCCACATTAATTTTACTGCCTTTTGCAGGAGTTTTAATCGATCGCTGGAACCGCCACCGAGTCCTAATTGCCACTCAAATATTAGCAATGGTTCAATCCTTAGCGCTAGCATTTTTAGCGCTAACAGGAGTCGTTAACATTTGGCAGATCCTGGTACTGAGTTTCTTTCAAGGCGCAATTAACGCCTTTGACGCGCCGGCACGGCAAGCTTTTGTACCGGAACTTGTAGAAAAGAAAGAAGATTTAGCAAATGCGATCGCCCTCAACGCTTCCATGTTCAACGGAGCCAGATTAATCGGCCCAGCAATTGCAGGTTTGCTGATAGCTACAGTCGGGGCAAGTTATTGCTTTCTCATTGACGGACTCAGCTACATCGCTGTAATTGCAGGCTTATTAGCGATGCAAATCAAGCCCAGAAAAATTGCCGCAACTAATACCAAACCCTTACAAAGATTAAAAGAAGGATTCGTTTATGCCTTCGGGTTCCCCCCGATTAGAGCAATTTTACTGCTATTAGCATTAGTCAGTTTTGCCGGAATGTCCCACACAGTATTAGTCCCAATTTTTGCCACCAAAATTCTGCAAGGCGACGCACAAACCCTCGGCTTTTTGATGGCATCTTCGGGAGTTGGCGCCTTCGCGGGCGCGATTTATTTGATTTCCCGCAAAAGTATAGTTGGCCTCGGCAAATTGATTGCGATTTCACCGGCAATTATGGGATTTGGGCTGATAGGTTTTGGCTTGTCCCGCATCTTATGGCTCTCATTAATCATGATGTTGTTTGTGGGGTTTGGTTTCATTATCCAATTTGCAGGAGGAAACACATTTTTGCAAACAATTGTAGAAGACGACAAACGCGGAAGAGTGATGAGCATATACACGATGGCATTTTTTGGAGTGACACCCTTTGGGAATTTAGTTGCCGGCGGATTGGCCAATTATATCGGCGCTCCCAATACAGTCATCATTGGAGGAATAATTTGTGTTGTAGGCTCCATAATTTTTACCAAACAGTTGCCAGCTTTAAAAAACTTAGTTCGGCCAATTTATCAAAAAATGGGTTTAATTTCCCAGTAACAATTTACCGTCAAATCACAAAAGCCAACCTTAAACAAAATTCCCAAAGCTAATATCTGACTGTCTCTCTAGCAACCCTCAACAATTTGTAAACTTCTCTCTTCTCTTTCTCTGCGCCCTCTGCGCCCTCTGCGGTTAAAACATCCAAATTAATTACGCAACCAGAGTTCACCATTCTTGTTGGGCTTCAGCTTCAGCTTGAATTAAATTTTGCCGCAGTTGCACCCAATTAATTTGATGAGAGGGCAAATCTTCGATGAGCTTTCCGCGCTGTAAATGCAGAATTCGCGTGCTAAATTGCTCAGCTAATTCTAATTGATGGTTTACCATTACAATAGTGGTTTTGCCGTTTGTTAGCTGTGTCAATACTTGCAAAAGGTGGGCAGCTTTTCCTGCGTCGAGGGCGGATGTTGGCTCATCTAAAAGCAAGACTTTTGGTTGTAGGATGATGCCGCGGGCGATCGCCACGAGCTGTTTTTGGCCTGTAGAAAGCTGGAATTCGGTGCGATTTAGCCATTCTTGGGGTATGTGCAGTTGTTCGATCGCCCCGCTAATTCTCTCAGCAATGTTTGATGAAGTCACGCCCCGCAGCTTTAAAGGATAAGCCAATGCTTCTCGCACCGACATTCCCAAAAGCTTGGATTCTTGTAGGATGAGGGTGATTTGTTTGCGGAGTTCGATCGCAGGTATTTGGCGATATTCTGTATTTTCCAGATAAATCGAGCCACTGGTGGGAGTGCTGAGTCGATTTAGCAGCCGCAACAGCGTTGTTTTCCCCGCACCTGAAGGGCCAACAATTGCCACGCGAGCTCCCTTGTGTACCTGAAAGGATATATTTTCCAACAAATGACTTGAGGCGATCGGTGTTTTTAAACTAACACTGTCAATTCGCAGTTGAGGATTTGTTTCTGTATTATTTTCTGAAGAATTACGCATTGAATTAATTAAAAATATAAAAAACCGGATACCCAGATCCCGACTTCTTTAACAAGTCGGGGATCTAACAGCTAAATTAATCCGTGTATCCGTGTCCGAATCCGTGTCGTGCCATGCTTCCTGCTCAAACTTTTACAGCTTTTTCCAATGGAAAACCCAGCTTTTCGCGCTGTTCCAAATAAAGCTGAGCAACTCGCCGCGCCAAATTGCGAATTTTGGTGATGTAGCGGGTTCTTTCCGTTACCGAAATCACACCTCTAGCGTCGAGCAAATTAAAAGTGTGAGAACATTTTAACACATAATCAAGACTCGGCAAAACCAATCCTTTTTTTGTCAATTGTTCTGCTTCTTGCTCGTACAATCCAAATAGAGTAAACAGCAATTCGGGATTAGAAGCTTCAAAGTTATAAGTACACTGTTCAATTTCTCCTTGCAGGTGAACGTCGCCGTAAGTGATGCCATCTTTCCACTGAATTTTCGTCATGGCATCGACTTCTTGGAGATACATTGCGAGGCGTTCTAGTCCGTAGGTAATTTCAATGGATACGGGGCGACAGTCAATGCTACCGCACTGTTGAAAATAGGTAAATTGGGTGATTTCCATGCCGTCGAGCCAGACTTCCCAGCCCACGCCCCAAGCTCCGAGGGTGGGCGATTCCCAGTTGTCTTCTACGAAACGAATGTCGTGGTCTTCTGGGCTAATTCCTAATGCTCTGAGGGAGTCTAAATAGATGTCTTGGATGTTGGGAGGAGAGGGCTTAATTAAAACTTGATATTGATAGTAATGTTGGAAGCGGTTGGGATTTTCGCCGTAGCGTCCGTCGGTGGGGCGGCGACAGGGTTCGATGTAGGCGACTGACCAAGGTTCGGGGCCAATTGCTCTGAGAAAGGTGTGGGGATTCATGGTTCCTGCACCTTTTTCTGTGTCGTAGGATTGGGCGATCAGGCATCCTCGATCGCTCCAGAATTTGTTTAAGGTGGCAATGACTGATTGAAAGTTCACTGGTTTAAATATGGTTAGCGAGTGTCTCAACTTATTTAAGCATACAAAAGGCAGGGTTTATTTGCATAAACCCTGCCGAAATCAGATTTGGGTGTGAAAAGTTAGGCAGTTTGGATCGAGTTCTAGTTTAGTCTGCAGGAGCCAGGGAAACTAACAGAGTGATGTTGTCAACGCCGATGACATAAACGGTGTCTCCGGGTGTGAGGGTGATTTGGCGATCGCAACGTGCGGGCCACCAGCTACCTTGGAAGCGGACGCGACCTGTTTGATTCGGGTAAATCGATTCATCGACGACAGCTTCTTCGTTGAAGTAGTTAAAATTGGTGTTGATGTAGTTATCCATTATGATATTGTTTTCTGTGCTGTAGGTGTGAAGAGAAAAAATAGAACCGAAAGCTTTTACTACGTTAAACATTTTGTTGACTCCTTTTGTGTTAATATATATCGAAGTTTAATCGCCTATTTGAAGCTCTTTGAAAAGTAGCATTTCCTGGTTGAAATTGATTACCAGGTTGTTCATGCTCTGATTTAGTCTGCGGGAGCGAGGGAAACTAACAGAGTGATGTTGTCAACGCCGATGACATAAACCGTGTCTCCCGGTGTGAGGGTGATTTGGCGATCGCAACGTGCGGGCCACCAGCTACCTTGAAAGCGGACGCGACCTGTTTGATTCGGGTAAATCGATTCATCAACGACTGCTTCTTCGTTGAAATAGTTAAAATTGGTGTTGACGTAATTTTTGATAAGCATATTGTTAGCTGTGCTGTATCCTTGGGTAGAGAAAATCGAGCCGAAAGCTTTTACTACGTTGAACATGATATTTACTCCTGTGGTGTTAAAATATATGGATGTGTAATTGTCTGTTTATGCTATTTGAGAGGCTGCATTTCCTCGGTTAAGATTGATTGATTGCCTTGATATTTCATTGTTCTTGCCTTCCGTGGTTTTATCAGGATAAAAGGCAAATAATTTTTGAAATGTTGAGGGGATTTGAGAAGCGGTTGCGGGGAGTCTAAATCCAGTAATTCCGAGGTATTGAATTAAGGATTTAGTGGTTGAGCAGTTGGTGGGATTTACCTTAAGGGTAGATGTGGTTAGCTACATTAGAGATTGTCTGATTCCGCATTACTGCTGCTGTGAAAATGTTTTATTTTTGGCTTGAATTTTGGGGTTGAGTTTTTTGATTGGGTTGTGACTCACTTGCTTTACACTTACTAATTTGCCAGGAGTCCAATATCTTTGGTGCGATCGCCAGTCCACTTTCCGAGTCTGGTACTGGCACATGACACTGGTTAACCTGCAAACAACGATTTTGCAAGGGTTTCTGCCTAAATATCAGGCTGGTAGCTGTGCCAATTTAGCTAACTGGACTACCGCAAACAGTGAATTATGAACTTACGCCTTCTCGATCGCCCAATCAGGAATATCCATAAATATCTAGTCCGTAACTGACGCACCAAACCTCTAAAAACCCGGTTTCTGACAGCCAGTGCGCCATTAGGGGCCCGTAAGCGGATCAATGATATAAGCAAGTAAACTTGGCAACTCACCCACCCTCCCCATGCGATATTGAGGTGTACCTACCTATTTAGGCATAGACAATAGGCGATCGAGACTGACGCAGATATCAGGAGGCGGTAGGAGTTTTTGATCGATGCAGGTCGATCGCACCCTGTTATCCAATTATTGAACAGGTCGAACTTAAAATCCATTCATAAATTCAGAATCTTAAATTCATAAAAGTCATAATTACAGACAACCTGCTTGATACTGCATAATTCTTACAGGAATTTTGAATAAAGTTTTAGCTAATTGAGACAAACCGAACTTGAATTTAAGCGACTGCGGCAAATCTTGTACGGAAACTTCTGTGAAGCCAAAGCGAGTATAAAATGATGCGAGTCGCTTTCCCAAACATTCTAAATATAGCGGTTCTGTAGCTTGTTGAATTAAATATTTTGTGAGGTAGCTTCCCAAACCTCGATCGCGCCAATCTTTCGCCACCACCAAACTGCCCAATTCTTGCGCGCCCGCAAAGTTCCGCAACTGTCCGCAAGCTGCCAATTTTCCCTCGCATTCGATGACCCAGAATTGCTCCCAGCGCAACTGAGTTGGATCGAGTTTGGCGCCCCAAACTAAGATTCTAATTGACCTCATATCTTGCTCTGAGGCCGGGCGGAGGACGAATCCTGACTGCAACTCCAAAGAATTTTCATTCATTGTGATTTTTGTTGGCTGTCTCGTTTAGTTTGAGTTCTCAACAGCCTTATTATGTATTTAAGTATAAGAGGTGTTACTGGAAATTATACCAGCTAGCCGCTTCAAAATGCGAAAGACTTCGTAAAGTTCGTTTCCTGGACTCCCAATATCGAAAAGTTTAGACACGCCATACTGCGGTGTGCCTTGTTTGGTCACTTTGATAAATCGAAAGCTGCTGCCATTTGTCAGAAGCCCAAATGTTACTTGTTCTGGACTGGGGTCATTCAGCATATAAAATAGTAACTGAGGAAGTCCAGCTTCAACGGAATATTGTGCTCGCTTCGCTTCGATCGCAACTACCCAAAAAGATTCAATTAAAAGCAGAACATCAATACTTCCCCTGACAAGTATACCTTCATCCACGGTGACAAGTTCCACCGATTTTTCTGCTTCTATATGAAAGGGATTCAGGTATAAATCTGCTAAAAATAGCAAGGGAGCAAGTACCACCATTTTTACGGTATCTTCTATCATGGAGTGGTCGGCACTGTTAGTATAGCCAGCCTTTACTTTGTCAAGATATCGCTTTTCTTCATCTGTAATTTCTGGTAAATCGTCCATCCACTCCCGGAAAAATTGCTCGTCTTCACAAAGTTGGAAGTTAAATTTTGTTTTGACATCGTGCAGAGTCAGTGTTTTTGCTTGAATTGATTGTGTCATGGCTTTGCATCTTCAATTGAAATTTATTGTAGCATACTAATTGTCGATCGCCTCCCACAAAACCTCCGCGCCAAACCTTACCGGATCGGTACAAGGCAATCCCGTTTCTGCTTGAACTTCAGCTATTGCTAACAGCGCATCTGCCTCATTTAAGTGATGAGTGTTGAGGGCGATCGCGCTCACTTTTCCCCCTGCAAAAGCACCCGCAGCCGCAGCTACCATTTCGTACAATTCCACCACTTTTGATAACCTGGGAATCGATACGTGCGGGTGATTGCGAATGCTAGTTTGTCCGGCTCTGTGCGCTAAAATTAAGTGAGTTGGCTGCGAACCCCGCAGCAGCGGCAGAGTCGCCGTCGAACCGGGATGCAATAGCGAACCTTGCCCTTCTACGTGCAGAATATCGCATTCAGAACCCAATTTTATCGCCATTTGTTCGACAGCACCAGCGGCGAAATCAACTCGCACTGCATCCAAAGGAAGGCCTTCATTTCCGATCATTAAACCAGTTTGTCCGGTTGCCAAAAATTTGGAACGCAAACCCCGCTGCAAGCAAGTGCGATTGAGTTCCAGACTGGTTGACATTTTGCCAACGCTCATATCTGTGCCGACAGTTAATACGCGGCGACAACTTAATTTAGCCGCAGCAGCAGAGGCGATCGCACCGACAGATTTCGGTTCCTGACGCACGTCCCAAATCCATTGATTTTCGGTTAATGGAACTGTTACCAAAGGTGCAAGTTTCGCGTGCAAACCGTTGACAACGGACAAACCCGCTGCTACCGCTTGATTAATTTCTGGCAGCCATTCTGCCGGCAAAACACCGCCGGAAGGAGCGATACCAATTAGCAGAATATTCGGCGCAAATTGCAGTGCTTCTGCAACGGAAGCAACTATCGGTACTTGTTGAGGAATGCCAGTTAATTCAGGTAAAGATTGTCCGGCACATTGGCTGTCTATTACTGCTACAGTTTGTGCTTCGCTGTAGCGCAAAAATGCTAAACCTGTTTTGCCGGAATGGCCGAGAATTCCCTCGTGCAGCAGGATTGCAACTTTACCATTTTTGATCGAATAATTTTTAGTCATTGGTTCACTTTTGAGACGGGCGATTTTAGATTTTAGCTTCAATCTAAAATCTAAAATCTAAAATCTAAAATCGATTGGGTGTTAGCTGTGATTTGGGTTCATGGTAAGATCATTCGGATCTTCTCCCAATTCTCGCAATCTGGCCTCTAGTCGCGAGGCTCGCTGGCGTTCCTGTTCCGCTTGTTGTTGAGCGGCTTCGGCTTGTTGTTGAGCGGCTTCCTCCGGCAACAAAACTAAATTGCCAGATTCATCGAAAAAACGCACCCAAGTCGCAGTTTCTCGATCGACAATTCCTTCCCATGTGCCCAACCAAAAACCTAACGTTTCGCACCACAGCCAACCCTGTTCGTTGGGTACTAACGGCTGATAGCGCAGGTTGGAATCTAAACGCCATCCTTGCAAAGAATTGGGCTCGAAAGGATCGAAAACAAAGTAATCAGGAGTTCTAAAAACCTGCTCGTAAATATCCTTTTTTTTCCCTGTATCCTGATTTGCCGTTGACGGCGACAGCAGTTCCACAATGACATCCGGGTAACGTCCGTTTTCTTCCCAAACTACCCAGCCTTGTCGAGAAGTATTGCTGTCTACACCCAACACAGCAAAAAAATCCGGGCCTCGGAAATCCTGATTCCGAATCTGTTTAGCGCTGTAATAAATAAACATATTGCCACCGACAAAAAAATCGTTCCGGTTAGCTAAACCTTGTTCTACGGAACGGATTAAAACGGTCATTGCTATACGGTGGCGGTTGCTTTCCATTTCTGCACCATCATCAAAAATTAAATCAGTCGGTGGTTTATGTTCTTCAAAAAAAAGTTTGGCTTCTCTATCAATTCCCTGTCCTATTGATTCTACTGGTATCATACTATCTCCAGATTTATCTTGAGCGATACTTCTATTCTACAATCTTCATTCGCTGCACTCCCAATCCCGATCGCCCGTTTGGCAACAAACACCCATTTTCGACGATCGCACCGGTGAAAGGATCGTCTAATAAATTTAAGTGACTGTCCAAATCCAAATAGTCAGCTAGCGGTGAAAGTTGTGCTGCTGCTGTATTTGCGATCGCGCTATCTGAATAGCAGCCGAACATTACTTGCAAATTGCAGGCTTTGGCTGTGTGAATCATCCGCATTGCTTCAGTCAATCCGCCTGACTTCATCATTTTGATATTGATGCCGTGAACGCAGTGCGCTAGCTTGGGTATATCGGAACTATTAAAGCAACTTTCATCAGCAAAAATTGGCAGGGGCGATTGACGGTACAGTTCTGAGAATTCCTCCATATCTGCGACAGGTGAAAGCGGCTGTTCGACATAATTTATCTGGTATTTTTCCAGCCAACGACACATTTCGATCGCGCTGCTCAAACTCCAACCGCCGTTAGCATCTACACTGATTTTAAGGTTAGCTGGTGCTTCCTCTAGCACTGCTATTAACATAGCTTTGTCGGCTTCGATTCCTGCGGGATTTCCTAATTTAACCTTAACGGCGCGGTATTTGATGCTTGCTGGATCTGTCGCATCTTTACCAAACCAATCGCGCACTCTTTCTCTTGCACTCCTCGGCGAATTAATGCCGATTGTGACGGAGGTGGGGACGATGCGCGATCGATCTAATCCCCACATTTTCCACAGCGGCAAGCCTGCTTTTTTGCCCAGCCAGTCGTGCATTGCCATGTCGATGCCGGCGCGGGCGGCTGAGGGTAAGTTGACCTCTGTTAATACTTGTTCGATTTTTTGGCGATCGAACGGAGTAAACTTTTCTAGCAGCGGTGCAACTTCCTGCAATGCAGCTAGCAGAATTTCGGTAGTTTGGGGCCGAGAACCTGTGGAAAAAGGCGATGCTTCTCCCCAACCTTCGATGCCTTCGTGTGCTAATTTTACCCATAAATTCGTACTTTGGGTTGTTGTACCGCGGCTGATGGTAAGGGCAAACCGCTTGCGGACAGTGAAAGTTTCAATTTGAACGTGCATTGTCAGTGATTGGTAATTTTTTGTAGATAAAAATCCGAGGGGACGGATTGCGCCGCTATTGCCATTTTTTACTTTTTACTTTATAGTTTGATTTTGCTTGTTCTAGTTTATCAAAAATTTGATGAAATTCATTATTTCTGTTTCGCCGAAGAGAGTTGCTTTCTCTCTCAGCATTTGGGTGCTCTTCTTTGCTGTTGCTGGTTGCATCGTACAAGTTCTGCGGTACGGTTTCAACTATCAAGAACGCTGGATTAGTTTGTTTAACTTAGACAGAGAAATAAATTATCCTTCGTGGTACTCGTCATTTACTTTGCTGTTTTGCGCGATTTTGCTAGGTATTATTGCTAGTGCTAAGAAGAAGGAGGGCGATCGGTATTTTGGACACTGGAAAGCGCTGGCGTTCATCTTTGTATTTTTTTCTTTAGATGAAATCTTGAGTTTGCACGAAATATTAATTATTAACGACTTGCGAAAAGCACTGGATTTAGGGGGCATTTTTTACTTCATTTGGGTAATTCCGGGGGCGATTTTTGTTGCGGTTACTGCGCTGGCTTATCTCAAGTTTCTCCGGCACCTACCCCGAAAAACAAGGGATTTATTTTTACTGGCAGGCAGTATATATGTCGGTGGAGCACTTGGCATGGAAATGGTTTGTGGCTATTATGCAGATGCGGTTGGCCAGCGAAACTTGATCTACGGTTTGTTGGCTTCTGTTGAGGAAATTTTGGAAATGGTAGGGGTGATAGTATTTATCTATGCCCTGCTGTCTTACATCGGTTCCTATCTTGAAACTATTGATTTGCGGTTGAAGATAGTGGATAATCCACAGAGGTAAAACTGACTATAAACCAAGATTATTAACGAAATTGAAATCGCAGACTTTATGGCTATATACTTCTACACCACTGCCAGCGAATACGGCTGTTTTTCTAATTTTTCCAGTCATGGATTCGAGTTAGACGGAGAATATTGGCCAACTACCGAGCATTATTTTCAAGCACAAAAGTTTCCCAAAACGGCTCATTGCGACCAAATTCGCCAAGCAAAAACGCCGAAAGATGCCGCAAAAATGGGGCGCGATCGCTCTCGTCCCCTCCGTAAAGATTGGGAAAAAGTAAAAGATGATATCATGCGAAAAGCCGTACTCCGAAAATTTGAAACTCATGCCGAAATTAGAGAAATTTTACTCGCTACAGCGGATGAGGAAATAGTCGAAAATTCCCCAGTTGATTACTATTGGGGTTGCGGTAAAGATGGCAGCGGCAAAAATATGTTGGGCCAGATTTTAATGGAAGTAAGGGAAATATTGCGAAAACGCACGTCAGAGTAAAACAGAACTTAAATTTCCCAAACTAAAGCAGGACTTATTTAATCCTAAGTCCTGCAATGCTCGTCAGCGAGCATTTCCTCAATTTTCTTAAACACTGAACTCATAAATCGGCATGAGCAACTGTCAAAACTTGTGTCAATCTCGTCGGGCTGTTCTAGTAGAGGGTTTAGCCTCTCCTCAGAGACTGCGAAGCAGGGGAAACGGTAAAAACCCTGCACCACTTTTTTTGTTTTAACAACTACTCTCAACCGGAATTAACTTTTTTCGTCGCAAGTACAGCATTGTTAGCCCGTCGCCTCCCGGACACCGTTCCCCTAAAGTTGGCGATTCACAGGTAAAACAGCAAAACACCTGTTCTGGTTAAACTTTGTTTTTTATTGATGCTGTATCTTTACTATTGTGTACGATTTGTGGAAAGTGTCAGCACTCGTTCAGAATTCTTTACATTTGTGATTTATTTGGATACCATCGCGCCACTCTGTCGCAGTTGCTGTTGAATTCTATTAAATTCTTTCTGTTCTGCGCTTAGCAAACTATTGTCGATCGGCGATCGCATATCCCACTGCAATTCGGACAATAACAACAAACAGCCGGCCATAATTATGCCTGTGGTTAGATATTGCCAAGGTGCAACAAAAGTTAATAGAGGGATGCTAAATAAATGAGTTAGTCCAATCAGGAGAAAAGTGCGCGATCGCAAACCGAGTCCCGTCAACAAATAGCCGATCGCGCTCAATCCCAACCACAAATCGCAAAGGTGCAGTAACAAACCTCCCCAACCGGCAAAAATACTGCAATCCGTCAGAACCAAACCAGTTATCATCAAAATCGCCCAAGAGTAAAGAATCCAGCTAACACGCTCGACTCTTACCCAAAACAAAGTCAAAACGGCCATTACCGCAGTGCCAATTAGAGTCAAAGTTGACCACAAAATCGCCTGAAAGCTCCAACTGAGGGGGAAAAACTGAGCCGTAAAAAAAATCCCCCCTGTCACCAAACCCCAAAGCAGAAAAGTTTGGTCGATGCGGGTATAAAATCCTGAGAAAAGAGTAATATTTCCAATTTGCCAGCGGAGTTGCAACAGGCCTTCGATGTCTTGTACGTCGAGATGTTCCTGTTTGCAGCGGATTAGGGGTTCGGAGGCGTTGAAAAAGGTCATCCAGTGTTGGGGAAAGTATGAAGTTTTGTGTATTGTAACAAATCTTAAAGTAGATTTTTTATATTTTTTTTGTTCCCCGGCTCTGCCGGGGGACGCAGATTTGGAGGCTCTGCCTCCCGCGAGTCTAAGACTTGCGAGGCTCTTCAAGAGTGATATCGGTTCCCCGGCAGAGCCTGAGAACCACTTAATCTGCTGATTAATGATTTATTGTGCCTGCTGTTCACACCACAGATTCAAAATTGCTTACCACTCCCGCAGTAGCCTTTTTGCTTCTGTCAAAAGGATCTCCGTGCTTTCTGGTTCTGCATCTTCTTCACCTGTGGGCCATAGTTCTGTAATTACAATACGGTCGGTATAAAGTTCAGCATCTATACAATTGCCAGTCACTTCAGTTACTTTTACATCCCTCATATTTTGCTACATTCAATTTTATCAATAATTTCTAGGTATATTTGTCCTTTCGTAGACCGAGCTTCTTCAAGAAAAGCTGCTAGGAGATAACTCCGAGGGGGTAATTGTCGATCAAAAATAGCGATCGTTTGTCCGCTATAAGGAATGAGAATTAAATAACTTCCACTCTTGAAATTGGGATGGGCGTCCCGCCCATCCTTTTTGGACGGGCGGGACGCCCATCCCACAATAACAATTAAAATTGTAAGTTATTTAATTCGCGTTCCTAAGAAAACAAAGGGCGACAGACGAGTTTTGCTAGAACTTCTCATAGAAGAACGCAATTTACAGCACTTTCCAGGTAAGTGAAGTACAGAGAAACTGGGTTTCTTGAATAAAACCGGTTTCTGGCGAGAAATCCAGAAGAAACCCGGTTTCTGGGGTGTACTTTATAAACCTGGAAGCCGCTGTATTAGAACCATGGGTGTCAACAAAACCCGAATAAGTAAAACAGGACTTACGCACTCCGACAAAGAAACCGGGTTTTTTACCTAATCTGCCGATTGCAACGAAGTCTTTTCGTGAAAAACCCGGTTTCTGGGCCCCCTGGGTAAGTCCTATAAAATCGATCTAAAATAGAAATTGATGCTACTAGCAATGGAGTCATCCCCATGACAACAACAATTCCCTCTCAAACTTTGCCAGAAATCATCTACCCAGACAGCGACGGAAAACCCATGTCTGACAACACCAAACAGTTCCAATTAATAGTAAAAATTCAAGGCGGAATAGATGCCTTATTCAAAGACCACGAAAATGTCTTTGTAGCAGGTGATTTGCTGTGGTATCCTGTCGAAGGAGATAACAAAACTTGCCAAGCACCTGATACTATGGTAGTGTTTGGCAGACCGAAAGGTTACAGAGGTTCCTACCAACAGTGGCTTGAAGATAATATTGCGCCGCAAGTTGTCTTTGAAATCATTTCCCCTGGCAACCGCATGGGAACAATATTTAAGCTTTTTAAGTTTTACGATAATTATGGGGTTGAAGAATGTTATTTCTACGATTTAAAGGATAATGAGTTAATGGGTTGGGTGCGAAGTGACGGAGAACTCAACTATATTGAATCAATGGAGGGTTGGGTAAGTCCGCGTTTGCAGACACGTTTTGAAACTGCATCGGGAGATTTAGAAATTTATCGTCCCGATGGACTCAAGTTTTTGTCTTATGTGGAGTTATCAAGACAAATGGAACAAGAACGAGAGGAGAAAGAGTTAGTACAGCAAAAAGCCGATCGCCTTTCAGAAAAACTCCGAGAAATGGGGATAAATCCAGAGGAAATTTGAAACTTTTAGAGTCCTGGACGCACGGGTGGTCAGAAACCGGGTTTTTCACCGAATCTGCGGGCTGTAACGAAGTATTATCGTAAAAAACCCGGTTTCTAGGTCTCCATATCTTAACCATGCAAAATCCCCGCCAAATAGCTTTTCTCGCACTCCGCGAAGTCCACCGCCGCGGTGCATTCGCAGATGCCGCACTCGATCGCGCTTTCAGCAATTCTCAACTCAACGACCTCGATCGGCGTTTAGTCACAGAATTAGTTTACGGTAGCGTCAGGAGAATGCGATCGATCGACTTCATCATCGACAAACTAGCGACAAAGAAATCCTCCCAACAACCGCCCGAACTCCGCACAATCTTACATTTAGGGTTATATCAACTCGAATATCTCAACCAGATTCCCCCCTCCGCCGCCGTCAACACCACCGTTCAACTAGCAAAAGAAAACGGATTTTCAGGACTCAGCAGTTTTGTCAACGGTTTGTTGCGCCAATACATCCGTTTAACAGATAACGACTTAAACCCATTAACAGTTACCAATTATAAATCACCCGTTGAACGCCTAGGAATTTTGCACAGCTTCCCCGAATGGCTAATAGAATTGTGGATCGAACAAATAGGCGAAACCGAAACCGAACAACTCTGTGAATGGTTCAACCAATCCCCCACAATTGACCTGAGAATCAATCCCTTAAAAAGCTCGATCGCCCAAATCGAAGCGGCCTTCAAATCCCACAACATTAGGGTTAGCAGAATCCCCAACTTGCCACAAGCATTAAGACTAAATGGCAGCATCGGCGCAATTCAAAACCTCCCCGGATACAGCGAAGGTTGGTGGACAATCCAAGACAGCAGCGCTCAATTAGTCAGCCATTTACTAGCGCCCCAGCCAGGGGAAACTATCATCGACGCCTGCGCCGCGCCGGGGGGAAAAACCACCCACAGCGCCGAATTAATGCAGGATGAAGGCACTATTTATGCCTGCGACAAAACCGCCAGCAGACTCAAAAAACTTAAAGAAAATGCAGACAGACTCCAGATGAAATCCATTAAAATTCATACCGGAGACAGCCGCCATTTCCCAGAGTTTGTTAACCTCGCAGACAGAGTTTTACTAGACGCACCTTGTTCCGGCCTCGGAACCCTCCACCGCCGCGCCGACGCCCGCTGGCGCCACACGCCCGAAAACATTCAACAACAATCTCAACTGCAATCGGAATTGCTAGCAAATGCAGCGACATTTGTCAAGTCCGGCGGCGTATTAGTGTATGCAACTTGCACAATTCATCCCTTGGAAAATGAAACAGTTATTCGATCGTTCTTAGACAGCAATCCTCACTGGCAAATCGAACCGCCAACAATTGATTTACCAGTACAGCCATCACCCGAAGGATGGGTGAAAGTTTGGCCGCACAGACATCACATGGACGGCTTTTTTATGGTGCGGATCAAACGAGATTAGATTTTTTTGTACATTATATCATGTCCGGTCGATTCCCTCCGCTTCGCTTCGCCCGAAATTAGGTAGGGGCGGGTTCACCAATAATATCTGCCAATAATGGACAATCTCAAAAACCCGCCCGGCCGGGATATTATGGTCAATCGAGCGGACATGATATTAGACATCTCCAGAAAAGCCAGTTTTGAACAGGCAGGATGCCTGTTCCACAATAATTATGGGAGAGGTATATTGAAATTTGCCGTTGGGTGAGGGCGGGTTTATGAGATTATTGGTTTTAGGCGATTATTGTTCGTGAAACCCGCCCCTACGGGTGGCAATTGTTGGTAAAACCCGCTTAATATCCCGGCTCTTGATAAGCAGGCTCTTGATAAGCAGGCTCTTCCCACTGGCGATACCGGGGTTGAGGATTGGGATTGTAAGGTACGATCGCACCATCCTCATTCACAATCATTCCCCGAATAATCCTCTTAGGCTCCACCGGTTTAGCCTTAATACTGCCTTTGCGGCCCTCCAACTCCGGCAACTTAGGAAACTTCTCTACCGGCATTCCCTTAACAATTTGACTCATAAAATCGCGCCAATTGTAGGCCGCCGTACCGCTAGTTCCCCAGGTGGGATAATTATCATCATTTCCTAGCCAAACTCCAGTCACAACCTGTGGAATGTAACCAATAAACCACAAATCCCGGACATTTTCCGAAGTACCAGTTTTGCCTGCTACAGCGCGATCGTTTAAAGCCGCAGGCCCCCCCGTACCGTCTTGCACAACACCCTCCAACATCCAAGTAGTAATCGCAGCACTATCCTTATCCAAAACCCGCTTCGGTTTAAAATTAGCCTGATAAATCACATCTCCCCGCTGATTAATCACCCGCTTAATTCCGTGGGCTTCAATAAAATTCCCTTGCGCTGCTAAAGTACCGTAAGCATTGGTTAACTCCAGCAAATTCACCTCTGAAGATCCCAAAGCCAGGGAATAAATCGGACTCAATTTCGACTTAATTCCCATATCGTTGGCTACTTTGATCGCCGGTTCAAACCCCACATCCATCAACACCTTCACAGCTACGACATTCACCGAACGCGTCAAAGCATCAGAGATCGATCGCCAACCGCTAAATTTTTTGCCATAATTATTCGGTTGATAGCCGTCGATAATAATTGGTTCGTCTTCGTAACCGTCATAGGGAGAAAAACCAGCCGCCATCGCCGCGGCATAAACCAACCCTTTAAACGTCGATCCGGGCTGCCGCAAAGCCTGCGTAGCGCGATTAAATTCACTTTCCTTAAAATTTCCACCTCCTACCAGGGCCTTAACTTCCCCAGTCTTAGTGTCCATAGAAACTAAAGCGGCCTGTTCAAAACCCTGACGGCGGCCATCAACTTCGATCGCATCTTTAACCACCTTTTCCGCTATTTTCTGCCACTTCAAATCCACCGTCGTCTCAACAGTCAAACCGCCAGCTTCCAAAGCATCCTGAGAAACATAGCGTGGCAATTCCTTCCGAATGTAACTAGCAAAATAAGGCGCGACCACTTTAAATCGCTTCGGCGGACTTGGTTTAACGGCGATAGGTTCCGCCATCGCCGCCTTCGCCTCAGCCTCTGTAATTACCTTCGCTTCCTGCATTTGTTGCAGCACAAGATTGCGGCGTTGCTTAGCAATATCGGGATTAACCAAAGGCGAATATTCGCTCGGTGCCGGGGGCAAACCCGCTAAAGTTGCCATCTCTGCCAAAGTTAATTTATCGACTGTTTTGCTAAAGAAAACCAACGCTGCATCTGCCACTCCGTAGGCATCTGAACCCAAATAAACCAGATTTAAATATCTTTCTAAAACTTGCTCTTTACTCAACTCCCGCTCTATTTTTTGAGCTAAAAGAGCTTCTCGAACTTTCCGCCTAATACTTCTTTCCTGATTGAGAAAAACAACGCGAGCCAATTGTTGCGTAATTGTACTGCCGCCCTGCACTAAATCTCGCGCGATCAAATTAGAAACAATCGATCGCACAATACCTTGATAATCCACCCCGCGATGTTGATAAAAACGGCGGTCTTCTATGGCAATAAAAGCTTGAACCAAGAGTTCGGGAATTTCTTTAAGTTTCAGTTTATCTCTAGTTGCAGGCCCCGACTGCAACAAAATCGTATTATCTGCTGCCTTAATTGTCAGCGTTCCGTCGCGGTTAAACGCTGACAAATCGTTAACATCTGGCAAACCTTTGTCTAAGGTGTACAAAATCCATAAACCGTAGATTAAAGCGCCCCCGCCTATACTTACCACACCTAAACTTATCCAAAATCTAGGGCGGCGGGAGATCCGTTTTTTAGTTTTTTCCTGCGGTGCGCTATTTTCCTGCGGTGTGCTAATTTCCTGTAGTTCCGTATGTCTCTGCAGTTGGGTGTTCTGCGATTCGCTATTTTCCGGCAATTCGCTACTATCGGATTTTTGGGGTGATTTAGTTCCCAGCAAACTTAATCCCGGCCCCAACAATTCTTTTCCCTTGGTTTGCAAGCTGGTAACTTGAGGTTCAATTTCCAACCAAGCAATTAAGCGCTTCAACCCTTGCCAATTGCGTTTGACTATTGGATATCGAGCGTATTCTGGCTCTAAATATTCTGACTCTAAATATTCTGAGTCTAAATATTCTGAGTCTAAATATTCTGACTCTTCTAGAGATGCAGCATCTTCTGATACCACATACTCGGAGCGCTCATCCCTTGTCCGTGTAGAAAATTCCGCCTCGGATTCCGGCGAGTTGAGCTTATTGCCCTTCGCTGCCTTCGGCGGTTCTCGATCGGAATTACCGCTTATTGCGTTAGTGACTTTGCTCAATGTATCTTTGATATTTGAGAAAAATTCTGCCACGATCAGACCTTCAAACCTCATCAAGTCCGATTAAAAATTAAAAATTAAAAAAGCTAGCCTTCTTCAATTCTTAATTTTTAATTCGACATTTTTTCTTGAATAACACGCTGCCTTGAATTAGTTTTTTTGAATTAAAAAGTTTTTAATTCAAAACTCAAAATTCAAAACTTTTCTTAACGCTGCAGAACTTGGTATTTTTTTGAGAAGTGAATTAGATTTTTTTAATTCAAAATTTTTTAACTCAAAACTCAAAACTCTGCTTAATTCGCATGACCTAGTGCCAAGGCTGCTACCAGCATACCCAAAACCAGGAAAGGCTGAGCACTTGCCTGATATTTAACATCATTTTCCAGGGGATTACGCAAAAAGTACATATCCTGAAAAGTAATTTGGGGAATTATCAGCAGCAGCAGAATGACAGCGTAAAGGTTTTGGTGGATGCTGATCAGATAGCCTGCAATCCCAGCTTGAAAGATGTCGATCATCAAAACGCAAATCCAAGCTGCGGTGCTGATGCCAAACATCACTGGTAAAGATTTTAACCCTAATTGCCGATCGCCCTCAACACTTTTGAAATCATTGACGATCGCAATTCCCAGCCCAGCCAAACTGTAAAACAGGGTCAAGATCATAATGGTCGGATCTAGTGTACCAAACAAAGCTTGACCCGCCCACCAAGGCAGGGCAATGTAGCTAGCACCCAGGGCATAATTTCCCAACCAGCCATTCTGCTTGAGTTTCAGCGGGGGCGCAGAGTAGATATAAGCTAGAAACGCGCCGCCGAGAGTCAAAACAGTCATTATCGGGAATTCATGACCCGCCCACAAGTCTAGAGCATAAGCCACCCCAATGCCAGCGCCTAATAATACCAAAATTTGCGTTACTACTTGGGGAATCGAGATGATACCGGAGGGAATCGGACGGTAGGGCTCGTTAATGGCGTCGATTTCGCGATCGTAAAAATCGTTCAAAGTTTGAGTGTACCCGGTCAGCAACGGCCCTGACATCAACATACAAGCTGCTGCGATCGAGAAATTCTCTAGATTCCAAACATAGTTTCCAGAAGAGGCCGCCCCGCACACCACGCCCCAAATCAGGGGAATCCAGGTAATCGGTTTCATCAATTGCAAGCGAATCTTCCAGATGGAAGTTTCCCCGCTAGCGGCCCCTTTCATGCCCAACAGTTGCCGAGTTTTGGAACTGCGGTTTTCGGTAGCAGCACTTTCCGGTGCAGATTCTGGGGAGATTGGGGAGGGAGGAGAGTCAGACATAAGTGTGATGTTAGCGGTACTGCTACTATTGTGTCGTTCTGCGTTTCAATAATAATTCTGATAGGATACCACTGATATTTAAGGCATCGTCTTGAAAACTTACCCCGTCTTGGAGTTAATGCTAGGGAAAAGTACGGGTTTCATCAACTTATTTTAATATCATTATTCTGTGTAAATGTCAAGAGGATAAATACTTTTTTTAATAATTTTGCTGGGCCCGCCTGCTTGGGGAGATTTTTGCCAGCCGGTGCATTGAATGTCAATTACCAGGAGGCGATCGAGTTTTTTGCCATACTACCCTTGAATCATCTCATCTGCCAGAAAATCTGGCAAAAATTCAGAATCTAGAACCTCGACCCAAGTGTAGATACATAATTGCGGAAACGTTTCTACAGGCAATCCAGTTTCAGCAATTGCTTGTTCTGCTGCATCCGCATAGCATTCAGTCAATACCTCTTCAAGATATGGTTTGAGACTGGGGGAATCTTTGATAGCTTTGCGAATGCGTCTGCGATGTTCGGCAATGCTGCCTTTCCAACTACCGCTTCTTTGATCCGGTTGAAATTGCCACTTAAGCAAGTGCAGGAGAATTACCACCAGATTACTCTCTAAACTCCGGCGTTCACTTCGCCCCATGTCTTCTATTTCTGCAATCAGATTTTCCCAGTCGATGTTTGAATAGTCGCGATCCCGCAACTTTTCCACAGTAGTTTCAATCCATCTCAGGTAATCTGTATCATACAATTTTTGTCGTTCTACTTCTAATTTTGTCGTCATAATACTTTTTAGTTGGGCCGGGGCGGGTTTACGAGATGATTAGTTTTAGGCAATTATTGTTGGTCTAACCCGGCCCTACAAGGTTCGATCGCATATTATTGTTTGTTTTTTTTGCTTTGGACTTACTTAACAACTGTAAATCAACAAATATGGCGGTATGAATCAAAAGGCAGTCCCGTCCGCCGCTTGACTTCGACAACTGATTTGTAAGCGCCTTTTCTCTGCCTTTCTCTAACTATTTTTTCCGCAACATATCGATCTAAACCGCTGGCGATTAACTCTTCCGGCGAAAGAATATTTAACCGTTTCCAAGTAAACTGCGATTCTTTTTGATAATTGTAGCTGAAGCAAATCATCGGGGCGATGCGTCTGACGTGACTTTCGGGAACTCCTGCTATTTCTGATAACTCTTCGGCGTAGGTAAAAATGTAGCCTTCGTTTTGCAGAGATTCAATATCGTTGGCGTAGACGATCGGCAAACCCAAGATTCTGACCATATCGTCTTTGGTACACTCATTAATATCTATTTTGCCGCGCACGTTTGCCAATTCTTCGGCATTCGTCGCACTCGCCGGAACCAGTAAACCTCTGGGTGCGGTTTTGATGAGATAGCGCTTTTTCAAACTAAAAGCAGTAACAATTTGAGCAATCCACACGATCGTACCCAAATTAGTTGAAGAAGATACCGCGAGTGCTGCTAAAGTAATGCCAACACCCCATCCCATCCAACTACGAATATTTGATTTTTGGCCGGCATAGGCGATCGCCAATCCGCCGAAGTAGGGAATAAAAGAATACCACACCCAATTTGGAGTTTGACGTAGCCAGTATAAATCTTGAGACACTTTAATTTTATCCTTAAATAATAGTTGTGATCTCACACTTACTTATTTCACTCCCACTTTTTTAATAGTGGGCTTTCTTCTACCTTCTTCCATCGGACTGACATCCGTTGCATCCGTTGCATCCGTTACATCCGTTACATCCGTTACATCCGTTACATAATCCGTTGCCGAACTTCCTTCTTAATTACAATTCTCGCAACAGTTTTTGGCGTTTTTCCTCATATTCTTCGGCGGTAATTGCGCCCATATCGTAAAGTTTTTTCAATTCGCCGATCGCCCCGGTTACATCTTTTGCCGCTCTGAGGACATAGCCCGACGGCAACGTGCCGCCATTGTACTGAACCTGAAAAGCTTGTTCCGACATCAGCAGCAGTCCCAGAAAATCGAAAAATGCGATCACGAACGGAATTAATGTCCCAGAAAATAGCAAGTATAATACCCCTGCTAAGTTATTGCCCAAATAAAATTTGTGAATTCCGAAACCTCCTACAAAGAAAGCTAACAGAACTGCTACGGTTTTATCTTTTACCATTTTTACTTTCCCCAGTTTTTTATTTTAACTTCCGCCATCGACTTTGAATGCACGACCTTGAACGATCGAGCTAAGTAATGTTACTAATTTTTACTCATTTATTTGGGTTTTTGCGAAACTTAGACATCGCAAAATACAGCAGAACAATACCGGCTTGAGCTTGTATAATGACCAAGTAGCCTCTCAAGAAATAATTGAGTTCGCTGCCTGAATTGAAAGAAAATATTAACAGACCCAAGGCTGCGTAGGGTGCGAAACGCATCCAACTCGGCGTTCCCTCTAAGTTGCGGCTGTTCAAATTGCTCATGGGTTTAAGCCTCATCCTAAATTAAAATTTAGCTATAAATTAGCCGGATTGTCAACTTCCGCTGGGTGCGATCGCCCGCGTGAGTCTCTCAATCAACAGCCGACAAGATATTACTTCCATCTTAAACCCTGTTTTTCCGCTAAAGTAAGGAACCGGGGCGGGTCTATCTGGATCTGTGGCTAATATTACAGATTAATGTGAACCCGCCCCTATGGGAGTTCCGGTTATTGTACCGGCCTAGATATCAGGGGCGCAGCGAACAGCCTACTGCTGTTTTTGGCAAGAGTCGATCGCCCGCACGAAAACTGTCAAAAAAACTCGGTTAATTCACAATTATTAACAACCGCCCCAATTAACTCGCGCCGCCGCCCAAAAGAAACAGACTCAAGAGAGTACCGCTATTCCAAAGACTGTGGAGAAGCATAGGAGCAAGGAGATTTCGCGATCGCGTGTACACAAACCCCAAAACCGCACCCAAAGTCGCCAAAGGCAGAATCTCAGACACACTCAAGTGAGCCACAGCAAACAAGAAAGCAGAAGCTGCGATCGCCCCCCAAACAGGCAAATAGCGAGTCAGAGAAGGTAGTAGAAAGCCCCGAAACACAATTTCCTCAAAAACCGGAGCCGCGATCGCAGCAGTGCCGAAAAACACCGCCAAAGCCACGTTATCCCTACCTTCGAGAACGATCGGCAAAATCGGATTACTGCCACCTTGTCCCTGCCATAACTGCTGATTGATCAGCGACACCAAAACCACCAAAGGCAAAGCCGCAAAATAGCCGCCAAAACCCCACAAAAACCAATTTCCCCGCAAATTAATCCGAAACCAACCATCAGGCAAAGGCAAAAAAGACTTCACCGAAAAATACAGTACCGAAAGCCCCCCCGCCGACAGCAACAAATAAGTAGCAAAGATATAAAAAGCCTTCTCGCGCGGGTCAAAAGTAGCAGGATTCAGTTTTAAAACAGCCAGAGAAACAGGCAGCAGCAAATAGGGAATCAAGATTTGCCCGACAAAGAAAAAGCCGACCACCAGCACCTGCCAAACAATCTCGCCATCCCAAGGCACATCCCAAGTCAAGCTTGCATTTCGCGCCAACACCGGGCCGGAACCTGCTGTATCTAACTGCTGCCGCTGCAACAGCCACTGCAGGCTCAAACCAACCAGCAAAACCGTACCAATACAAAGCGAAATAGCCGGAACGCCGACAATAATTGCCAACTTTTCTACAGCTTGCTGGGCTGTTACTTGCTCTGCTGCTTGCAGCGCCACCAGCTCTTTAGAACGTTCTTGCAGCTTGTAAAGTTGAGCGAGAGCGCGATAGCGAAACCAGCCATCCAAAGACTTTTGAATGTTCTGCTCGGCATCCGGCAGAAGTTGAGCCGGATTGCTCCAAATTCCAGTTAAAACTTTAGCAGTTACCGCCGCAGGATCGTAATCAATTTGAGTGTTGTACCGCTCAACTAAATTTTTCCAAGTTTGGATCGCCGCCTCAGTTTTACCACTGCTTGCCTGCAAAATTCCCAATCGCAAGTCAAGTTCGTTTAGCAGCACTGACTGTTGCTTGATCGACTCGGACGCCGCCTTATTTTGAGCCAAATTCAGAGTATTATCCTCAGACTTAGAGGCAATTGCCGACTGAATTTCTTTAACTTGTGCTTGAGATGTTTCGAGAGTTTTGCGAGTCGAGTCTCGCGCTTCTTGATATTGCGTCAAAGCCGTATTTAAAGGATCTGCACCGACAATATTGTTGCGCGCCGAACTTAAATTAGCACTCTGATTATTTTCTCCTTGCCACTCCGAGGCGTGCAGCAGCAAATTTGTCTGGTAGAGTTCCAGTCGGCTTTGAATTTGCGGCTGATTCCAACTAGCAAGTAAAGATAAACCGACCAGGGCGATCGCGATCGCCGTTAAAATACCTAAAATAACCCGCTTCAGTGTCATTCCTGCTTTTCCGTCCCGCGCGAATCCGTGGCTAAATCTTTTCCGTCTTTAATCATAGGTCGTTGCAGACGAGAGTATCCCGACAACTGGTAAAATTTCACTGGCTCATCTTTTTGACTCGCCTCGCACCCGAATACTGGGTAAGGCGTGCACCCCGCACCCGAAGCGCAGTAACAGGCTAAATCTAAAATCTAAAATCTAAAATCTAAAATCGAATGACTCGCATTATCTTAGTCCGTCACGGCAAAAGCACATACAATCAAGAACGCCGCATCCAAGGCCGCCTCGATAAATCAATTTTGACAGAAGCAGGCCGCAGCGCCGCCCTGCAAGTAGGCGACACACTCAGCAGTATCGCCTTTGATGCCGCCTATACCAGTCCCCTGCAACGAGCCAAAGAAACAGCGGAAATCATCCTGTCGCGCTTGACAAATCCGCCACAACTCCAGCCAACTGATAATTTGATGGAAATCGATTTGCCTCTGTGGGAAGGAATGCTGCGGCAAGATGCTATAGACAAATTCCCCGAAGCATATCAGCAGTGGCAAAGACAGCCCGACAAATTTTCCATGAAACTGCCATCTGCTGACGGAGAAATCGAACACTTTCCCGTATTAGCCGTTTTTGCTAACGCCCGTCATTTTTGGCAAGAACTTTTATCGCGTCACCAAGACGGCACAATTCTAGTAGTAGGTCACAACGGAATCAACCGCGCTCTCATCGCCACAGCCTCAGAAATTACCCCAGATTACTATCAATCAATCCAACAGTCAAATTGCGGAATTAGCGTAATTAATTTTGGAACTTCCCCTGTTACCAACGACGAGCCAGGAGAGCCAAAAAAGAAAGTTCCAGTTCAATTAGAGTCAGTGAATTTAACTTCCCATACCGGGGAAAATTTTCCCAAACCGAGGGACGGACACCAAGGCCCCCGCTTGTTGCTGGTGCGTCACGGCGAAACCGACTGGAATAAAGCAGGTAAATTTCAGGGGCAAATAGACGTACCTCTCAACGATAACGGCCGCGAACAATCCCGGCGGGCAGCAGAATTTCTCAAGAATGTAAAATTAGATTTTGCGATTAGCAGTTCGATGCTGCGCCCGAAAGAAACAGCGGAAATTATTCTCCAACATCACGGCGGTTTGCAACTAGAACTCCGCGACGACTTGAGAGAAATTAGCCACGGACTTTGGGAAGGAAAGTTTGAATCAGAAATCGAACAATCCTATCCGGGTTTGCTACAGGAATGGAAAACATCTCCTGAAAAAGTCCAAATGCCCGAAGGAGAGAATTTGCAGCAAGTTTGGGATCGGGCGATCGCAGCTTGGCGAGAAATCGTACAATCTGTTTCTGGTACTGGCATTGTCGTTGCTCACGACGCCATTAACAAAGCAATTCTCTGCCACCTATTCGGTTTAGAACCCGAACATTTCTGGAAATTCAAACAAGGAAACGGAGCCGTTAGCGTGATTGATTATCCCCACGGCCCCGATGGTTTGCCAGTATTACAAGCGATGAATGTCACAACTCATTTGAGCGGCGGCGTTTTTGACAAAACAGCAGCCGGAGCACTCTAATTAGTAAAGTGCCGATCGCGAACCCGTAGCGGAAGGAACGCCCACCGCTACGCTTCGCCCGCCTGAAAAATGTTTGAATTTTGATAACAACCGCGCCCGACGCTTAGGAAGTTCTTAATTCCTGAAACTAATGCGCTGGATTGCTTCTTCCTTCTTCCTTCTTCTTTCTATCCTTTACATCCGTTACATCCGTTACATCCGTTACATAATCCGTTGCCGAACTTCCTTCTGTTATATGAGCCGCCAACTGCTACAAAATGTACGAGTGCTAGATCCAGTTTCAGGGAGCGATCGCATCGCTGATATTCTGATTGCTGAAGGTAATATCAAAGCAGTTGAGGAAAAAATTGCTGAGTTTCCCGCTGACACAGAAGTGCGGGATTGCCAGGGACTGATTTTGGGGCCGGGGCTAACTGATATCTACAGCCACAGCGGAGAACCGGGTTTCGAGGATCGGGAAACGCTGGAATCTTTGATGCAGGCTGCGGCGGCTGGGGGTTTTACGCGAGTGGCGATTTTGCCGGATACTTCGCCACCTGTTGACAATTTGGCCGGTTTAGCTTTGTTGCAGCAACATATCCGCAATTTGCGGCCGGGGCTGCCCCGCTTGTATTTTTGGGGCGCGCTGACAGCGGGCGTTAAAGGGCAGCAGATGGCCGAGTTGGGCGAGCTGGCCTCCTGTGCAGTGGTGGGTTTTGCGGACGGTTCGCCGCTGTCTAATCCGGCTCTGGTGAGGCGTTTGCTGGAGTATATCAAGCCTTTGGGCAAGTCGGTGGCTTTGTGGCCGTGCGATCGAACTTTGGCAGGAAACGGGGCGGCGCGGGAGGGTGCGGTGTCGGTGCGCTTGGGTTTGCCTGGAATTCCGGCGAGTGCAGAAACTTCGGCTTTGGCGGCAATCCTGGAGTTGGTGGCATCTGCGGGAACTCCGGTTCACATTATGCGCGTTTCTACGGCGCGCAGCGTGGAATTGATTCGAGATGCGAAGGCGCGGGGTTTGCCGGTGACTGCGAGTGTGACTTGGATGCACTTACTGTTGAATGTCGGGGCAATTTCAGGAAACTCTCAAGATTCCGGCGGGAAAAATGCTCTGACTGCTTCGTTGCCCTACGATCCGAATTTACGCCTAGAACCGCCGTTGGGCAATCTCAGCGATCAATTAGCGTTGATTCAAGCTGTGAAAGATGGCGTAATTGATGCGATCGCGATCGACCACAACCCGCATACTTATGAGGAGAAAACTGTGGCTTTTGCTGATAGTCCGCCCGGGGCGATCGGCTTGGAATTAGCTTTGCCTTTGCTATGGCACGGACTCGTAGAAACGGGCGAGTTTTCGGCTTTGCAACTGTGGCGAGTGTTGAGCGCAGGCCCTGCCGTTTGTCTCGGACAAACCCCCCTCACGGTTGCACCGGGAGTCTCTGCTGAGTTGATTTTGTTCGACCCGGAAATGAGTTGGACTGTTGACGGGCAAAGTCTGAAGTCGCGATCGGCAAATACGCCTTGGTTGGGACAGCAATTAGCAGGAAAAGTTGTACAAACCTGGATTAATTGATTCTTGGGATTGAAATTTATCTATTGTAGAACAGGCATCTTGCCTGTTTCTCAAAGTAGAACAGGCATCTTGCCTGTTTCTCAAAGTAGAACAGGCATCTTGCCTGTTTCTCAAAGTAGAACAAAAGTAGAACAGGCATCTTGCCTGTTTCTGGGAATGCTGAATGAGGTGACTCAGAAAAAAAGATAAATACATGATTGCTGCTTTTGATTCGTGGAAGTCCCCACCGCAAAACCTGATATTGGATCTGGGCGAAATTCATGTTTGGCGCGTGTCTCTGACTCAAACAGAATCTTGCTTGCAGAGTTTACAACAGACTCTCTCTACCGACGAGCGGACAAAAGCCGAGGGTTTTCACTTTCCCAAAGGTCGATCGCAATTTATTGTGAGTCGTGGCGCACTCAGAGCGATTCTGAGTCGCTATCTTAACATAAATCCTCACATTTTGCGCTTTGACTACAATCCCTACGGCAAACCCTCTCTCATCGCCGCCCAAGGTGGAAATACCCTGCGTTTCAATTTGTCTCACTCAGGAAACATGGCTCTAATTGCGATTACCAAAAATCGAGATATTGGTGTCGATATTGAAGGAATAAATCCCAACTTTCCTTGTCAGGAGATTGCTGAAAAGTTTTTTTCACCCTTAGAATATTCTGTGTTGCGTTCGCTCCCAGAACATCTCCAACCCCGCGCTTTTTTCACCTGCTGGACTCGCAAAGAAGCCTATATCAAAGCAGTTGGTAAAGGACTTTCTATTCCCCTGAATCAGTTTGATGTCAGCTTCGCACCAGGAGAACCTGCAGCGCTGTTAAATGTTGAAGAAAACCCCGAAGAAGCATCGAGATGGTCTTTAATTGAATTAATTCCCAGTTCAGATATGGTGGCGGCTGTTGCGGTTCCAGGAGATTGCTCTAAACTTGATTGTTGGGAGTGGACAGGGGAGTTTTGATTTATGCTGAGATGTTGCAGCATTCTCAATAAGCTTTTTATGAACAGGCAAGATGCCTGTTCCACAAGAAAGAAAATTCACTATTTGTGGAACAGGCATTTTGCATCAGCAACAGGCAAGATGCCTGTTCCACAAGAAAGAAAATTCACTATTTGTGGAACAGGCATCTTGCCTGTTCTTGAAAATGCTGCAATATGTGAGTTTATACCGATCGCGAGCGAGTAAAAGAAAACGGCAACAGTCGCTACAATAGCTCTACTGGTTGCACCTCCAAGCTATTGTATAGCCCACCCTCCATAGACAAAGAAGGACACAACATTTTTGTGTCCTTATTTGTCTATTCGACTGCAATTTACCACCCTACAACTGATTTAATAATTTAACCAAATCGATAGCCAAACCCGCGTACTGTAATGATATATTCCGGTTGGCCCGGATCTATTTCCAACTTTTCGCGCAGCCAGCGGATGTGAACGTCAACTGTTTTGCTGTCTCCGATAAAATCTTGACCCCAAATTTTTTCCAGCAACTGATCGCGAGACCAAACTCGCCGGGGATAACTCATAAATAGTTCTAGTAAGCGAAACTGTTTAGGAGAAAATTTCACTTCCAGACCACGAACCAACACGCGGCACTCTTCAGGATACAGAGTTATGCTCTTATATTGCAGCATCATCGGTTGTCGCAACTGACCGAGGCGCTGGCGTCGCATCAGCGCCCGACAGCGAGCGATAAACTCCCGCATTCCAAAAGGCTTAGTCAGATAATCATCCGATCCGGCTTCTAGGTAAAAAGCGCAATTGTTGGCACTTCCTCTAGCACCGATAATCAAAATAGGGACGGGATTTCCTTGATGCCGTAACATTCGACACAGATCCAAACCGTTAATTGAATCCATAATTAACAGGTTGAAGGCAAATTCACCGTGGTATGACGAAGCAGCCTGTACAGAAGGCAGCGCGTTGCGCCCGTCGCTAGTAACCACCACCTCATAGCCCTGTTCTTTAAGGGCTAAAGCTAGCATTTCCCGCAACAGATCTTCACCTTCCAATAACAAGATACGGCCGGCTTGTCCAACAGCCAACCTTGAAGGACTTTCGCTTAATTCAGCAGAAGACATAAATATAAGTGGGAGTGATGTTTGTATGTGGCTAGCGCGAGGTACCTTCTTCAGTAGCTGAGGCACTCTCGCGCTGCGATCGCTTGTACGATCGCCAAAAAGTTCGATCGCTTAGAATCCTTCGCCAGTCCATCCCACAGACACGCGCTCGACCTTTGCTACTTGCTCGTGTAAGGAATACAGCCGTAGAGCAGTTGCCGGAACCGCGCTGTCTGCCTGCGTCCAGGCCACAGAAGTCTGGTCATTTTTCGGGGTCGGTGTTAATTTCATAAAACATTGCCCGCTGTTAATTGACCACGTAACACCCAATCTAGAGGGATATGCTTGTTATACTACTGTTAAAAGGTTATTAAAAGGTAAAATTTTGGTAATCAATTGGTTAAATTATTAACGTTAAGTAATATAACAGTAAAGTAGCGATCGCACTTTAAGAGCTTTTTTTAAGAATACAATAATAAGTTGCTCCAAATTCCTTATTCTTCCCGTGCCGGCTACGATCGACGATAGCAAGTAAAAATTCTGTAGACTGCCTATCATGTTGCTGCATTTGAGTACCTGGCCCGAAGTAGAAGCTTATCTCGAAAGCTCGCGAGGCATAATTATCCCGATCGGCTCCACCGAACAGCACGGGCCCACCGGCTTGATCGGCACTGACGCCATTGCTGCCAAGGCGATCGCCCACGGTGTCGGCGAAGCTGCCAATGCCTTAATCGGCCCGACAATTAATGTCGGGATGGCCTTGCACCACACCAGCTTTCCCGGCACAATCAGTTTCCGACCGCAGACGCTGATACTGGTAATCCGGGATTACATCACATCTTTGGCAAAAGCGGGATTTGAGAAATATTTCTTCATCAACGGTCACGGCGGCAACATTGCCACGATGAAAGCAGCATTTTCCGAGACTTACGCGCATTTGTCTGACTTAAATTTACCGAATGCCGATCGAACCCAGTGTCAAATCGGCAACTGGTTTATGTGCGGCTCAGTCTACAAACTAGCAAAAGAATTGTACGGAAACCAAGAAGGCTCCCACGCCACCCCCAGCGAAATCGCCTTAACCCAGTACCTTTATCCAGAAGCAATCAAGCAAGCTCCGCTTTCGGAAGAAGTCGCTTCCGGGCACAAAATTTACGGTGCCGCTGACTTCCGTCGCCGATTTCCCGACGGGAGAATGGGTTCAAATCCGGGCTTAGCAACCGCCGAACACGGTCAACAGTTTTACGAATTAGCAGTCAAAGAATTGACTAATAATTATTTGGAGTTTTTAAGTTCCGATTAACGTTTTTTATTCTCGTTACTAGAAATAGCTTGGTAACGAGTAAAACTGTCAAACTCTTCTATATTTTACAGTTATGAGTGAGTCCGCAACAGGATATTTCATCTGTCTGAGAAAGGTTATATCTCCCGATTAACCATCGGGAGAATATCAAAACTATTCCACAATCCAAGGAGTTAAACAAGGTGTCCAAGCACTCAATTCTTCTTCCTTGAACCAAAGGCTAATTTCCGAGCGGGCAGTCTCGACAGCATCAGAACCGTGAATGAGATTACGGCCGACATTCACGGCAAAATCTCCCCGAATTGTCGCAGGTTCTGCATTCAGAGGATTTGTAGCACCAATGATTTTTCTCGCCGATGCCACAACGCCGTCGCCTTCCCACACCATCGCCACAACAGGGCCTGAAGTGATAAAGTTTACCAATCCAGCAAAGAAGGGTTTTTCTTTGTGAACATCATAATGTTGTTCCGCTAGTTCGCGACTCGCCGTCATTAGCTTCATACCAACTAGCTTAAAGCCCTTGGCTTCAAAACGACCGATAATTTCGCCGACGAGTCCGCGTTGTACGCCGTCGGGCTTAATCGCTAAAAAAGTCCGTTCCAAGATTAACTCCTATAATTGTGTTAACTGATCCAAAAGATAGAGTAACTCACAACGCACCTAAAGGCAATTCTGAGAATTGGAAATTGTCATTTGGAGGCTTATTGCCGCAGGAAGAAGGAAGAAGGAATAAGAAGAGGGAAGAGAAAAGAGGGAAGAAGCAATAGACTTTTTGCAAAAGTCCTTTTAAGCAAATTTTCGGACGGGATCTCCGGCCCAGCTATTTTTGCAAGAGGTCTAATAAAAGCAAGGGTTAAAGAAACCGGGTTTCTACGATAAATTTTTGTTGAGCAGGGATGAATCTGCAAAGAAACCTGGTTTCGAGACTCCTATGCGTCTAGGACTGATTTGCAGGGAGCATCCCGATTTTGTAAACAGCATTTTTTAGGACTTTGAGCAGAATGCTCATTTGCCTATATTAAGTTAATCAGTCTTTAAATTATCGGTCAATAAATAATCAAACTCTTGTGGGGTGGCTTTGAGCAACGCCAGAAATACCCAATTTAAATCTAGAACATTTTATGTCTAGGGAACAATATGCTCGAACTTCTGGCACAACATGATACAAGTCAATCGATTGCGCGATTTTAGATTTTAGATTTTAGATTTTAGAATTGAAGCCATCGACCCCACGGATAAATTCGGGGCTCCTTTATCGGATACAGGTTTTTTATTTTTCCACGGATGAATCCGGGGGCTTGTATCATGTATGCTTTCGGTCACAATTTGCTGTGACAGCAAACACTCTTACCTATGATCTCAAATACAAATATGTATGATAAGAAACACAATTATTTATGCTCAAAAATATAGATAATTAACAGAGGTATGAAAATTATCTTGACAGCAACTATTCAGGCGAAAAAAGTATGAAAGCCATTGTAGCATTCATTGAACCCAAAAAGCAAGAGTTTGCCAAATTGCCCTTGTTTGACTTTCTAGCCAATAAACACATTCACGCGAATCAACGACTAATTTTTGCACCTGTACTCGCTCCTTTGGCTGTAGGATTGAGCGATTTAAATAAATATGTATTGCGAGAATCTTCTAGTAATAGCCAAGTTCAGGAACTAATTAATAAATATACGTATAAAAAAAACTATTACTGGCACGACTATCTAGAATACTTAGATGAGCTGGGCTTAAACCAATTAATGAGTTGCGGCGATTTCAGAATGCTTTGGGGTGAAGAAACTAAAAAAACTCGATCGCTATGTTCAGTGATCGAACGCTACGCTTGGAAAGCCTCTCCTATTCAGAAACTGGTGTTAGTGGAAGCCCTCGAAGGAACGGCCCAAGTTTTTTTTGAAGCGGCGCTAGCAGTGGTAATGGAATTACAGCAAATTAACAAAAAAGAATCTGTTGATTTTGGAGGATCTTATGGGGGTTTAGAAAATTATCACCTTTTAAACACGCCAGAGATGTTGGAAGTTTTAGCAGAGATTAAACTTACTAATGCGGAATGCCAAGCAGCTTTAGAATTAGCACAAAATGTATTTGAACTGTTTACAGAAGCGATGAACGAGCTGTTCAGACACAGCCAAACAAATTCTTGCAAGACTGTGCTGCAAATATCCTCAATTTCTGCCTTTGCTCATTGCCCGATCGACTTTCTCGATATTTGTTAGTTTAAACAATCACTAAATTATCTCGGTGTACCGCCGTTTCGACGCCTGCATAGCCTAAAATCTCAGCAATTTTCTCTGACTTGCAGCCTTGGATTTGTCTCAGTTCTAAACTGCTATAATTCACAAGTCCTCTAGCAATTTGCTTGCCGGCTGCATCGCACAACTGCACGGAATCATCAGCTTGAAATTCTCCTTCTACTTGAGCAATACCCGCAGCTAAAAGCGATTTTCCGCCGTGGGAAATTGCTTTGACAGCACCCGCATCTAAATATAGTTTTCCGGCCGGAATTAGCACGTTAGCTATCCAGTGTTTGCGAGCGTTTACAGGGCGCGGTTGAGGCTCGAATTGAGTACCGATCGACTCTCCGTTAAGTATTTTCTCGATATTACCAGGAAAGCAGCCGTCAGTGATGACAGTCCGTACTCCCGATGCAGTTGCTATTCTGGCTGCTTCAATTTTTGTCACCATACCGCCGGTTCCCCAACCGCTGCGGGAATCTCCTGTTTGCACCTGAAATTCTGTGAGCTGTGCCATACTTTGGACTAGGGCGATCGGCTGCGCGTCGGGATTGCTGCGCGGATCGGCGGAATACAGCCGATCGACATCTGTGAGTACAAACAACCAATCTGCTTCTACCAAACTCGCTACTAGCGCCGAAAGCGTGTCGTTATCGCCAAATTTAAGCTCGTCTACCGCTACTGTATCGTTTTCATTGACGATCGGAATCACGCCCAATCTGAGCAGTTGTTGAAAAGTATTGCAAGCGTTAACATAACCATTACGCTGCACTAAATCACCCCTGGTGAGCAATACTTGAGCGATCGGCTGTTGTAGAGTAGTAAACAAGTCATCGTACACCCGCATCAGCCGCCCTTGGCCCACAGCCGCCACAGCCTGTTTCATAGCAATATTTCGCGGGCGTTCCGTCAAACCCAAGCGGGCGCAGCCAACCCCAACCGCACCCGAAGAAACCAAAACTACTCGATGGCCTTGCTGCCGCAAATCAGCTAAAATTTCGACCAATGCAGCAATAGTTGAAAGAGCTAAGTTTCCTGTAGTCGATCGAGTCAGAGTCGAAGTTCCAATTTTAACAACAATAGTTTTAGTCATTAGTCAGTAGTCAATAGTCAGTAGTCAGCAGTCAGTAGTTATTAGTTATTAGTGATAATATCATTTCCAGTAGACATCTCCAATAATTATTATTGTGGAACAGGCATCCTGCCTGTTCAAAGCTGGCTTTTCGGGAAATGTCTAGTTGATTATAACAAATACTGTAGGGGCGGGTTCACCAACTTCTATGATTCACGTCCTGGATATTTATAAACCCCCCCTCCGCATTAATGACTAATGACTAATCTTTAATTTTCAGAGAAGCCCCCAAAGCTTGAGAAACCCAAACTTCAAAAGAGCGCACCGGATACTTGCGAAGCGCATACCCAGCATCAACCATTGGTTCCACTAAAATAGTGAACATACCCAAACGATTGCCTGCTAAAACATCAGTAAAAAGTCGATCGCCCACCATCGCCACCTGTTCCACCGGCAAATTCATCGCCGTCACTGCTGTTCGCAACTTGCGGCGGGACGGTTTAGCCGCACCAGTGATGTATGGTAAATTCAAAGACTCAGCAATTCGACCGATCCGATTTTGACTTAAATTATTGCTCGCCAACCATAGGGATACCACCGGTTTAATTTCTTGTACCCACAAGCTGAGTTCAGGAGAAGCATTCATTGCCGTAATGGGAACCAGAGTTTCGTCCACATCCAATACTAATCCTTTTATCTGATATTTCTGCAGAATATCAGCCGTTAACTTCATGACTGAATCGCCTAGAACTAAGTCAGGCTGTAGTAATTTACCCCAAGTCATAATGATTTTAGATTTTAGATTTTAGATTTTAGATTGAGAAATAAGAAATTGGGAGTTAAAGATTGAAAAAGTAAAAAATCAAAAGTGAATAATTATTGCTTTTCCTGGGTTACTTTTGACTTTTTACTTTTTTATTAGTCATTGCCCATCTATTGACCCGATCGCACTTTTTGGTCAACTTGAGCCACAGCAGCATTGTGTTCGGCCAGAGTGCGACTGAAAATGTGAGTGCCGTCATACCGCGCCATAAAATACAGGTATTCTGTATTTTCTGGAGTCAGAGTCGCCTCCAAACTTGCTATTCCCGGAGATGCGATCGGAGTTGGGGGTAGTCCTGGATTTATATAAGTATTGTAAGGAGAAGGCGTTTCTACTTGCTTAAAAGTCAGAGGCTTTTCCTTAGTTTGCCTGATACCGAGAGCGTATTCAACTGTCGGGTCAGATCCCAACGCCATACCCTTTTTCAGACGGTTGTTGAACACTCCAGAAATGCGGTTCCGCTCGGAAGCAACCACAGCTTCTTTTTCTACAATACTGGCCAAAGTCACCCATTCTTTGAGAGATAGCGTTGTATTATTCTGATTTTTTTGATATACCGGCAAAGCTGTCTGCTCGAAACGGGTGAGCATTTGTGCGATCGCAGCTTGAGGAGTAATTCTATCGCCGTCTAGCTGATAAGTATCCGGGTACAAAAAACCTTCCAAATGAGGCAATCCGCTCGGCAGCCAAGGGTATTGAGCGTAAGGAATTTGACTCGCGACCGCCATAAACTCTTTAGCCGGAAAAAAGCCTTGCGCTTCAAAATAAGTGCTCATTTGTTGCAGCGACCACCCTTCGGGAATCGTGAAACTCTGCTGTGCGACTTCGCCCTTCCAAATTTTGTCAGCAACTGCACTCAGAGGCTGAGTCGGCGACAGTTGGTAAGTTCCTGCTTGAAAACCTCCCTCGCGGTTTTGCAGAGTCATCCAGCGGGCCCACATATTCCATGCCGAGCTCGATCGAATCAACCCCGCAGCCTCTAAATCCCGGCCGATTTTTTGACTGGGAGTACCCTCCGGGATTTGGATAGAAACAGCATCCTCCTCTGCCGTGGAAGTTGACGTTTCAGCTATTTTAGGAGGCGCCGAAGCCCAGCTCCACCAAGCCCAGCCTTGCCAAGCGCAAACTCCCCAGATTACCGGCAGCAAAGCCAGATAAAACAACCATTTAGAGACTTGCGGAGTACCTTTTCGGCTCTCGCGCGCGCTGCCTTTTGTCATTTGTTCTTTATTCATAGTCCGTTGTCCTGGATAAGCGGCGGTTAACTAGCGACTAATGACTGATGACCTGCGATTGATGACCGAAAAGTTACGAATACAAGCCCTTTAAAAGACCCAATCCACGCGGCCCAATTCAAAAGCCCGATCGCGAAGGCAGAAGCTGCCACCTCGAAAAAGTTCGATCGGGCGAGCAGTTTACTGTTTTATAAAATAGTAAAAAATTCTGCTTTTTGCCATCAGGTTTTTTGCCTGCAATTCATATCTAATCAAGCTCGTCAAAAAACTGGTCTTCCAGCATAGGTAACATCGGTTCCAGCCTTTGGAACTCCTCTTCCGAGAGCAATTCTGGCTTGCCGTCATCATCCATTCTAGCCAAGATAAAGAACGGGTCTAGAGGCGTATAAATCGCATATTCCTGTTCTTCGTGGTAGAAACTGGTCAGCCACATCAGCTCCTCGAACTCCGACTCCTCATCAGGATCGACATCGGATGCCATATCCTCTTCGGGAAATTCCGGCAATTCGCCAACTACAGTCAGCGTCACCGCTGTGCGTCGGAGCGTCAAGTTCTGCTCTTGCAGGACAACTTTAGCAGTCTCAAAAATTTTGTCAATTTCGGTCTCGTCTTCTACAGGAATTGCTGCTTCGTCCGTCTCGTCTCCCTGCCAGGTAAAAATTTCTACGGGTGAGTCAATTGGAAGCAGCAAAGCGTATTCTTGACCTTCTAGGTTCATAGAATATTCTATGTTGCAAGTTAGCGATCGCCCAACTTCATCCGTCAAGGTGACGGACTCTTCGTTGGAATTGCCATTCTCTTTTTTGCGGTATGGGGATGAGGACATCGCGTGTATCTTAGTTTTCCGTCAATAATTCAGTAACGTTGGCTTGACAATTGGGAATTTTCGTGGCGATATTCTGGCTAAATGGGCGATCGCCAGTCCACAAGCTTAAACCGCGAGACTCGCTGCCTTTTCGACAGGCTCCGAGTGCAGCGTTTAAATCTCAGTCGAGTCAGCAAGCGACACTGAGGACAAATCACGATTTTGTGCTTCTTCAGTACCGAGGGTACAGCAGAATTTTCTCCAGTTTGTCAAGGGTTACAGGTGTGCGTAGCAAACTTGCACAACCAGGATATCACGCCTTTGTTACCAGCTATCAAGGATTGGGAAGGGCGGAGATATTTTGCCTCCGTTCGTCTAGCCACTGCTGCAAAATCAGGGCTGCTGCTTTGCGATCGATCGCACCCTTATTTTGCGACACCGAAATCCCTTGTGTTTTCATCAATTCCTCTGCCTCAACCGAAGTCAGGCGCTCGTCCACGTACTCTAGGGGGAGCTCTAAGGCTGTGGCGATGCGATTGGCATATTTCTGCACCTGTCGGGCTTGAGCACCCAATTCTCCGCTCAGGGAGTAGGGCAAGCCTGCCACTAAAATTTGCACTCTCCGCTCTCGCACGAGTTCTCGGAGATAAGCTACGTCTCGATCGAAGGACGATCGTACCAGTGTTGTAATTCCCGTAGCTATTAAACCGGTGCCGTCACATCCGGCGATGCCGACTCGTTTGAGGCCGATATCTAATCCCAGTGCACAAATCCATAATTTATCGTTGGACATTCAATTTTAGATTTTAGATTTTAGATTTTAGATTTTAGATTTACTATTTTTTTGCGGAAATAATCTTATTTAACGAACCGCGAAGACGCGAAGGACGCGAAGGAAGAAGTGAAGAAAGTAAGAATAAGATAGGTAATCTTAGGTTGATATTAATAATTAAAAGATTAAAAGCAGAAGGGAGGTTTTGGAATTATGACAGAAAAAAGGAATTTCTTTGATGATTAATTCTCTTTTTTTCTGCCTTCTACCTTTTACCTTCTGCTTTTAACTATTAAGTATTAACTTTTGTCTTGGGAGCCTTCGTCTAGAGGCAATTCGGGCAATTTTAGAGGCAAAATGCTGCTGCTATCTGTTGCCGAGGATTCGGAATTTTGGAAGTTCAAGGGGTTAACTTGATTCGTTTGGCTGTTTCCTGAGTCAGTCAAGAGGGGTTTTATCTCGGAGGATGCGGGCCCTGCTGCTGCTTCCCCAGCCATCGGGCCGAGCCAGGACATCCGGCCCGGTACGGGTTTGCGAGTTGGCTGGAAGCTTTGCAGCATTTCTGATAGCTGGAGTCCTTCGAGAGAGACCAACTTGGACTCGCGCAATTTGTGCCACACCGATCGAGACATCAGCAAACTGTGTTCCACGCGCACAGCTCCAAATTGCTCTAAATAAGCTTCCCGTTCCGGCTGATAGTCAGCGGAAGCCAGTTGCAGGCTTTGAATCGGGAAATCTTGAACAAGGCGCGCCATCTGAGACAGCAGTTCCGGGTAAAGCCAAGTGTAGGCCGGGTGTACAGTCAACTGGGCGACGTGCGGTTGCTGGCCGTTGCGGGATAGCTGCACCTGAAAATAGCCGATCGCGGCTTTGCGCTGCGGTTCAAACACGTAACCGCTGACTACCTCGGTTTTGGCCAGCCACTGTCTGACACCTTCGACTAAAGCGCCGAAAAAACTGGTTTTGAAATCTTGAATGTGCCGATCGAATACTTGGCGCACCAGGGGCGGCATAGACGCGGTATCCAGTTGGTATAGCAACTGAGCGTCGGCGTTGCTCACCGGCAGCAGGTTGGGCAAATCTGGCGTCGAGGAAGCCATTTCTTGCAGGCGTTCTGGGGCGATCGTCCAGTAAGTCATCTGGGCCAAAGGCTGAAACCCGTTTTGCCGATACAAAGCCAAGGAAGTTTTGTCGCCGACATTCACTTCCAACAGCCACGTCCGCGCCTCCCAGACTGCCTCAAAGCAGTACCGCAGCAGCATGGAACCAATTCCTTTGCTGCGGGCTTCCGGGTCTACTCCTATGCGATCGATCCGCCAAGTGCTGCGGGTGCGGTTGAAAGGAGAAATCTGAATTATGCCCTTAACTTTCCCCTCTTCTTCGGCAACGTGGGCCCGGAACAGGGACTGACAGGGGTTGGGAAACAAGCTAAAAATCTTTAGTAGTCCGTACCAGCGACGTATCTGCTGCAACTTTCTACCTAGTACCACGTCGCAGCTTGCGCCCTTGCGGTTTTCTGGCTCTTCGGCTGTTTCCGCGCACAGTTGTTCCATCACCTCGATGTCGCGATACTGAAACGGGCGAATCACAACCTGGTTTTGGTTTTGGGAGGGAAATGAAGTCATAGCATAAAAGTGGAGAATGGAAATTTAAAAATAAAAATTCAGAAAGGGGAAGAGTTAGAGAAGTTTTGAGTTTTGAATGGGTAAATTTTGAGTTCAAAACTTATAACTTTTGATTCTTCTCCCTTTCTTGCTCGATCGAAAATTAAAAATTGCAAATCATCTTTTTGAATTTTTAATTTTCTGTTTTCAACTCAAGATTTTTGTGGCAGAGGTCGAATTACAACGACTGGTGTGCGCTCGTCAGCATTCCCGGCGGGGTTGCTTCGCAAGGCTTGCTCTAAGAATGTTACCGATAAATCGGAGGTCGCTGCTAATATCTTAACTGCTTTCAAGTCATTAGCGTCTACGATCGCCGCCGCAAGTCCGGTTTCTCGTTGAATTTCTTCTACAACTTGCTGGGGATTGTCCGGGCCTAGGACAATAAATTGGTCGAAGGGAGGCAAAGTCCCGGTAACGTCGTCAATCAGTCTGGCTTGTTCCCCTGCAAGTTGGTAAAAGACTCCCGGTTTACCGAATATTTTAGCCACAGCGCCGATCGCAAATGCTGCGACTACGCGCCAAGGGCCTACTACATCAACCAACGTCTGCATCCCGCAAGCCGTGGCCAAACTCGACATCGGCAAGAAAAACAAGCACACTCGCTTTGCCGCCCATCCGGGTTTGACTTCGCTGGGATGGCGATAGCGTCCCTGCATCAAAGCCAAGGGAGTCTCTGCGAGGGCGACAATATCGCCTTTCTGGGCGCGTGGCAGCACGTACCGCTTGACAATTTCGACGGGATTGTCCAATTCCGTCAGGATGTGGGTGCGAATCGGCAAAACTTCGGCAACTCCTACATTTCGGGCATTAGGTACTGTCTCCGAGTTGGGAAATTGCAGGGGAACTACTACGTTACGGACTTTGGGGATGCGGCCGCCCGGGCCGTAGGTGACGTAATGTACTTGCACCCAAGCTGACTGCAATTTGGTTAAATCTTGCCCTTGAATGTCTACAGAAACTTTAATTTTCGTGTTTTTTTGGGCTTTAACAATATAGCCGAACCAGTAATCGTCTGCTCTGGCTGCTGCGTCTTTGTGGCAAGGAATCACCTTTGTCTCGGAGGTAACGCCATCCAAACTTCCGTCTGACAGCAGTTTCACTTGTGCCCGCACTTCCGGCAACATAATCTCAAACCGCTGTGTCAGGTTGCGGAACTCCATTTCCCCGACTAAAAGATAGCGGTTGGGTTCGGAGATGGCTAAGTGCCATTCTCCGGCTGTTAGTTCTAGTTTATTTGCACTCCCAGTCCGGCGATAGTTCAACTCTAGGCCCAATCCGCCCAATGCTAGCAGCGAACCGGCTGCTGCGATTCCTGTTGCTAAAGTCTCAATCACTCAAATCACCGCCAATAATATTTTGTGTTTACTGTAGTCGATATCGGGTACTTTGAGCGCTGATCCGGTAGTAATTGGATTGTGTTGAGTTTGTTGGGGGCGATCGAGCTTAGCCCAATTACAGGTAAGTGCGATCGCGCGTCTGCGGTGGCGGGGTTGGAGAGTGGGATTGGCGATCGGTTTTTAACAAAATCAACTAAATGTTAGAAGTTTGACAAAGTTCTTCAACCGATTTCATTGGTAGATAAAGCTTCATCGGGTTTTGTTTAAACTTTTGAAAACCATATTTTTGATAGAAATTGGCTGCTGGCTCATCCAGAGCTTCTGCAATGACAGCGAGAGATGCAACTTGTGCAGTTGCCAAGAGTGCTTTTCTCAAAGCATCTATCAGAATCAACTCGCCGAGATGTTGACCTTGATAAGTACGATCGACTGCCAAACGACCTAGCAATGTAGCAGGTAGAAGGGGATAGCGGGGCAGCTTTTTTGCAAAAGATTCATTCAAATCTGCGAGTTCAATGGTGTATGCAGAAAGCGTATAATAGGCAATCACATCAGTGTTTGGAGACTCCACTAAAACGAATACGATTGCGACTTTCTTTTTGAGATCCTGAGAAGCTTGTTTACGGATGTAGTTGTCCAAACTATCTTGTCCACAACAAAAAAGCTCTCTGTGATGTCTGCTGCTATCTAAGAGTTCAATTGTGAGTACCATCGCCCATCACTTGTTTGTAGCGCAAGGCTGCTGCTTTGAGAGCTTGATTCGGCTGGGTTGGATTCAGGAGGGCATTTACGAAAGCCTCGCTGTCGTCAAGGTCAAGTTTCAGTCTTTGGTGCTGTTCAATAACTTTGGAAGCGACTGCTTGAACGCTGGCGATGACGAAATCTGTTAATGTACGTCCTTCTAAGTCAGCGGCTTTTTGCCAAAGGGCTTTAATCTCTGGACTGATACGAGCCTCCAATCGGGCTGACGGTTCCGATTTAGTAGTTTTAGTCATACAAAATACGGTTTATCTCATTTATCCATTATATACGGCAAAGTGCCGTATGTCACGCTAAAAGTTAGGGGGCGATCGAGCTTAGCCCAATTACAGGTAAGTGCGATCGCCTCTGGCGGCTAAAGCGGTCAAGTTGCTGTTCAAAGAGCTCTCCTCGTGAGTTAGATCGCTCCAAAATCTGGCCTTGCTTAATCAGGGGATCAAAAAAATCAGTTGAAAATCCCGAATCTTTGTGGATACTGGTTTCTCTGACTTGCATATTTAACCTTTCCTAGCGTAAATCAGCAACGTCCACAAAACAAATCACTTAATTCAATAATTTAATAGTTTATTTGGTTTTACAACTCTATACAATATCGCTTTTAAGCGTTAAATTGTAAACTGAAAATTCACATTATTTTAGAATATTTATTAATTTCGATCGGTTAAGAAGTCGGGATAAAGCAGTTATTTTAAGATTGCTAAGCTAAGACTGTTCCCGATGTGCGATCGCGCGCCTTCACCTTATTCAAGATCGAATGAACAGCGAGCCGCTAGCCCCGTAGTGGTAAGTATTTTTAAGAATCTACTTCTTAAGTAACAGTCAAAATCTAGTTCTTAGGCAGTAGATTTTCTGAGAAGTATATAGTTAGCCTAGTAAATGTAACAGTAATACCCAAGGATATCTATGACTGATAATAAGCAGCCTTTTAACCAACCTGAAGCCAATCCTGACTTCCAGGAAAAGAATGTTGACAATAGCGAAAACGCGCAGCTTCAGGCTCAGACTAACGAAAATTCAGAATCAAAGGAAGATCAATCATCAGGCTCAGGCATTGGTGCTAGGATAGCTGGAGCAGCAGTCGGTGGTATACTCGGTGCTCGCTCTGGAGGCATTATTGGTGCTGTAGCAGGCTCAGTTGCTGGCGCTATGATTGGTAAAGGTACTGCTGATACTGTTAACCGTGCTGTAGATAATTTAGGGGATGCAGCACACGCTGTAGCAGACGGTATTACACACACTGTAGAAGACCTAGGGACAGTCGTAAAGGAAACGGCTGAGGAAGTTAAACCATCTATCAAAGCTACAGCAGAAGCAGTCAAGGAGACTGTTGAGGAAACCAAGCCTTCGATTAAAAGTATAGCCGAATCTGTCGATCGGACAGTTAAGGAAGCCAAGCCTTCTGTAGTAGATGCAGTCAAGAGCGCATCCGAGGAAGTCAAACCTACGATTAGAGAAGTAAAAGATTCAGTCAAGCAGACAGTCGAAGGTATCAAGCCTTCTATACAAAGTGCAGCGGATTCTATTAAGAGCACTGCTGATGAAGTTAAGCCTTCTGCCAAAGCTGTAGCTCAGGAAATTGAGGGGGCAACTAAGGATCTGAGATCGACTGTAAAAGATACAGCGAAAGCAGTTGAGCCATCTATAAAAAGCGCAGCCGAATCGCTTAAGTCATCTGGTAAGAGTGCAGCGGAATCAATGAAGTCATCTGCTCAAAGCGCCGCTGAATCTGCCAAAGTTGCAGCGCAGGATGTTAAGTCATCTGCCCAAAATGCAGCCGAATCTGCTAAACGTGCAGCGCAGGATGTTAAGCAGGATGTTAAGTCATCTGCCCAAAATGCAACCGAATCTGCTAAAGATGCAGCGCATGATTTTAAATCATCTGCCCAAAATGCAGCCGAATCTGCTAAACCTCCAGTGCCTGATTTTAGGTCCTCTGCCCAAAATGCAACCCCATCTCCTCAAGGTGCAGGGCATGGTTTTAACTCATCGGCCCAAAATGCAGCCGAATCTGCTAAACGTGCAGCGCACGATTTTAAGTCATCTGCCCAATATCTAGCCGAATCCACCGAGGAAAATATGGATACGGATATTCACATCTCCGGCACTCCTAAACTCAAGGATCAAGTGGTCATTCATGACAAGAGAATCATTAAGGACTAGGTAAAGTAAGGACTTAACTCTAGCTTGTTAAAGCTAGGGCTAAGAGAGTTTAACAAAGAGTGGATCTGAGAAAAGAGTCCACTCTTTTCTGTGTATGAGAAATGCGATCGCCTACGGTTTAACAGAGAGTCTATTTATTGAGGAACTCTCCCCCTGAAGAAGGAGAGATTTCGTTTCTAGACTACTGGCAGAAGTGGTTAAAACGGCTAAAGTTTTTTGTAGAAAAAGCTGCTTGATAAATCGAGAAATAGTTAGGGTCAAGCTGAGGTGGCCAGTTCAACCCCTAACTATATTATTAATATCCAAATTGCAAAGTCACAGAAGCTTCTACCTGCTGTTCCCCCCCCACCACAGGCGTTGTAGCGTCAGCAGCAGCCATGCGAGCACCAGCCAATTGCCGATACATAGGAGGCGGCGCGATCGCACCGTTGACTTGAATGCCCAGAATCTCTCCCCGCTTCAGGTTGAGGGCGCTAAAGACTGCATCCGCTTGCGCTTGAGCATCTTGAGTGGCTTTTTTGAGTGCTTGTTTTCGAGCAGATTCGATCGCACTTTCGGTGGCGGCAAAACTCACGCCGTCGATGCGTGTGGCTCCGGCATTCACCGCATCGTCGAGCAAAGTGCCGGCAGATGCAGTATTAATCCGAAAACTGACGGTATTCGTCGCTGTATAACCTGTCAAGCGCTGTTGGTTGTTGTCGTAGTTATAAATGGGATTGAGGGTGATGCCGGCAGTTTCGAGTTTTTCGACTTGGCGCGATCGCAGCAACTCTACCACAGCGGACGATCGCCTCGCCGCTTCCTGCTGCACCTCGGCAGCCGTTTTCCCCTGCACCTCAACCCCCAGCCGCACTTGCGTTTGGGTTGTGGGAATCGCTTCCACACCCCGCCCAGTAACACTCAGCGTTCTGATCCGCTGTTCTTGAGCCACCGCCGGATCTAATCTCACAAAACTAACGAGAGTTAAGGTTAAACACAACGCTGTTACCAGACTGCGGAAATTAATGCGATCGCCACGTTGCAAATTTGAATTCATAAACTTGATTCTCCTCACATACAACAGATGCTATACTTTACCTTCCCACTGAAAGTGCTAAATATCCGGGTTGTTACATTTTTAGTAACTAAAAAAAGTATTAGTTATTAGTCATTATATGCAATGCTTAAAACAAGTTGCCCCCCGACTAAAAAAAGAGACTTACGCGGTTTATTTAACCAGTACAGACCAGAGAGTACCTTGGTACGCCATAATTTTAGCAGGGCTTACGGTGGCCTATGCTTTTAGCCCGATCGACTTAATTCCCGATTTCATACCAATTCTCGGCTACTTGGACGATTTGATAATTGTACCCTTGGGAATTTGGCTGGTACTGAAGATGATTCCGCCACAGGTTTTAGCAGAGTGTCGGGAAAAAGCAGCCGCAGAAATAGATCGAGGGAAACCGATAAATAGGGCTGCCGCTGTTGTTATTATTGCCATTTGGATTGGCTTGGGAATATTAGCAGCAATTTGGCTGACACGGATATTTAAACGTTAAAAACAATTACCTATCTAGTTATTGTGTAGCGTGCGCGCCCAGCACCTTACCTGAAACAACTCGCTGGCTCCAAAAATATTTAAAGTTTTAAAAATTACCATTCTAGTTATAATATAGGGTGCGCTAGGTACACATTAGGTTAAAAGAACTCGCGGTATCGCATACCAAGTATTATTTACCCCTTAAAAAATTAAACTAACTTTCTAGCTATGACTCAAACCACTGATTTCCTCAGCCACCTCAACCCATCTCAGCGCCAAGCAGTCGCCCATTATAACGGGCCGCTGTTAGTAGTAGCGGGCGCTGGTTCCGGCAAAACCAGAGCTCTAACTTACCGAGTTGCTAACTTAGTTCGCACCCATCGAGTCGATCCCGAAAATATTCTGGCGGTGACATTTACAAATAAAGCCGCCAGGGAGATGAAAGAAAGAATTGAGAAATTGCTGGCAACTCAGCAAGCTGAAGCGGAATATGGCAAACCTTTGGTAGACTTAGCACCGGATGTGCAAACGAAATTGCGATCGCAAATTTACCAAAGAATTACCAAACACATTTGGATGGGGACTTTTCACTCTTTGTGCGGCCGCATTCTCCGCTACGACATAGAGAAATATCAAGACGAAAAAGGTCGCCAGTGGAAAAAAAACTTTTCGATTTTTGACGAGTCAGATGCTCAAAGTCTCGTTAAACAAATCGTCACCAAAATCCTGAACCTTGACGACAAGAAATTTGACCCTCGAAAAGTCCGCTATATCATCAGCAACGCTAAAAATAAAGGTTTTTCGCCTCAAGAGTACCAAGCAGCAGAACCGGATTATCGAGGTCGGGTGATTGCGGATGTTTACAGTCGCTATCAAGACGCTTTAGCAGCCAACAATGCCCTTGATTTTGACGACTTAATCCTCGTTCCCGTTAAACTTTTGAGCCAAAACGAGCAAGTATTAAGTTACTGGCATAAAAAGTTTTGCCATATTTTAGTTGACGAATACCAAGATACCAACCGCACTCAATACGATTTGATTCGGATGTTGGTGACAAATAACGCCGACCCGAAAAACTTCGATAAATGGCAAAACCGCTCGATTTTTGTCGTGGGCGATGTCGATCAATCAATTTACAGCTTTCGGATGGCAGATTATACCATATTGCTGGAATTTCAAGAGGATTTTGGAGATGGTTTGTCTGACGAGAAAACTCAGACGATGGTAAAATTAGAGGAAAATTATCGATCGCGCGAAAACATCCTGCAAGTCGCGAACCACTTGATAGAACACAATACCGAACGGATCGAAAAAATTCTGCGCCCGACTCGCGAACCGGGAGCTCCGATTGTTGTCTGGCGCGCCGACAACGAATTAGATGAAGCGGAATTTGTAGCAGGTCAAATTCATTCCTTAAAGCGCCAAAACTCCGAATACGAAAACGGCAGTAACTTTGCGATTCTCTACCGCACAAATGCTCAATCTCGCTCCTTTGAAGAAGCGTTAATGCGTTTAGACATTCCTTACAATATTGTCGGTGGGCTGAAGTTTTACGATCGCAAAGAAATCAAAGATATCCTAGCATACCTGCGGGCGCTTGCCAATCCCGACGATAGCGTCAGCCTCAAACGCATCATCAATACTCCCCGTCGCGGCATTGGTGATACCACATTTTCCAAAATCGAAGACGCTGCAACTCAATTGGGCATTCCGTTGTGGGAAATCCTCAGCGATGAATCTTCTGTCAATACTCTAGCAGGGCGATCGGCAAAAGCTATTATTAAGTTTGCCGAAATGATTGGTCGTTGGCAATCGCAAGTTGAAACTCTGCCGGCTTCGCAAATTGTCCAAGGAATTATCCAAGATTCAGGCTACATTCAAGATTTGAAAAATCAAGGAACCGAGGAAGCAGAAAATCGCATAGAAAACGTCAGAGAATTGTACAATGCAGTGCTGCAATTTGAAGAACAAAACGAAGAACCGACGCTGACATCGTTTTTAGCAAAAGCATCTTTAGCATCCGATTTAGATGACTTGCAGGAAGAAGATTCCCGCGTGTCGCTGATGACGCTGCACTCCGCAAAAGGATTAGAATTTCCCGTGGTATTTTTAGTCGGGATGGAACAGGGTTTATTTCCGAATTTCCGCAGTTTGGACGACCCGAAAGCGATCGAAGAAGAACGCCGTTTGTGCTACGTCGGCATCACTCGCGCCCAGGAATTGCTATTTCTTACCCACACTCGCGAACGCCGCCTCTGGGGAGGCTACCGGGAACACTGCACCCCTTCGCTATTCTTAGGGGAATTGCCGACACATTTGCTGGCGGGAAGTGCGAAGAAAACTAAAGCGGGGAAAACGGCTGTTTCCAAGGGAAAAACTAATAATTCAGCAGCTAATTCTGGGAATTCTCAATCGGCAGAGTGGAAAACGGGCGATCGGGTTTTTCATCATGCTTTTGGAGTTGGAGAAATTACCCACGTTTTGGGAGAAGGCGATAAAACTAATCTGGCAATTAAGTTTTCGGGTTTGGGCCGAAAAATCATCGATCCGAGAACAGCTAAGTTGCAGCGAGTTTAATAGAAAAGTGTTGAAAACTCCCGATCGGAGTCGGCGGTTAAAACCGTTACTACACAACCTTGCGTCCGAACAGAGGGGACTCAAAAGAAATGATTCAAGGCTATCCCGCAGGGAATCGCCCCTCGATCGATCTTATCTCACATCTTGCACCATTTTCAAGAACAGGCTTTTCGGCCTGTTCCACAAGAAAATTCACTCTTTGTGGAACAGGCCGAAAAGCCTGTTCATAAAAGACTTATTAACAATAATGCAACATCGCAAGATGCCTGTTCCACAAGAAAATTCACTCTTTGTGGAACAGGCCGAAAAGCCTGTTCATAAAAGACTTATTAACAATGATGCAACATCTCATATCTTATTCGACTACCTGAGATTCCACACGCCTGTATTTACCCGCCAAACGTTCTCGACGCTGGCGGCGGTTATCAGCTTCAAATATGGCAATCGCTTCATCTAACTTCAAATTGAAAGCGTCCAACTGTCGGCAGACTTCACGCATCTTTTCAACGTGTCGCTTTCTGGTTTCAGCGTCGGGGATTCTAGGTTGTTGATTCATCGTAAGTTCCAATCCATTTTGATTTCTTGAATGCTTGCTGCTGAGGCATCGACAATTGCCTCTCCGTCTTCTATCGTTCCATACAGAAAGTTTAACGTATCCGCAGTCGCAGCGGGTTGAGATTCTGCCACCTGCTGCAAAAGCCTGTACAAACGATTGTAAGAGGTTCTCAACCTTTCCTTAATATTATCCAGGGATTCTAGTTCGGGGAGTGTCGCTTCTGTCTCGCCAAACTGCTGCATGAATATATATTCTGTGGCGGTTGTTTCGTTGAGGATTTCCACTAGCCGCCGCTGCAATGTGAAAATTGTGTTCAGGATGTCATCAGGTAGCTTTGCCATTGTCCTTAATTTTTAGGGATAACAACTTAAAACAATATATCAGAATGTTTGCTTCCTCTCATTTTAGTTTTAATCGATAGCGATATCAGTCCAAATTTACCACCTTTAAATTTGCGTTCCCTGCTTCGCCAATAACGCACTTCCATAAGCAGCCGCAGTATGAATTGGCGTTACTACAGGCACTTTTAAATAACGCTTTCTAATCGCACTCCAAACCGAATTTTTCGCCCCGCCGCCAGCAGTATAAACCTTTGTTAAAGGAGTTGCACCCAATTCTTGCAATAATTGATATCCCCGCGCTTCAATCCGCGCTATGCTTTCTAGCAAACCGTGCAGAAATTCCACTGAATCAGTTGGGCGCGGTTCGAGTCGTGGCGGCAAATTCGGGTCATTAATCGGAAAGCGATCGCCCTTTTTCAACAATGGGTAATAATCCAGCAAACTCTCTTGTTCTGGATCAATTTGTGTGCTATAATTATCCAACTCAACATCAGTAAAAAAGTGTCGCAGCACCGCACCTCCGGTATTAGAAGCACCTCCAACTAACCACAAATCGCCTAATTTATGGCTGTAAATCCCGTATCTAGAATCATCTACGCGGGTATGACTTAACAGTTTGACTGCTAGTGTAGAACCGAGAGAAGTTACTGCTTCCCCTGGTAAATTGACACCGCTTGCTAAAAATGCGGCAATGCTATCGGTTGTACCAGCACAAACCATACAATCGCGGGAAAAACCGAAGCGATCGCCCACTTGAGTTCTCACTTCCCCCACAGGCGTTCCCGGTGCGATAACTTGCGGCAATTCAGGCGTTGCAGCGCCCGCAATTCCCTGTGTCAGCCAATTGGGATAGCACAAAGTATCAACATCGAAACCGAGTTTCAAAGCATTGTGATAGTCGCTAATTCCCAATTTCCCGTGCAGCAGAAATGCCAGCCAGTCAGCTTGATGCAGGAAAACTGTAGGGGCGGTGCCCCCGTGCCCGCCCTCCTGCCACCACAGGAGTTTTGCCAGACTGGATGTAGCGCTCAATACTGTGTGGTTATCCGGCGCGATCGCCCGCAACCTCTCTGTCACCGCTGCACCGCGCGCATCATTGTATAAAATCGGCTCACATACAGGTATACCGTCGGTATTGCACAGCATGACAGTGGAAGATGTGCCGTCAAGGGCGATCGCCCTTACCTGATTGCGGATTGCTGGGGGAATTTGCTCAATTACAGCCCACAGCGCATTTTGCCACACCGAGGGCAATTCCGGCTTTTGTGCGTTGGCAAAAGTATGTTCTGTCTCGCAATGGATTGTACCCTGGGAGTCGATGATTGTCGATCGGGCGCCCGTCGTGCCGAAATCTATTCCCAAATAAAGATTCATTGATTACTCCCGCGAATTTTCCTATATCTCAGAAACCGGGTTTTTTTACGAAAATCTTTCGTTGTCACCCACAGATTAGGTAAAAAACCCGGTTTCTTTGGCATTAGTGCGTAAGTTCATCGCTTAAGCATGGGGGCTAGAAACCCGGTTTCTACGAGTTTTGCGTTGAGTGACGAGAAATCTAGAAAGAAACCGGGTTTCTGAGATTATCGTGCTTCGACATATTCACATAGCCTAGTTGGTTCGGGAATCGGTAAACCTTCTTCTCGCAATCCTTCTAAGTGAAATTCTATTGCTTCTTTAATTTGCTGCTGTACTTCCGCAAGGGTAGCGCCTGTGGCTGCACATCCGGGTAAATTGGGCGCGTAAGCTGAATAGTTATTCGGTGTTTTTTCAATGACAATCGCATAACGCATTAGTTGATACCCACGGGTGGTCAGAAACCGGGTTTTTTTACGAAAATCTTTCGTTGTCACCCACCGATTAGGCCAAAAACCCGGTTTCTTTGGCCTTAGTGGGTAAGTCGTGTCTTTGTGAAACCCATCCAATTAGCACGTAATGAAATGACTAAAATCGATAATTTCGTAAAAAAAGATTCGATAAAAAAGACTTGAAAAAAGGCTGAAATTCCTATAAATTAGAGCTTACAGCTCTTGATGCGAGAGAAGAGAGAACCATACAACCAACCCTAACCACCCCAACACCCCAACAACCCAACCCAATCCTTCTCCCCCCCACGCAAACACACGCGCACACGACGGGAGGTGCCCCGGTGGTGCTTGCAAATTAAAGGTTAAATCATTGTAGCTCAACCACTCTTTCCTCCCCTTTCTCCTCTTTCGCCAACCCACACGATCGCCTAGCTTGCATTCAGTGTCATAATCAACTTTACCGCCTATTTCTAACCAGATTTTTTTCTGGACACTAAAGCCGAAACGACCCTGACTATATTTTACCCACAACTGGTCGATCGTCCGCAAATCATCGCCAGGAAAATTCTCGATCGAGTTCGTATCGAACCAACCTTCCTTCTCCCGTCTAGCAGCTTTTAACATCACCTTGAATGTTTCCTGATCCGCCTCTTTCCACTCCCCTGTGGCCAATAAATCCCGCAGACGAGTATAGTCAACACCCTGCGCTGATTTAAGCGAGTCTGGTGGCGGTGTCGTTGGAGGTGTTTGAGCTGATAATTGAGGTGATTGAGTACCAATATCCTGCAAAACTTCAGTAGCAGATTGATAACGTTTTTTAAGAGCAGGTTGTATCATTTTATCTAAAACCTGACTCAGTTCCGAACTGACAGATGTTTTTAAGTGTTCTCGCCACACCCACTCAAACTCGCTATCATCGAATAAATCAATAGGTTCAACCTGAGTTAACAGACACAGACAAGTCACACCCAGACTATAAATATCACTCGCATGAATCGGTTTACCGTTGGCTTGTTCTGGTGCCATATATCCAGCCGTCCCGATTCTCGTTCCCGTTACCGCTAGAGCTGTTTGTGTCGCATATTTCGCGGCTCCAAAGTCCACTAAAACCAGTTGCCCATCTTGCCGAAGAATAATATTTTCTGGCTTGATATCTCGGTGAATTACTTGGCGGGAATGAATGAACTCTAATACTGGCAATAAATTATTAAGCAAGTCGCGAATCTGCGTTTCGCTAAAATATCCCTTAGATTCTAGTGTTTGGGCTAAATTTTCACCGTCGATGAATTCTTGGACTAAATACTGCCGTTCATCTTGACTAAAATATGCTAATAAGTCGGGAATTTGAGAATGTTTACCCAACTGTTCTAGGCGGACTGCTTCAAGCTCAAATAACTCAGCAGCTTTCTGGATACTAGAAGCGCCTTGAAATTGGGGGTAGAATTGTTTAATAACACAGGGAGGTTTTGATGGTTTATACTCGTCAATAGCTAGAAAAGTGCGCCCAAATCCCCCTTGTCCAATAATTTTTTGGGCTCCGTAGCGATCGCCCAATAGCAGTTTATTCCCACATTTTTGACAGAATTTTGTATAGCCAGACGGGTTTTGGAATAGGCAATCAGGGTTGAGACACTGGCTCATAAAATATGCTTAGAGATTAGAGATTAAAGCTCTCGATGCGATGCCAGCGGATATGGTTTTAAATGTGAAACAGCAGAGCCGGGTAAAGAGATGGGATTGCCTTTCATCGTGTCAACTTAAGTCTGAAACCTTTGTATCTCTCGCTTTTATCCGAGGCCAGATCCCCCTAAATCCCCCTTAAGAAGGGGGACTTTGAGATCGCTCCGGTTCCCCCCTTTTTAAGGGGGGCTAGGGGGGATCTGGCCTCGGCGATAAACAGCAGTCTATGACCACGTTTGACCTTAAGTTGAGATCGCTCCGGTTCCCCCCTTCTTAAGGGGGGCTAGGGGGGATCTGGCCTCGACGATAAACAGCAGTCTCTGAGTAAGTTTGACCTTAAATTGAGACTAACAGGCAATGCCTAAACACCACTCAAAACTCGTTAAACTTTTGTCCCGCACTCAGGACAAAACTTATTCGTCGAAACATTCTTCGCGCCGCAACTCGGACAATAAATCAACTCCGCAGATTGCAACTTGCTACGATCGGGCAAACCAACCATTTGAGCGTTGCTCTTACCTGGAACTACCATCGGATAGCAGTTTTCGTCCCTCGTCACCTTGACGTTCATCAGCACCGGGCCCTCGTGAGCGAGCATTTGACCGATCGCATCTTTGAGTTCCTCCGGCTGCGAAACCAGCATCCCCTTCACGCCATAAGCTTCAGCCAGCATCACAAAATCCGGCATCCCCACGGTCATATTCGACGAGGAATAACGCTCGCCGTAGAACGCCTGCTGCCACTGCCGTACCATACCTTGCCAGCCGTTATTTACAATCACAATCTTGACATTAATGCCGTATTGTGTTAGTGTTCCCAGCTCTTGAATATTCATTTGCACGCTAGCATCGCCAGCAATACAAATCACTTGCTCATTGGGTAGCGCCATTTTCGCGCCCATCGCAGCCGGCACCCCGAAACCCATCGTGCCCAAACCAGCGCTCGAAATCCAGCGGCGCGGCCCGTTGTTCAAGAATTGAGCCGACCACATTTGATGTTGACCGACATCTGTTGTGTAGTAAGCATCCGGCGCTTGAGTAGCCAACTCCGAAATCACCTCTTGCGGAGACAAAATGTCTGGGTAATGAGGCACAACTAACGGATAGTCCTGTTTCCAGTGATCGATCCTGTGCAGCCATTCCGCAGTCTGTCCGGTTTTCCCTGAAACTCCAGTTTCCCGACAGCGGCGCAGCAAATCGAGCAAAACTTGGCGGACATCTCCGACAATCGGCACGTCAGGGCCGCGATTTTTGCCGACTTCCGCCGGGTCGATATCGATGTGAATCACCTTAGCGCGCGCGGCAAACTCGTCTAATTTGCCCGTCACGCGATCGTCAAACCTCGCCCCGACAGCAATTAGCAAATCGCACTCGGTAACGGCAAAATTAGCGTAAGCAGTGCCGTGCATCCCCAGCATTTTCACCGACAAAGGATGGTTTTCGTCAAAGGCACCTTTGCCCATCAGTGTTGTCGTGACCGGCAATTGGAAAAGTTCGGCGAGTTCCTTAATTTCCTCGTGGGCCCCCGCTGCGATCGCCCCGCCGCCCACATACAGCAAAGGACGCTTTGCTTCCTGCAGCAAATAGATTGCTTGATTAATCTGCCGAGGATTTCCCTTCACCGTCGGGCGGTAGCCCGGAATTCTCACCGATCCGGGTTCCACGGGCAGATAGTCAAATTCTTCTAAACCCACATCCTTGGGTACATCAACCAAGACTGGCCCCGGCCGCCCTGTACTGGCGATGTGGAAAGCTTCTGCCACAATTCGCGCCATATCTCTGGGGTCGCGTACTACATAGGAATGCTTGACAATTGGCAGGGTAATCCCGTAAATATCTGTTTCCTGAAACGCATCAGTGCCGATCGCCGCACGGGGCACCTGACCGGTAATAATTACCATCGGGATCGAATCCATGTGGGCCGTCGCAATCCCCGTCACTAAATTAGTTGCGCCGGGGCCCGAAGTAGCAAAACAAACTCCAACTTTGCCCGTAGCGCGGGCGTATCCGTCAGCCGCGTGAGCCGCGCCTTGTTCGTGGCGCACCAGAATATGTTTGATAGCGCCAGTTTCTTCGGCGCGGTAGAGTTCGTCGTAAAGTGGCAGAATTGCGCCGCCGGGATAACCAAAAATATGCTTGACACCGTGGCGGATCAAGCTGTCAATCAGAGCAAATCCACCAGTTGCACGCCTGATTGTCACTTTAGTTTTTAGTTGCACAGTATTTCCTTCCTTAAACTAATTATGTTTTTTAATGAAAGCTTTTATAGCTTGTAAAACTATAGTCATCTATAGCAATCCTAAATGATTTGTGTAATTCTTGTAGGGGATCTCCCCACGCCCGGTTGCACCGATGCAGGCTGGGGTAGGCACGGGGAGTAGGGGTAGCACTACCCCTACATATTTTTACAACTGATGCGAGGATTGCTATATTACATGACGTGGGAGGCATGAAGTCCCTCCCCTTTCGCTTTTACTTTAAGCGGATTAACCCGCCTCGGCTGAACTACGCAGCTCCCTATCCCATCGCTAAACGCATTTGGGATTGCTTTTCTCAAAATATTATAAGACCCGTTAGCATCGGCATTAATCATCTGACTATATGATACTACCATTGTCTATTGATGTTTACAATCTTAATGATGTTTTATAATACTACTTTAATCTCAATAGTCAAATTCTGAAAATTTGACTGCTGATATTTTACAAAAAGTTTGGCGAGCGGGCGGTGTCCGAGCGATAAATTGTGGAACAGCAGAGGAAGAAAGACACAGAGGAAATCGCTGCCTCTATGTCGGTTTACCGTGATATGACGCTTCTATAGCATTCTTGATTCGGCATTCGACAAGAAAAACTAATCGTTTGAGCAATTAAGAACGTCCTAATCATCAGGGCGGTTGCTATGTTATGGATCGATCGCGAAAACCAAGCCCTCTTGCTTCTTCCTTCTTGGCAAAGTTCAGAGAACATCCTGCAAGACTTTGCGAGTATGTTTCCAAGCTGCCATGCCCATCACCGAGACCAAAAAGCCCAAACCCAGCAACACGATCCGCAAGCCCAAGTCATCGTCGCCGACGGCATTACTGACAGCATCCGTTAGCGGGCCAGTCAGTGCTAAAGGCAGGCTCAGAGCAATATTAATCGCATTGTTTTCAAATCCAAAGACTTTACCCCGCATAGATTCGGGAGTTTTTTCTTGAATCAGAGCCTGCATCGGGCCGTTAATTAAGGAAGCACCAAAACCGAACAGAGCGCTCAATCCGAATCCCACCCAAAGGTGTCTGGCAAAGGCAAACATTGCTAATACAAAACCCATCATCAAGAAACCGATTAAAGGCAGAGGTTTGTGGTGCATTCGATGACCCCAATGTCCCAAAAAGGCTGCGCCGAAGACCATTCCAATTCCCGCTGCAGCGAGTAAAAAGCCAAATTGAGTTTCTTTGAGACCTATTTTGCCTGAAAGCGCGATCGCCAGCACCTGAAGCGCCGCAAACACGGAATACAAAATGGTCAACTGCACCATCGCGTTGCTGACAAGGTGATTGTGTTTCACATACCGCAAACCTTCCTTGAGGTCTTGCCAAGGATGGACGTTTTTGCCACTGCTGCCGACATGACCTTCTTTGATCTGCATGGCATAGATCAAACCTGCTGATATCAGGTACAACCCGCCCAGCAAAAACTCTTGAGAAGCTGATCCGAAGCTGTGTTTGACCCAACTAAACAGCGGTTCGCCGATCGTCATCCCAATAATGATCCCGCCCATTGTGGACGAGGCGAACAGAGCATTTGCCGACATCAGTCCCTCTCGCCCCACAGCCAGGGGGACGGCGGCCGCTTCTGCAGGAGCAAAAAATTGCGTTACGGTAGAGATTAAAAACGTCATTGTCAACAAAACCACAAAAGCTTTGGGCAAAAACGGCAAAGCTACAATCAACCCGGCTCGAATCACGTTGCAGGCGACCAGCATTTGCTTTTTGGAAAAGCGGTCTACCACGATACCGGCTACGGAACCAAAGACGATCGCTGGCACGGTGTAGGCGATCATCACCGCTGACAGCATAGAATTTTCCGAATGTTGCCAAGAAACCGGCCAGGGTCGGTAGTCGCCGGTTTTCAGCAGAATAATCAGCAATACGTAAAAGATTTTATCCGCCACTTGGGCCAATAACTGGCCCGTCCACAAGGCGAGGAAGGGGCGATTTCTCAGTAGGGCATCAAGCCCGCTGCGGTCAGGGGGAGGGCTGGCTGGGTGCATAAGAATAGTTTAACTGACCGCCTCTGGCAATTATAGTTTTCAGCAATATGTGCAAATCTGACATAGCAAAGCGGAAACTCGGAAAACTCCTGTCTCCTGGGTTCTTTTTCTGTTTTAGCAGATCCGTGGCGGAGGGCTTGGGTCTTTTTCACTCTACCGCGATCTATCGGAGCGGAGAGCCCGCGCCTCGGGCCAATGGGAGAATATTGTTAAAGATTGGCGTGCCTCTCATCGCGAGTACAAAATAAGGTAGTATATTTTACAAAATACTTAATACTAGCAGTGATATTAAAAGATGTCACGCGATTTAAGTAATATAACGAAGGTACTAACTGTTAGGAGTGAAAAACTTGAAAAAGGTTGAAGCTATTATTCGCCCCTTTAAACTAGACGAAGTGAAAATCGCACTCGTCAATGCTGGTATTGTGGGGATGACTGTTTCTGAAGTTAGAGGTTTTGGCCGTCAGAAGGGCATGACAGAACGCTATCGCGGTTCTGAGTACACCGTTGAGTTCTTGCAAAAGCTCAAGGTCGAGATTGTTGTGGAAAACGATCAGGTTGACATGGTGGTTGATAAAATTATCGCGGCTTCCCGCACGGGCGAGATTGGCGACGGCAAGATTTTCATCTCTCCTGTAGAACAAATTATTCGGATTCGGACTGGAGAAAAGAACTTGGAGGCTATCTAAGATACTGGGGCATTGAGCATTGGGCATTGGTCTTTGGTAACTGGTCTTTGCCCAGGAAAAACCTATTTCCTGTTTAGTTCTGATACCTAAGTGTCAATATCCAATGCCACAGTTCCCCCCGGTTTTGGCTTTTTTACTCGTTAGGGGTTGACAAGGTTCGCCATTTGTGGTATGAGAGCGTGGAAGGCTCGGCCGCGGTGAGAGTGCGATCGCTTGATATCCGGTGTCATTTCGGCAAAAGTCTGTTGCTGTGCGGGTACGTAGAAAATGGGGTCATATCCGAAACCTCCCGTACCGCGAGGAGTGTGCAGGATTTCGCCTCGGCAAATTCCTTCTACTTGCAGGGCAATTGTACCGTCGGGACGGGCGATCGCGATCGCGCAAACAAATTGTGCTTCCCGGTTTTGTTCGCTTCCCAATTCTTTGAGAAGTCGAGATATCCTGTCAGCATCGGTTTTCCCGTAGCGCGCGGAGTAAATCCCAGGTTGGCCGTTGAGTGCATCTACCATTAAACCAGAATCATCGGCGATCGACCATTTGCCCGTTGCTTTTGCGACTTCAGACGCCTTCAAGCAAGCATTAGCAATAAAAGTTTCGCCTGTTTCCTCGATGTCCAACTCTTCCGGTTTGAGATCCAATTTCCATCCCAAATCCTGAAGATAAACTTGCATTTCCTTGAGTTTACCCGGATTGCCCGTAGCGACAACTAGCAATTTGCGATCGGTCATTATTTCTCTTAAAACTTATGGCTCCATATTAACAAAAGATGGGGAAAATGGTTGCAACAAAATTCCCAAAATCTTATCAACCTCTTTAATATAGTATTCTGTCGGATCGATATAGAGAGTAGTTTCCTCTAAAATCAAGAACTTCCAGTTAGTCCCAGTCGTCACCGCGCCGTAAATGCGATCGACCTCAGTGTCTTGGTTTTGATTGAAACATTGGGCCGCTACCATTGCCGCTACGCATTGACCCAAACCCCCAATGATATCTTCCTTTTTTGCCTCAAAAATTGTTATAACCGGAGCACTGATGAACAATTGTTCTGAAGAACCGCTAATAATATAATCGCAAAATCCTTGCAAACCTCTTTCTGGATCGACAGTAAAATCCTTACCGGAAAAAAGAGAAACTCGTTTGTTTAACAATCGCCGGACTTCTGCTAATATCGGCGCAATCAAAAATTCTGAACGAGCTTTTTCTGTGGAAATAAAAGTTGCTAGCGGTACATAATCAATCAGGATTGTTGTTAAAATTTCTGATGGTGAAACTGGTTTTGTGTCGGCAAATAAATTGCGAGTTTCATCTAAGGTTAATCCAAAATCTTTTTTGACTCTCGCAAGGCTGAAATCGCTGTATGCCATTTGCTTTTATCCTAAAATTAACCTGATATAGCCGCCATACTATTTGATTTCTGAACAAGATTTTTTGACCGCAGAGGGCGCAGAGGACGCAGAGAAAGAGAGATTTGAGATCGAGTCATCTGCGTTCATCTGCGTTGATCTGCGGTGGAAAAGTCCGATTAATTATGCGCCCAATTTTTCGCCCAGTTTAAGTTTTTCATGACTTCTTTCAATGTCGCTGCTTCTGAATACAGCCGCAACACTGGTTCGGTTCCGCTAAACCGAATTAACAGCCAACTTCCGTCTGCTAAACGAAATTTATATCCGTCCACTTTGTTGCAATCTACAACTGCTTTGCCGGCGATTTCTGTTAAGGGTTGATTTTGCAGCAGGGACAGCAAACGCGACCTTTCTTCCATGTTTGCTAGGTGCAAGTCTATTCTGTCATACGCTGAAGTAAAGCTTGTTTCTTGTTGCAGTCGGCTGTAAATTTCGCTTAAGTCTTCGCCGGATTTGACAACTGCTTCTAATAAGTACAGCGCTGACAGCAAAGCATCTCGTTCGGGTATGTGTGTACCGTAGCCAATTCCTCCCGATTCTTCGCCGCCGACTAAGACTTGGGTGGTCAACATTCGATCGGCTATATACTTGTAACCGATCGGCGTTTCAAATAATGGCAAGTCGTACAGCTTGGCAATTTTAGGAATTATGTCTGAACCGCTGACTGTTTTGATGACTTCCCCGGTCCAGCCGCGCCGTGAAGCTAAATGTTCGATTAAGATGGGAACTAGGATTTGTGAACTGAGGAAGTTGCCGCTAGAGTCAACGGCTGCAATTCGATCGCTATCTCCGTCAAATACAAATCCAATGGACAAACCAGAACTTTTTCGCTGGTGAGTACGCATCACCCGAAATAACTGCGACAGGTAGCGCGGCAAAGGTTCCGGTGCACCGCCACCAAACAGCGGATCTCGATCGCTGTTGACTTCATGTACTGTTTCTTCTAAAATTTGAGCTAGTCCTCCTGCTGCGGCCCCGTGCATTACATCTACAAATACTGTAATTTTGCCGCTGGCGATCGCTTCTTTAATCGCCTCAATATCTACCATTTCCCGCAAGGTTTTGCAGTAAGCTGGCCAAGGATTGAAATTATCCAATTTGCCGGGAGTTGCTGAAATTGCCGCCGGATTTTCGAGTTTTGCTTCTATCTGTTGAGTAACTTCGGGCGAAACTGAACCGCCAAATCCGCCCTTGACTTTTAACCCTAAATATGCACCGGGATTGTGGCTGGCTGTCAGGACGATCGCACCCAAAGCATTTAATTGTTTGGCAGCTAAACTGAAAGCTGGAGTGGGGGCGTAGGATTCGCTCAGCAGCACGTCAAATCCTGCGTTTTGGACGGCAACAGCCGCTGTGAAGGCAAATTCTTCAGCCAGAAATCGGCGGTCGTAACCGACAATTACGGTACCGCTGCTGCCATCGCTGCTGCCGGTTTGTGCGAGAACTTGTGCCGCTAAGGGAGCGACTAACGCTACGCGATCGAATGTAAAATCGTCAGCAATGATGCCGCGCCAGCCATCTGTACCGAATTTGATAGGAGGATTCATTTAGTCACAAGTCATGAGTCACCCGTCTATTTTATGGGTTTATCAGTCGATCGTCATCCGATTTTAGATTTTAGATTTTAGATTTTAGATTGCGACTGCGGATGAATCTGGGGGCTAGTGACCAAATTGCTCGATCGCTAGCCACCAAGAAAAAAGTGAATGACTAATGACTAATGACTAATGACTAATGACTAATAACTAATGACTAAAAGAATGCCGGTTGGTGGCGGATCAAATTCAGGAATTCTTCGCGAGTTTTCTGTTCCTCTTGAAACACGCCCAACATGGCACTCGTAACCGTCCAAGCACCAGGTTTTTGCACACCCCGCATCGTCATGCACATATGGCTGGCTTCCATTACTACAGCTACTCCCTGCGGTTCCAATATTGTCTGAACTGCTTCAGCAATCTGGCGTGTCAAACGTTCTTGCACCTGCAATCGGCGGCTGTACATTTCAGCAATTCGGGCTAATTTACTCAATCCCACTACTTTTTGGTTGGGAATGTAAGCGACATGAACTCTACCCATAAACGGCAGCATATGGTGTTCGCACATACTGAATACGCTGATGTCTCGTACCAGTACCATTTCGTTGTGGCCTTCGTCAAAGATAGCGCCGTTGAGGAGTTCTTCTAGGGATTGACTGTAACCGCTGGTGAGAAACCGCATTGCTTCTGCTACCCGTTTTGGGGTTTTGAGCAATCCTTCCCGTTCAGGATCTTCTCCTACTCCCAGCAGCATTGTGCGAACAGCCTCCATCATTTCTTCCATGCCTACTTCTGATGGTTTGGGCACGCTGGATTCTTGACCGTGGGAGGAATTGCGATCGGGTCGAGTTGGGATGCGCGGGGTGTTGTTGTCTGCGGTTTGTAACAGTTTCATGCTGTCAGTCGAGAGAGAGTTCGACCCATTGGAATCGGCGGAAGATGCAATTGTCATAACAAGTTGGTGTGAGGGTGAATCGATTTTCGATTTTCGATTTTAGATTTTCGATTGGGGGATATATAGCCTTTCTCAAAAATGTGAGGTACGAATTTTGACCTGGAAAGCTTGACATTACAGGGTTTCTGTATACCTCATTTATCTGAGAACCGCTATAGCTAGAGATTCAAAGATTGTTGAATTCGAGAAAAATCCAGCAGTCTAAAATCTCAAGTTCACAAAACTCCTGCGTTGGACATGAGCGTGATTTCTTCAATTACTGCACTCGCTGGTAACTGAACTGCGTGCAGAATTGATTGGGCGACGATTTCTGGGGTTAACATGGCGCTGCGATCGAAGTCGGCGTCCACGGTGTCTGTGTCCCACATAGGAGTGTTGACAGAACCCGGACAGATTGCTGTTACGCGAATTCCGTGAGCCCGTTCTTCGGCGGCTAAGGTTTTAGACAAAGCCATGAGACCAAATTTGCTAACGCAGTAGGCTCCCCAGTTGGGGAAGGTTTGGGTGCCGGCGATCGAGGAAACGTTGATGATGATTCCCGATCGGCGATCGCGCATTGAGGGCAAAACTCCTAAAATGCACTGCCAAACGCTAGTCAGATTGAGGTCTAGAACGCTTTGCCAGTCGGTTAGGGAAGTTTCCGTCAAGGAGCCGGTGTAGCCCATGCCAGCGCTGTTTACCAGGATATCTACGGCACCCAATTGAGCTGCGATCGCGCTGATGCTGCTTTGCACTTGCTCAATTTTTGCCAAGTCTAAGGGATAAGCTTCTGCTTTCACTCCGACTGCTCGGGCCGCTGCGGCAACGGCTTCTAAGTTTTCCGACTCTCGGCTAACTAAGGCCAGATTTATGCCTTCGGCGGCGAACGCTAGAGCCGTCGCTTTGCCAATACCGCTGCTGGCTCCGGTAATCAGAGCCTGCTTTGTTGTTGGATGGTTCATTCAATGTCCTAATACTTTCCCTCGGCAACTCCCTACAGCGTTGCAGCCTTCATCGGCAAATTAGACAACTGTCTGCTGCGGGTGATAACAGTTAATTATGAGATAAACATTAAGAACTGTTAAGCCGTGTCACCTGAGAAATTATAACACTGCTGACAGATCCGCAGAATAATGAGCTGTGAGTTATGAGTTTAAAGTTAAGAATTTTTAACTCATAACTGATAACTCTGAATCGATCGGCTCAAGCCGCAATTTCAGTGAATACACCGATGTGGCGAAATTTTTGATACCGGAGTTCGCGTCGCTGCTGACCCGTAAGCTGGGTTAGTTCTGCTAAGTTTTCTAACAAAGCTTGTTTGAGTATGGAGGCAGCTTTGAGGGGATTCGAGTGAGCGCCGCCGATCGGCTCTGGTACTATTTGATCGAGAATGCCGAGGTTTTTCAAATCCCAGGAAGTGATTTTGAGAGCTTCTGCGGCCAAGTTAGCTTTACCGGAGTCTTTCCAGAGAATCGCCGCGCAAGCTTCGGGGGTGGCGACGGTGTAGACGGAATGTTCTAACATTAACAGCCGCTCGCCGACGCCGATACCCAATGCGCCGCCGGATCCGCCTTCGCCGATGACGGTGCAAATAATGGGAACGTCGAGGCGAAACATCTCGCGGAGGTTACAGGCGATCGCCTCTCCCTGTCCGAGCTGTTCTGCTTCTAAGCCCGCCCAAGCCCCCGGAGTGTCGATAAAGGTGAAAATTGGCATGGAGAAGCGATCGGCGTGTTCCATCAAGCGCAGGGCTTTGCGGTAGCCGCCGGGAGCAGCCATGCCGAAGTTGCGGGCGATATTGTCTTTTGTGTCGCGCCCTTTTTGATGGCCGATGATGACTGTGGGACGCCCGTCTATGCGGGCAATTCCGCCGACGAGGGCCGGGTCGTCTCCGCCGCGCCGATCGCCGTGAAGCTCGAGCCACTCGTCGCTAATTGCCTGAATGTAATCGAGGGTGCTGGGGCGGCGCGGGTGACGGGCCAGTTGCAGCCGCTGCATGGGGGACAAGCTGCTGAAAATTTCTTGTCGCAGTTGGGCGGAACGCGCTTCGAGTTTGCGAATTTCGTCGGTGACATCGACGCTGTTTTCGGCGGCGAGTTCGCGAATCTGGTGAATTCGGGTTTCGAGTTCGGCCAGGGGCTTTTCAAAATCTAAGAGTAAGGGTTTACGGTCTGGGTTTGGCACGCTGATAATTTCTATAAGGTTTTAAGGTGAAAGTCGATCGACTATTTCCCGATCCTACCCTGTCAGGGGATGCTGAAAAAGAGAGGAAATTTGGAAGTTTTGAATTTTAAATTTTGTATGAGATCAAATTTGGTCACATCATCATTATCATATAGCGCGAGCCGGAAGCTAGCGCTGCACTCCGAAAAATATTATTCTGATGCCAAATAAAAAGTCAACTATTAAATTTTCAAATTTAACAGTTGACTTTTAACATCAAACTGACATTAATAAAGGTCTGAAACCGTGCTTGACAGAAATATGACCGATTTGCTCCATCTTTTCCACAGTAATTTGATTCCGTCCCCAAGAAAAATTGGTATACATTTTTTCAAATTCCAGCAGCATTGATTCAGCAAAACAGGCAAACAACTGTCGGCCCGGCACATCCATATTGACAATCTTCATGATTTTCCACTCAATATCGAGGGAATGCTCCACAATGCCGCCATTGAGTACGTAAATTCCGGGATGCTGAACCTGAGTTGCCAAATTTTTCGGATAGCCACCGTCAATCAATAAACATGGTTGCTTCAATGTCTTAGGGTCAATTTCTACTCCCTTGGGCATACTGGCTACCCAGACTACAATATCCGCTTGGGGCAGGGCTTCTTCCAAGTCCATAATTTTCCCTCGACCCAATTCTGATTGCAAATCTTGCAATCGTTCTTTGTCGCGGGCGATGAGCAACAATTCTGCTACATTTGTTTTAACATTGAGCCAGCGACACACAGCACTGCCAATATCGCCAGTAGCACCACAAACCGCTACCGTGGCTTTTGAAAGTTCAATCCCCAATTTAGGGGCTGCTTCTTCTACTTGGCGGCAGAGGATGTAAGCTGTGTGAGTGTTACCAGTGGTGAAGCGTTCAAACTCCAACTTGAGATTGCGAATTTGCTTAATTTGCTGCAAGTTGAAAGTCTCAAAAATGATCGAAGAAAAGCCGCCCAAAGCAGTGATGTTAATCCCGTTTTTTTGAGCGTGTGCCATCGCATTAAGGATTTTGCGAGTAGCTGCTTTAATCCGGCGAGTTGCTAGCATTTCTGGCAAAAAACAGGACTCGACATAGCGACCTTCTATTTTTTGTCCAGTGATGCTTGTTACCGTGATCTGATCAACTATTTGGGGCGGTGCGCTGCACCAAAAATCGAGACCTTGATCGGCATATTCTGGATAGCCCAGCTCGTTAGCTACTGATTGGGCGTGTTCTAAGCTGGTTAAGTGACCGATTAGACCAAACATTAAGTTGTCAAATGAAGGAAGATGGAAGGTGGAAGATGGAAGATGGAAGATGGAAGATGGGAAGATTAAAAATTTATATTTTAAAATGAGTTATCCCATTTTTAATTTTTAATTTTTAATTTTTTTCCCATTCCTTATTTCCAAGTTAACTAGGCTGCGAGGCCTTGTGCTGACATCCGCATGATATCGCGGTTGTTAAAGCCTATGTTGCCTAGGGCTTCGCCGTAGGCAATCATAAAGTCTTCGATTAAAGCGTCTTTTTCCATTCCCAAGACGCGGGCATCGTCTGCGACAGAGTTTAGCAGTCTCCAGATGATGGGCAGGTTTTGGCGGTTGGCAGCTTCGAGTTCGGCTTTGGATTCCTCAAAGTGAGCCTGCAGCCAGACTTCCCCAAAGTTGAGGTGGCTGTATTCTTCTTTGACGACGCCTTCGGTGATTTTGCGAGCAAAGTCATCGGCGACGGGGATGTAGATGTTGTAAGCTGCGATCGCAAAACACTCGATAATTAGCGATTGAATCAACAAGCAAGTTACAATCTGACCTTCGGCCGCTGCCGTTTGGAAGTTTCTGTGCAATTCCGAAAAGAACTGCTTGGCAAATGCCATGTCGGGCGTGACTTTAAGATTCCTGCCACAAGCTTGGAAGCCTTTCATGTGGCGGTTCTCCATCTTGGACAAGCCAACTAACTCTGCTTTTTTGTCCGCCAACAGTTCGGCCAGTGTCAGGTAATTATCGTGAGCTTCTTGTTCGCCTTCAATCACAATGGCGTTGATGCGGCTGTAAGCATCTTTGTAAGTTTCGGTTTGAAAGTCAATTGTTGGGCTGGCCTCAAGCTGGGGCATAGATATGTAGTCTCCTTATATAAGCTTGCGGGATGTTGGGAAACCCCTTTAAAATGGGGGGTCAGTGACAGTACACTTTACCTATTTTGAACGCACCCCATCTAAATCACAGATTATAGCTGAGGATGCTTTCGACAAAGAACTTTTCTTTGACGTTCCGGGAAAAACTGGCGTCAAGCGTGCGTGTTTGCCGGACTTTTGCCGTCGAACACTCCAGAAAGACTATCGCTAGAATGCTATCTATTTACTAATTACTTGAATTAGTCGTTAGTCGATCTTTTGCCCGGAAATAGATGATAGAAATACGGTCTATGTCTCCACCTTTCAGGGTTTTACAGTACCAACTCTATCTATAACATTATATCCTAATCACAACTTCCTCCCTAGGTACTCCTTCTTTCCTTCTACGACTATTATGTTGTTGTATGGGAATCGGGGATGCGATCGGGTTGGAGAACGTCACAGGCTTATTATTTTAGGTTAATTCACAAATTTATGGGTAAATCCTTTGACAGGTCTCATGCGCTGGAACTGCTGAGTTTTATTTTGTTGCTGGCGGGTGCTGCGCTGGTGCTGCTGCCACTGGCTGCTGTATTTTGGGTTTCATTATCACCATCTGGTGTCGGTGTCAAGGCTGCAGGCCTGACTTTTGCAAACTATCAGGAGGCTTGGCGACGGGGCAATTTTTTGTTGGCATTCCTTAATTCTACTCTAGTGGCGATCGCAGTGACGGGTTTTCAGGTTGTAACTTCTGCTTTGGCCGGTTACGCCTTGGCCAGGCTGAAGTTTCGCGGGCGACAGGCGATTGTGTTGGGGGTTTTGGCGACGCTGGTAATTCCGTTTCAGCTTTTGGTGATTCCGATTTTCTTGGTTTTGAAGTGGGGCCATCTGCTGAATACTTACGGGGCGCTGATTTTGCCGACGGCGGCTAACGGTTTTGGGATTTTTCTGCTGCGCCAGTATTTTATGACAATTCCCGCGGAGTTAGAGGAGGCGGCAATGCTGGATGGGGCTAACCGCTGGCAGGTTTTGTGGCAGGTGATGTTACCTTTAGCCCGCCCTGCTTTGGTGACGCTGTTTTTGTTTACGTTTATCGGGGAGTGGAACGATTTGTTTAAGCCGCTGGTGTTTACGACGCGGCCCCAGTTGCGGACTGTGCAGTTGGTTCTGGCTGAGTTTCAGGAACAGTTTACTAGCAGTTGGCAGTTGTTGATGGCGGCGGTGGTAATTGGAACTGTACCGGTGGTGTTGCTGTTTTTGGCCGGTCAGCGGCAGTTTATTCGGGGGATTGCGGCGACGGGGATTAAAAATTGAGTTGGAAATGCTTGGCAATTAAGTTTGTCGTCATTTGTTGAACCATTCTCTAGAACAGGCTTTCCGGCCTGTTCCACAAATACTAAATATTCTTGTGGAACAGGCCGGAAAGCCTGTTGCTGACATTGGTTCCAGATGTGAGTGTGTAGTGAAGGAGGCGATTGAAATCGCTACTATACAAACCAAGTCCACTTTAAGCGGACTAACAGATAAAGGGGATATCAAAGCTGTATTATGGATCGGGAATTAAATAACTTACAATTTTAATTGTTATTGTGGGATGGGCGTCCCGCCCGTCATGAGTGGACGGGCGGGACGCCCATCCCACAATCTTGTGGAAGTTATTTAATTCTCATTCCTATGTGAATCTATGCAAAAAACTCGGTTTATTTTTATTTATCCTATCTTTTCTACCGTGGTTGGCAGTCTTATTTGTTGTGCCATTCCTGCCGCTGGACATTACCCAAAAAACTACTTGATCTGTAGTTCTAGCTGTTGGGGAAAGAAGTAGTTACCAAATATCGGCGTTATTTGTATCCCTGATATCTGTGGAAAAAAACTCAGAAATTTTAACCGCAGATGAACAGGAATCGACGCAGATAATGAGCCGTGATGTTGGCTTTTATCTGCGGTCAAAGTTGAGCTATTCGCTGAAAATTTGCAAGCGAATAGAGCGTTCTCCGTCTCCGAAATCCACTTCAATCTTTTCTCCCGAAAGACTGTCCAAGCATCCCAAAAGCAAGCGTAAATTCGGTGTGCTTGCTCCTGTATCCACGTACAATCTATCTGCCAAACTGCCTAAGCGTTTCCAAATGGTGTAGAGTTTGACTACTGCTTGTTCTAGCTGTGCGGCTTGTTTTACAACGTCGGCGGTGGTTCCCAAACAGCCTACTCGCAAAGATTCTTCTAAGGCCATTTCCATATCTAAGTGAGACTGATTGAGAGCTTGCACTTGGGCGGCGGCGTCGAGATATTTTGATAAGTTCTTGGCGTCGGATGTTAGCTGTTTAACAGTATCTACGTCGGGATTTTCTGCTACTTCTTTTTGAATTTCGCTTTGGTGAGATGGAGAGAGTTTCTCCATTTCTTTCACTAAAGGAGCGAGGTAGCGGGAAGGTAGAGAACCTGTAGATGCTTTTTCTTTGACTTCTTCTGGCAATAAATCTGAGTTCATTGCCATCCATTCGTCGGAGAGTTGTTTGACTTCGCGGCGGGTGATGCGATCGCCATTTGCTGCGGCATCTGTTACCATTTGCTGGACTTCGGGAGATGCTTTGGCTGTTTCTACAAAGGCTCTTTTGCTGAAGTTTCTAATGGAATCTGGGTCTAAATCTCCTTGCTGAATCAGAGTGTCGGCACTATTAGCTAATTCTATCAAAGAATAGGCTTGACTTTTGCCAATTTCTCTTTCTTTGAGCCAGTTCAAAAACCCTGTACCGCGTCCTTCGCCGCCTTTTTTTTCTCTGTCTCGGACTGTTCGGAGAATGCGTCCCCGCCAGATGTCGGTTTGCAAGTCGAAGCGATCGCACACTTTCCAGGCATTGTCAACCTGATTGTCAAAATCAAAGTCTGGTATTTGTTCGTCTTCGGGGTCTGGCAATTGGAAATTGATATCGGTAAAGCCGTTGAGGGCTTCTGCAAGTTCTGCGGGATTTAGGGGGACTTCAGCCATTAGAAAAAATTTGTGTAGTGCAACAGCCGGTTTAATTGATAACTAGCACGGGTTGACAGTTGAGACGCTATATGTAGCGGTAAGGTAGGCAAGATTTACCTACTAATAGAGCTTTTGTGCAAGTCATATCATTATTGCACGATGGGGGGCGATCGCTACCTGTACAAAAAATCTTCTCCGAGAGTTACCGCACAGCGTCGCAACAATCAAAAAGCCCGTGGCACAGATAGTCGGATATTTTGCAACAATAACCACTAACCGGATAGTTAAAGGAACTAATTACCCACTACAGCGGCGATACTTTATCGCGTTCAACCTCCTCGCCTGGAGTCGTTTTGCCGTTCAAAGTTGTACCATCACCGGGTAGATTTGTTAATCGATCGCGCTTCCGAAAGCGATCGCGAGTCGAGACAATGACCACATACAGCACCGGCACCATAAACAAACTCAAGAAAGTAGAAACAACCATCCCCCCCGCGATCGCATTCCCTAGCGATCTACGACTTGCAGCCCCCGCACCTTCCGGGTTAATTAGGGGAGCAATCCCCAAAATAAATGATAGAGAAGTCATCAAAATCGGTCGTAAACGCTCTTGAGAAGCCTCAACTGCTGCCTTAGTAATTGAATATCCCTGCTCCCGCAACTGGTTAGCAAACTCCACAATTAAAATCGCATTTTTACTTGCCAATCCAATCAACATCACCAAACCAATCTGGCAATAAACATCATTCGCCAACCCCCGCAACGACTGAGCTAAAAGTGCACCTAAAATCGCCAGAGGAACCGATAGCAAAATAATGAAAGGATCGACATAATTTTCGTACTGAGCAGCCAAAACCAAGAACACAAAAATCAGCCCCAAACCAAAAATAATTGGTGCTTGACCCCCCGACTCAATTTCTTCTAAAGAACTCCCCGACCATTCATATCCAAAACCCGACGGCAAAACTTCAGCCGACACCTTTTCCATCAATTTTATCGCCTGTCCAGAACTCGAGCCCGGAGCCGGGGAGCCACTAATTTCAATTGACCTATATAAATTGTAGTGGTTAACAGTTTGCGCTCCCACCACCGGAGTTATTTTCACCAAATTGCTCAAAGAAATCATTTCATTTTTTCCAGAGCGGACATACAATTTCCCAATATCTTCAGGGTTATCACGAAACTGTTTATCCGCCTGAACATACACCCGATAATTGCGCTGCTGCAGATTAAAATCATTCACATACTGAGAACCAAGAGCCGTTTGTAACGTACTGAAAACATCATTAATCGGAATATCTAGAGCCTTAGCTCGATTGCGGTCAACTTCCACAAGTAACTGAGGCGTATTCGCAGCAAACGTACTAAATACCGCCTGCAATCCGGGCGTCTGATTCGCCTGCTTTAAAATCCCGCCCATCGCCTGAACTAGAGAATCTAAACCGCTGTTCCCTTTGCGGTCTTGCAATTGAAATTGGAAGCCGCCAAATTGACCTAAACCTTGAATAGCCGGCGGATTCACCGGGAAAATTCTCGCTTCTGGAATCGCGAAAAACTTACCCTGCAATTTACCAATAATCGCTTGTACGGTTTGAGCTTCACCTTTCCTTTCTTTCCAGGGTTTAAGGGTAGTAAATATAATCCCCTGGTTGGAACTATTACCACTAAAACCAAAGCCACCTACCGAAAAAGTACCCACCACTTCAGGAACATTGAGGATTTCTTGTTCAACTCCATCCATCACCTGCTGGGTGTATTGCAGCGAAACGCCTTGAGGCCCTTGAATAATTGTCAGAAAATAGCCCTGGTCTTCCTCTGGGATAAATGCTGTTGGTACTGCTAAATAAAGCCAAGCGGTGAATCCCAGAGAAGCAATAAACAACAGGGTAACAAGGGTTTTAAATCGTGTTAAGAATATTAAGGACTCTCTATATTTCTTTTGCATCCAATCAAGAAAAATATTAATCCGGTTAAAAACCCAACCCAACGGGCCGCCAAACTTCTTACCTGGGCGCAGTAATATAGCGGCAAGTGAGGGAGTAAGAGTAACCGCCATAAAGGTAGAAAGCAGCACTGAAAAAGCAATTGTCAGGGCAAATTGTTTATAGAGTGCTCCCGTTGTCCCAGGGAAAAATGCCACGGGTACGAACACGGCCATCAATACTAAGGAAGTGGCAATTACAGCACTAAAAAGTTCCCGCATTGACTCGGAAGCTGCTTGGCGGGCATTCATACCTTGGCGGACTAGACGGTCAATATTTTCGACTACGATGATAGCGTCATCAACCACTAAACCTGTTGCTAAGGTAAGACCAAATAGAGACAAACTGTTAATCGTAAATCCGAATGCTTTGATAAAAGCAAATGTCCCAATCAAGGAAATGGGTATTGTGAGGGTGGGAATAATCGTAGTGCGCCAATCTTGCAGGAAAACAAAAATAACTATCACCACTAGCAAGACTGCTTCAAACAGAGTTTTGACTACTTCTGCCATTGACTCTTGGACAAATTGAGTCGTATCTAGTGCGGTTCTATGTATCACCCCCGGAGGGAAGTTTTTCGCTAATTTCTCCATTTCTGCTTTGACGGCTTGGGCAACATTTAGAGCATTACTTCCGGGTAATTGGTAAATCCCTAAACCCACCGCGTCATTCCCTCGAAATCGCAGAAAAGAGTTATAATTTTCTGCTCCTAATTCTGCTCTACCGACATCTTTTAACTTAACTAAAGTTCCATTTGCTTCGCTTTTAATAACTAGGTCTTCAAATTCTGTGGGGCTTTTGAGACGACTTTCTGCACTCAAATCAATCTGATACATTTGCCCTTCTGGGGCGGGTTCTTGACCAATTCTTCCTACTCCAACTTGCAAGTTTTGTTCGTTAATTGCTCTTGTTACATCTTGCATTGTTAGATTACGAGCCGCTAATTTATTGGGATCGATCCACAGGCGCATAGCATAGCGTCTTTCCCCAAAAATTCGCACGTCGCCCACGCCTTTTACTCTCTTTAAAGTGTCTGCTAAATAGAGGTCGGCGTAGTTGCTTAAAAATATGGTATCGTATTCTTTATTTTCGGTAAATAATCCTATAGCCAGCAGTAGGCTGTTAGATTGTTTTGTAACTGTAACTCCTGTGCGTTGTACGGCATCGGGGAGTTGTGGCTGAGCGACTGCAACTCGATTCTGCACATCGACGGCGGCGATATCTTTGTCGCGGGAAGTATCAAAGGTGGCTGTAATGGTGCTAGTTCCACTGTTAGTGCTACTGGAAGTTAGATATTTCAGTCCTTCAATGCCGTTGATTTGCCTTTCTAGGATGTTTGTTACCGCATTTTCGACAACTTCAGCATTGGCACCGCTATAGTTGGCTGTGACGTTGATTTGGGTGGGGCTGATGTCGGGGAAGCGTTCGATCGGCAATGTGGGAATGCTTATTGCGCCTACCAAAACAATAATTAAGGCGCAGACGCTAGCAAAGACTGGTCGTTTAATAAAGAAATCTGCAAACATTATTTGGGTAATGGGTAGTTGTTAGTTGATAATTGCTAATTCCTAATTGCACTTGCGTCAAAAATTAAAATAGCCCCCTTTTTTAGAGCGGAGCAATCAAGTAGTTTCACGTAAGGTACGTAGTTGCCCTTTAGCGCTCTTAATTTACCTATTAAGAGCGCTAAAGCGCAACAACCTACCTTATTTTTGGCTTGCTAATGGTAATTTTTCCCCTGCTCCTTTCCCTTCCTCTTGAGCCATAATGGGAGCGCCGTCTGTCAGGTTAAGGATGCCTGCGGTAACAATTTTTTCGCCGGCTTTCAAACCTTCGATAACTTGATAATTATTCCCCTGAATGGCTCCCAATTTCACGGGCTTTTGCCGCGCTACTAAAGGTGGCATTCCAGGTTTTGGCTGTTCCGGCTGTTGAGCTGTGAAGACAAAAGTTTCCCCCCCTAAACGAGTAACTGCTGTTACTGGAACTAAAATTCCGGGGTTCTGTTTCCAGATGACTTTAGCTTTTACAAACTGGAGATTAAGTAGTTCGCCGGTGGGGTTGGGAAAGGTGGCTTTAGCTAAAATTGTTTGGGAATTGGCGCTGACGTTGGGGGAGATAAAACTGATTTGACCGATCGCGATCGCCTTACCTTGAGCATCGAGCATTTGTACTGGCAACCCTAAGCGTAATTGAGGCATCCGTTCCAAAGGAATTGATAACCGCAAGTCTAGCAATTGGTTCTCTGTCAGGGTGGCGATAGCGTTGCCTTTTTGCAAGTAATCACCTACTTTCACTGGTATGTCGCCGATGACTCCTGCGAAGGGGGCGATGACCGCAGTTTCTTGTAGTTGTACTTCAAAGCCGCGCACTTGAGCCGCGGCCTGGGCAACTTGCGCTTCAGCTTGATCGAGCTGTTCTTGGCGGGTGCCGTTGGCTAACTGGGCTAATCTACTCTTGGCTTGTGCGACTTCTGCTTCGGATGCAGCTATTTCCTCTGGGCGCGAACCGTTTTGCAATTGTCGCAAAGCTTGCCGCTGCTGTTGCAAGGCTGCTGTGCGACGCTCGATCTCGGCTTGTCTGTTCTTTTGTCGCTGCTCAAACCGCCTTTGAGCTTCTCGGAGATTGGCTTTGGCGCTGCCTTCTTTTTGGGTGTATTGCTCAAGGGTGTTCGCGGATTCTGCACCTTCTTTTGCCAAGGCCTCATATCTGGCAAGTTGCTGGCTGGCTAACTTTGCTTCGGCTGTGCTTGCTTCTATTTGCGCTCTTGCTTGGGCGATTTCTTCTAAGAGGCTACCTGTTTGGGCGTCGGCGAGGTCGGCTTCAGCTTGGCTAACGCGGGCTTGGGCTTGACCAATTTCTTCTGGCCGAGAGCCCGATCGCAGTTGGGCGAGGTTGGCTTGGGCTTGGGCGACTTGGGCTTGAGCTTGGGCGATTTCTTCGGGCCTGGCTCCTGCTTGCAATTCGGCTAAGTGGGATTGAGCGCGGATCAGGTTGGCTTGGGATTGCCTCAAGTCCGCTTGGGCGCTGTCGCTTTTCATGCGGGCGATGGCTTGCCCTTGATTTATGAAGTCGCCGGCTTTGACAAAAATCTCCGTGACTAGCCCTTCTGCTTCGGGTTTGATTTGTACCGAACGCTTGGCTTCTAAGCTGCTAACAAATTCGGAAGCATCTTCGACTGAGCTGGTTTGTACGGCTGCGATCTTGACTGGTATGCCTGGGGGTTGGGCGGCGGCTGCCTGTTGCGGTGCGCGAGTCTGGCCTGATTGCCACGAGTACCAGCCGAAACCTGCTGCGCCTGTGGCGATCGCGAGCGCGGCAATTAGGGGCCAGCGCGATCGTGGTTTAGCAACAGGTTCCGGGCGATCGACAACGGCGGGAAAATCCTCTGGTAGATCGCTGTCTGCATCGGTTGGGTGCAGTTCGGGTGTGGCAGGTTTTTGCTCTTCTGTTTCAACGACGGATTCTGGGGATTTAGAATAACTCATGGGCAGCACCACTTAGATTTTTTTTAACTTCTGACTGAGACTTGGGCGAAATCTTTGATTCTCCGGCGTTCCCCTCCAACAAGGGGGAATAATGACAAGGGATTTTAAACAGGATGGAATCGGGAAAGTCTCTTTTTAATGGGGTTGGGGTATGTGCAGGGCTTTAGTCTCATCACAGTTAGCCAAGCCTGGGGGTGATTATTTTTAGGAAAGCTTCTTGTTATTTCTCAAAAGTTACGATGGCAGGAATGATTGCACATCCTTCTTACGAGTCACCTGAGTGGGTGAGTTGGAAGGATTTTCCCTTGGATTCAGCGGATTCAGCGGAGGTTGGGGAGTCACGCACTCGGGCGATCGCGCTTTTTTCCTTGGCTAGTTGCTCGGTTAACCACTCAATCTCTGAGGCCAGCACTGACTTGCAGCGATCGCGAGAAGCGAATTGATAGTCGTCGGTTAGTGGATATTCGCTCTTGAGGCTTTCGATGTAGTCTTGCCTGGTGTAACAGGCTCGCAAGCGGTGTTCCAATAGCTTCAGCCGTTCTGCCGGTTCTAAGTCGCCAAAAAAGAAAAACTTGATTTGGAACCGGGAACCACTGTTAACCCAGCTTTCTTGAGGGTGTTCGAGCATTTTTTGCCGCCACAGTTCGCGCCCTTTGGGGGTAATTCCGTAGATTTTGCGCGGACAGCCCGCATCTCCGGCTTCTTCGGCTATTACCGAAATCTCCCCTCGCTCTTCCAAGCGCTTCAGCAGCGGGTAAATCGCTCCATAGTTGACGCTGATGCAACTGCTCATAAACAGCTCCAGTTTTTGCTTTAGCCGATAGCCGTGCAGGGGTTGCAACTGTAGCAGTCCAAGTGCTGATAATTCAAGCATTTATATCAATTTGATATTATAGTCTGGATTATATCACTATATCGGACTCAAGGGCGATCGGGTCAATCGATTTTAGATTTTAGATTTTAGATTTTAGATTTTAGAGGCGACCCGACGGATAAATGCGGGGGACGCAAGGATTTTCGATTTTGGATTGATTTGCGCGAGATACATCACGTGGCGGGTACCACCTTTGAAATTCCTGGTCAATTCCTAGTTTCAAAGAAAATTGATTATTAAATATGTATTTAATAAATTTTGTCAATCCCCTTAAGATATATTTTTTAATATCCAGAGTGAATTCTCTTGTGGAACAGGCATCTTGCCTGTTGTTGAGAATGCTGCAATATCTCAGATTTCTGCCACATATCTCTTCTTGGTAAGAGGATCAGAACTTTTATTAGTAGGGGTTGGTTGAATTTTTAAACCCAGACACACTTTAGTATTTATTTATTGAACATTGATTGCAGTCACTGTTTTTTTGTAGCTAATACTCCTCTTATTATTAAGTATTGCTGCGAAAAAACAGTTTGTTTTTTTTCCAATCGCCCTGTTTGTAATCTACGGATATGTGAAATATTTGCTCTTTAGTAAGGCATCAAAAAAAGCAACGCACCCTATGGATAATTAAAGCCAGATGTTGTGTTTCGGTTCGCAATCATCCTCAAAAAGGAGTTTCAAGGAGAAGCTTCCCGATTATATGCTATCACTATGAATGACATAAAGAGAGGAATTTATCTGGAGCGTTAAACCCAATTTAACGCCCTGTAATTAATTGAAATAGCAACCCAAAAAGCATCACACTCAAGAAAATAACACCTCCGACAATTAAAATTAAACCCAATAACAGCGCCGCCACAAATAGCCAATCGGCTTTTTTGCCTTGTTCAGGGGAACCTAAATGAGCATCCAGCAATTCTATATTTTTGACATTAGCTTTCCAAGCAACATCTAACAAATCTCCGGCTACCGGTACAGTACCAGCAACTGTATCAAATACGATATTAGCTGCCATTTTTACTAAAGTCTCTTGAGGCACTCCCATTTGAGCGGATTTGAAGACAACATAGCCTGCAAAAATTGAACTGATTAAATCGCCGCCGCCCGGTATAAGTCCCAGTATCGGATCGAGTCCGATGCGGTATTTTGTGCCGGGAATGGGAATTGCGTTGTCTAGTAAATGGCTGATGCGGCGGAGTCGGCGCAAGGATGCAATATGAGATGGGCTGGGAGTATTTGGGGAGGAATTTTGTAGGGGAGAACGAGACATTTAGATTACTCCTGATTGCAATACAATATTCATTCCGGCTTAAATACCGCTTTTATATCGCGGGCGGGGGCGGGTTGATGAGATTGTCGATTATTGGCAATTATTTTTGGTGAACCCGCCCCTACAAAATTTAACATCATACAAGTCCGAATACAGAGAAACCCGGTTTCTGTTCAAAACCGGGTTTCTTGCTTCTAGCTGGGGGCTTTTAATTTAGCCTGTTATTTGTTGCCTTCTGTGAAGTCGGCGTCAATCACGTCGTCGCCACCAGTGGGGCCGCCGTCTCCATAGCCGCCAGGGCCGCCAGGGCCATCAGTTGGGCCGCCTGCTTGCTGGTACAGGTTGCTGCTGACAGCGTAGAATGCTTGCTGCAACTCTGTTGTCAGTGTCTTGATGCGATCGTCATCTTCACTCTCGATCGCGGATCGCAAGTCTTTAAGCAACCCTTCAATCTTAGTTTTGTCATCAGCGGGAACTTTATCGCCCAATTCTGCCAACTGCTTCTCGATTTGATAGGCTTGAGAATCAGCTTGGTTTTTGCGATCGATCCTTTCGCGACGCTCTTTGTCAGCAGAAGCATTCGATTCGGCTTCCTTCACCATGCGATCGACTTCATTGCTGGGCAAAGTAGAAGCACCAGTAATGCTAATCGATTGCTCCTTGCCAGTACCTTTATCCTTAGCAGCTACATTCAAAATACCGTTAGCATCGATATCGAAAGTAACTTCAATTTGAGGTACGCCACGGGGGGCCGGTGGAACTCCATCTAAGCGGAAGGTTCCCAAATCCTTGTTATCATTGGCCATTTCCCGTTCGCCTTGCAAAACGTGAATTTCCACGTTTGTTTGACCGTCTACAGCAGTCGAGAAAGTTTCCGACTTCTTGGTAGGAATAGTGGTGTTGCGGGGAATGATTTTGGTCATCACGCCACCCAAGGTTTCGACGCCGAGAGACAGCGGAGTAACGTCGAGCAACAGGATGTCTTTGACTTCGCCGGAGAGTACGCCTGCTTGAATTGCTGCACCGACTGCGACCACTTCGTCCGGGTTTACGGTTTGGTTGGGGTCTTTGCCAAGGAGTTTTTTGACCAGTTCTTGCACCGCAGGAATGCGCGTAGAACCACCAACTAAGACGACTTCATTAATTGCAGATTTGTCTAATTTGGCGTCGCGGATCGCATTTTCTACGGGGATGCGGGAGCGATCGATCAAATCGGAACAGAGTTCTTCAAACTTGCCCCGCGTCAAAGTCGTGTCCAAGTGTTTTGGCCCGTCTTGAGTCGCGGTAATAAACGGCAGGTTGATTTCTGCTTGGGTAACGCTCGAAAGCTCAATCTTGGCTTTTTCGGCTGCTTCCGTCAGGCGTTGCAGGGCTTGTTTGTCTTTGCGGAGGTCAATTCCTTCGGCTCTTTGGAATTCATTAGCGATGAAATCAACAATTTTTTTGTCGAAGTCGTCACCGCCGAGGTGAGTGTCTCCAGAAGTTGCTAGCACTTCAAATACGCCGTCGCCTACTTCGAGAATAGATACGTCGAAAGTACCGCCACCTAAGTCAAATACGAGGATGGTTTCGTTGCTCTTTTTATCTAACCCGTAAGCTAAAGCTGCTGCTGTAGGTTCGTTAATAATCCGCAGCACTTCTATACCGGCAATTTTTCCTGCGTCTTTCGTAGCTTGGCGCTGGGAGTCGTTGAAGTAAGCGGGAACAGTAATTACCGCTTGGGTAACAGTTTCGCCGAGGTATTTGCTGGCGTCTTCTACGAGTTTCCGAAGAACTTGTGCAGAAATTTCTTCTGGGGCAAATTGCTTGCCGCGGGCGGGACAGTCTAGTTTGAGGCTGTTGCCGACTTTGAGAACTTTGTAGGAAACTTCAGTGGTTTCGTGGGTTACTTCATCAACCCGACGCCCGATAAACCGTTTTACTGAGTAAAAGGTGTTTTCGGCGTTCATCACGGCTTGACGCTTGGCGATTTGTCCGACAAGTTGATCGCCATTTTTAGCATATGCTACTACGGAAGGTGTGGTGCGACCCCCTTCGGCGTTGGCTATGACGGTGGGTTTGCCGCCTTCCATAACTGCGACGCAGGAGTTTGTCGTACCTAAGTCAATTCCAACTACTTTTCCCATAGGGGTGTTCCGGCTCCAATCTCTACAAAATTTTGGTGTTTTATCTGTGCGATAGTCTGGTTATTCAGGACTGCGATTTTACCTCGCGGTTTACGGGTAGTGAGTCCTGCTTTAATACAGTCTTCGATAGGGTGCTTATCTCTATACTGCGGGCGGTAGACCTTGCGATGAAGGGGTATTTACCGAACCTGTTGGGGGACGGTTGCATCCGTGAGGCTTGCACCGCTACAGTTGTTGACTGCTTTTCTTTACTCTTCCTAATGTACGGTGTGCGATCGATTCGGGTATTGTGGCAAACCGTATACGTTGTGTTGTATTTGCCGTCTTTGTTGTATAAATTTTGTTTGGTTGGTAGGGGCGATCGGTCGATCGGCTTCAAAATAAAAGTAAAATTTATCAGTTAGAGTCATGAGTTAGAGACCTACCCATTTGCTGCTTGTTTAATTGTACTCATCAGAATAAACAGTGAAAAAGGACTATCTTGGTACTCCAAGAAACCGCACCTTTTGTAAAATTCTTTAGCTTGTTCGTCAATAGCATCTACCCTGACAGCATAAATTCCCATATTTTGGGATAAATTCAGTGCATTCTCGAAGGCATGGCGCAGTAACCGCTTCCCCAAGCCTCTACCTTGCATTGATCGATCGACTGCAAGTTTCCCAACTAGCATAGCAGGAGGGGGATAGTTGGGGAGATTTTCTCGCAAGTTAGGTGGTAGCTGGGTACGATCGAGTAAATTAGCGCTGCCAGCATAATAGCCTGCTATTGTGTAGTTATCTTCACCTGCTAAAGCTACAAAAGTTCTAGCAGTACCGAGGCGATCGTTCTGCTTTGCATATCGTTTGAGATAAGCATCTAATTCTGTATTTCCCGAATTAAATGGGTCTTTTCTAAGACTGCTCGTGCTTCGGTTTATATCTTCTAGACGGCTAATAGTCCAATTCACTCGCTTTACTGTTTTGTTTAATAATCTGCAAATAATGCGAGCAATCCTTCAGACGGTGCTGGCGGGTTTTCCATGACTGAAAGTAAAAAGGCTCGATCGCGATCGGACAGTGCTGGAGGTGTATTATTGTAAGCTGCTGGGCCGTTGATAGTAGCATCTGCTTCGGCAATGAATTCGTCTAGGACAAATAGGTAAGCCCACCAAGAGAGTCTGGTTTCGGTACTGGTTTCGGTTTTGACGAGCGATCGCATTTTGCTATTCCTCCCGCTACTAAGATTGCTTTCCTGCTACTATTTTAACTCAAGAAGCCCAGCACATGGTATGGTGCGTCAGAGCCAAAAAACATTGTGAACTCCCAATAATCAATTCCTGACGCACCCTACAACTTTAGTTTCTATTTTTTACCGATCAGCAGAGCTGCCGGAAAGTAACTCAGAGCGTCACCAATTGCCAAAGTACCGTTACTTTCTACCGCCTGATTTGTAATTGCATCTTTCCAAACCGACGGCATTTCCTCGGATAATTTCAAATTAGTATCTTTCCAGACTTGTTTGCCGATCGGCATTTCTTCCGGTTTGACAATTCCCGTCAAAAACCGGGGAGCAATGACAATAACGGTAGTCTCTCCAAAGCTTCTGGCAAAGGCAACAACATTATCTTTAAACGTGCCAACTGCTTCCAGGGGCAGATAATCGCCTGATTGAAAAACTTGCAAGTATTTTTTTCTCGCTTCTAGGGCTCTTGCCGTCAAAAACAACTTAATTCTCGCGTCTTCTCGCGTCGCAATCAAATCTTCAATTAGTTGCAAAATATCCGTCTGAGCTTGCTCTTTAATTTCCCGCAAAACCTCGATTCTGCGCTCAAAATCAACGGGACGGCGGTTATCGGGATCGACGTGGCTTAAATCCCAGAATTCCGTCCCTTGATAAATGTCGGGAACGCCCGGAGCCGTGATTTTCAGCAGCGTTTGAGATAAAGAATTGAAAATTCCGTAATTAGCTACTTTTTTCCAGAAAGGTGTAAATTTGTTGAGAAACTGATTTTGTTCCGAAGTTTCGAGAACGCTATCGACAAAGGTCATAAAACCAGCTTCGTAGTCGTTATCCGGTCTCAGCCAAGCCGTATAAACTTTGGCTTCGCGGACAGCTTTAATCACATAATCTTTCAGGCGATCGACATAATCAGTGTTTTCAATTCCCTCAAAGGGAAAACTGCCGAGCAGAGTTTGGTACAGGAAGTATTCGTCATTAGTATCTGGAACCATTCGATTCACAAAGTTGACTTTCTTAGAAGAGTTTACCTCTCTCCAAGACCTGACTTGCTGTTCCCATTCATCGGGAATTTCTGACAAAACGTTTATTCTGGCTCGCACATCTTCGCCACGTTTGGTATCGTGGGTAGCTGTCGCATTCATTTTGTGTGGCCAAGCTGCTTGCTGCTGTTGGTTGAACTCGTGAAAATCTCCCAGCGACACGCCGAACTGACTGGGATTTCCTCCCACTTCGTTGAGGGATAAAAGCCGATAGTAGACGTATAAAAGCGTGTCTTCCACGCCTTTTGCCATTAATGGACCTGTCAACTGCTGGAGTTTCATTACAAAGTGCCGACGCTGCTCTTTTTGTTCGGGTGTTAGGGTTTCTTCTTCTTCCAGCAACAGCACCGTTTCGATAAATTTAAGTTCCTTGAGGAGTCTGGGTGCTTGTTCTTTGGCATGGGCGATCGCATATTTTACGTAAGTGCGATCGGACTCTCTCAAACCGTCTTGATTGATGTAAGTTCGGTAGACTGGAAAAATTGTCAAAACAGCCGCCAATGCTTTTTCCAAACCGGGACGAGTAAAGTCATTTCCCTGTCTCGATTGACCGGAAATATTCTTCAAAAGTTGAGCTAGATTGTCTACATCTCCCGCCAAATTTTTCTCAACAATCAGTCCTTTTTTATCTAAAAACAACTGTTCGTAGGGAACGGTCAAGCGAGTAAATCTCTGATATATTTCGGTAAATTGCTGCTCGCGATCGCACCGACAAAAAACGCCGTTTACGTAATTCAAAAAGTCGTAGCCGCTAGTTCCCTCAATCGGCCAATATGACGGCAAATCTTCTTCGTGTTCCAGAATCTTTTCAACAGTAATATAAGTGTCTCCGACTTTCTCTCGGAGGCGTTTCAAATATTCTGTGGGGTCGTACAGTCCATCGATGTGGTCGATTCTCAATCCAGTAAACTTTCCCTCATCAACCATGTCGAATATCAGAGCGTGGTTTTTATGAAAAACTTTAATCTCTTCAACTTTTACCGAAATAAGTTCGTTTACTGTAAAAAACCTTCGGTAATTAATTTCCTCTGCCCCCACTTTCCAGAAAGACAGACGGTAAAACTGCTCGGAAAGCAATTCGTCTAGCAAATTAAAGCTTTCGGAATTTCCCTTTTCTCCGTTAAAAACTTTGATATTTTCATCGATAAATTCCTGTACAAGGGGATTTTGATTGTAGAGTTCCCACAGCAGTCCTTTGACAAAAGCTATCTGATCGTATCGGGTTTTACCTTTAGTTTCTGAAGGTGTATTTTTAATTAAATAAAGAATTCCTAAAAACTTGATAAAATCTGGATGGCGTCTGCCTAATTCTCTAGCTAAATGCCCCAAGTTATGACTGATGAATTTAGCATAAGATTCAATTCTTACTGGCAATTGTAAGCTATAATAATTGATGGTTAGCCCAATTTCGCTGTATTTGAGTTGAATCTCGCCATTTTCCAGACACTCTCCATAAAAATTCCCCAGCAGCGGAGCCAGCACTCGACCCCTGAGATGTTCGTAAGCGTGATTCCATTCAATATCGAAGTAATCGAAATAGTCGGAATCTGGCCCGTGTTCCAATACGTCTAACAGCAGCAAATTTTGAGTGTCATAAGCCATGTGGTTCGGAACAATATCTTGCAGCCATCCCATGTTCCGTTTCTTGATTTCGTATGTGAGGGCTTCAAAATTTTCTGATGTTCCCAAATCGGGATTGAGCTGATTTGAGTCAACGACATCGTATCCGTGAGAGCTGCCTTTTCTGGCTTTAAATATTGGTGAAGCGTAAAGGTCGGTAATTCCTAAATCTTCCAGATAGCTAAGGATTTGTTTGGCGGCTTCAAAGTTAAAACCTCCATGAAATTGAATCCGATAAGTTGTTGTGGGAATTCTCATCATGTTAATTTTACTCCGGGTTTTTTAGGGTTTTCTCTTTTAATGTATGAGGCAGAGCCTCCTCTACTGCATTCCCGGCCCGAGCCTGGGAACGAGAGAGGCTCTGCCTCCCGTTTCTTGTGGGACTAGATTCCGCGACAGAGGCTGAGAACTACATAGGTTCTGCCTCCTATTGCTTGTTCCTAGGCTCTGCCTGGGAACGCCTGTATTGGAGGCTCTGCCTCCCGTTTTAATTACTCTAATTCATAGAGTGCGAAACTCTGCGGTTTAACGGTCAATTTTTGCTCTGAAGTTATCTTTTCAGGCAAGCTAGAACCTGAACCCATCCATTTTTCATCAGCAGAGTCTAAAATTTTGTGACCGTTGCCTTGGGGCAGTGTAGCCGTAAAAGTGACATCTTGCGTGTTGAAGTTTAGAATGCAGAATATCTGGCTGTCATCTGTCCAGCGACGTAGAAATAAGATTTTTTCCGCTTCAATGCTGGACACTTCTAGACTGTTTTTGTCGAGTTTTTTAAGGGCTGGTATTGTCCGCCGCAGTTGAATCAGATGTTGGTGCCATTCCCAAAGGATTTTGTGTTTGCCTTCGGTTTGTTTTTCCCAGTTTAACTTACACTTATCGAAAGTCTCTGGACTCTGGGGGTCTTGAAACTCGCCTCGGCCTTCAAAGATTTTAAATTCTTGTTGTTTGTCTTTGCGGATAGCTTCAATTAAGTTTTCGTCCGAGTGGGAAACGAAGTAAAAAAACGGTGCTTCTTCTCCGTATTCTTCTCCCATAAAAAAGAAGGGAATGTAAGGAGAAATTAAGACAGTGCCTGCTGCGAGTTTCAATGCTTCAAAGTTAACTATTTTGGAGAGTCGGTCTCCCAAAATGCGGTTGCCGATTTGGTCGTGGGTTTGGGCAAACACCAGAAATTTATGACCCGGTTCATCCTTGACAGAATTGCCGTGTCTCCGCTTTCTGTGGGGGGCGTACTGGCCGGAGTAAACAAAGCTTTCTTTGAAGGCTTTTTCTAAGTGTTCGCATTTGCCGAAATCTTGGTAGTAGCGGTCGTCTTCTCCGGTGAGCAAGGCGTGCAGTGCGTGGTGGAAATCATCGCACCATTGGGCGTCTAGTCCGAAGCCACCGAGTTCTTTGGGACGTATAGTGCGGACATCATTTAAGTCACTTTCGGCTATTAAGTAAAGTTGCCGTCCTAGTTCGTTGGAAATATCTGCTGTGGCATCGGATAGTTCTTGTAAAAAAGGTCTTGCACCTACTTCAAATATTGCTTGAATTGCATCTAATCTCAGGGCATCGATGTGATAGTCTCGAAACCAGTAGAGGGCGTTTTCAATAAAGTAGTTACGCACGCCGTCGCTGTAGGCGTCGTCGAAGTTGAGGGGATCTCCCCAAATTGAGCCGTATTTGGATGTAAAGTAGGGGCCGAATTGACTGAGGTAGTTGCCTTCGGGGCCGAGGTGGTTGTAAACTACATCGAGAATTACTGAAATGCCGTGTTCGTGGCAGGCGTTGACGAGTGTTTTGAAGCCTTCGGGGCCGCCGTAGGAGTTTTGAACTGCGTAGGGATATACGCCGTCATATCCCCAGTTTCGCTCGCCGGGAAATTGGGCTACTGGCATGATTTCGATGGCGTTGATTCCCAAGTCTTTAAGTTGTTTTAGATGGGGAATTATTGCTTCAAATGTTCCGGCTTGGGTGAATGTGCCGACGTGCAGTTCGTAAATAATCATTTCGGCTAGCGGCACGCCTTGCCAATTTGTGTCAGTCCAAGTAAAAATATTTTGATCTATTACTTGCGACGGAGCGTGTACGCCTTGGGGTTGATATTTTGAGGCTGGGTCTGGTCGGTCGGTTTTTCCTTCGATTTGGTAAGTGTAAAGGGTTCCTGGTTCGATGTCTGTAGCTGTGGTTTGCCAATAACCTTCTGCTGATTGTTGCAGGGGTATCAGGCGTTTTTTTGGGGAAACAATTTGGACTGCGATTTGTTTGAGGGTGGGCGCCCAAACGGTAAATTCACATTGGTTATTGCCGAGGTAATTTGCTCCTATCTTCACTTTGAGCCGTTCTCCTTATAAAATAGGTTGGTAGTTCGATCGCCCGACGCGCTATCAAATGCTTTGCCCTTAACGTTGAGCGCCTGTTTAGACGGTAATATTACTTAATATAACAAACAACTAACTTTAGACAGAGGCATCAAAGGCTAAAATTGTATATGGGGCAAAAGTAGCGGTTAGTTATGTCTAAATTAGAGCATGAATCCGCACGGGGGCGATCGCCAAATTAACGGTCTGAAATCGTTAATATTTGTGGTTGATATTATGTCGAAAATCTACCTAAAGGTAGGTAAAAAATCAGCGCGAGTGTGGATTTTATGGTTATGGCTTTTGGACGGGAAATCTGCTGCAATCTTGACTCGGCGGAGTCTCGGGAGTGGTTGGTCACAAACGGGATCGGCGGTTACGCTAGCGGGACGATCGCAAATCTCCTCACCCGCCGCTATCACGGCTTGCTGGTAGCAGCCCTCAAACCCCCGCTGGGACGCACTTTGATGCTCGCCAAGCTGGACGAGACGGCGGTGTATCACGATCGCGCCTATCCGCTTTATACAAACCGCTGGGCCGACGCGACGATGGAACCCCACGGCTACAAATACATCGAAAGCTTTCACCTAGAAGGCACGACGCCTGTTTGGAGGTTTGCTCTCGGCGACGCTATCCTGGAAAAGCGGATTTGGATGCAGCAAGGTGCTAACACAACATATATTCAATACCGCTTGCACCGCGCCTCACAACCGATCGCCCTCGCTGTCAAAGCCCTAGTCAACTACCGCGACTACCACCACACAACGAGCGCCGGCGACTGGCAGATGAGCCTAGAAACCTTGGAAAGCGGCGTTTGCGTGACGGCATTTCCCAAGGCTGCACCCCTGTACCTGCTGACAGATGCCACACCAGAAGCCAAATTTCAAGTCTCTGCGCCCTTATACAATTGGCATTACGGATTGGATCTAGCAGCCGAAAAGCGCCGCGGATTGGATTGCTGCGAGGATCACTTGCAGGCGGCGACTTTTCACATGACGATCGCACCGGGAAGTTCTCTCACATTGATAGCCAGCACCGAGAAAAATACCGAACTCAACGGCGGTACAGCTTTAGAAGTGCGCCGCACTTATGACCAACAACTCCTGCAAAACTGGTCAAAAGTGAGCGAATCTCCCGACTGGATCAATCACTTAGTGCTCGCCGCCGACCAATTTATCGTCAGCCGCCCGCTACCGGAGGAACCCGAAAGCAAAACGATTATCGCCGGATATCCCTGGTTTAGCGACTGGGGGCGCGATACGATGATTAGCTTGCCCGGTCTCACAATCTGTACCGGGCGATCGGAAATTGCGCGATCGATTTTGCGGACATTTGCGCGGTATGTCGATCGGGGAATGCTGCCGAACCGCTTCCCGGATGCGGGCGGCGCACCGGAATACAACACCGCAGATGCCACTCTGTGGTACTTTGAGGCAATTCGCGCTTATATCGATGCCACGGGGGACGACGAACTTTTGAGCGAACTCTGGCCTACTTTATGTGAGATTGTTGATTGGCACATACAGGGAACTCGGTATAATATCCGCGTCGATCCCGATGACGGTTTAATCTACGCGGGCGAAAAGGGTGTGCAACTGACTTGGATGGACGCGAAAATCGGCGATTGGGTGGTGACGCCCCGGATTGGTAAGCCGATCGAACTCAGCGCGCTTTGGTACAATGCTATACAAGCTATGGCAAGTTTTGCTCGAAAACTGGGCAAGCCTCACAATGAATACCAGCAATTGGGCGATCGAACGGCCGCCGGATTCCCTCGCTTCTGGAACGCCTCAACCGGTTACTGTTACGACGTTCTCGACGGCCCAGACGGACACGATGCCTCGCTGCGGCCCAACCAAATATTCGCCGTTTCCCTGCCCCTAGACTCGATTCCTCCTCACTCCGCCAACTCCTTGTCAGCGGGGATGCGCCAGGAAACGCGGTATACACCGTTACTGACGCCCATCCAGCAGCGCGGCGTGGTGGACGGCTGCGCTCAACAGTTGCTCACTTCTGTCGGCCTCCGCAGCCTCTCGCCACATCACCCCCAGTATCGCGGCGCATACGAAGGCGACCAATTGCAGCGCGACAGCGCCTACCACCAAGGCACAGTTTGGGGCTGGCTGATTGGCCCGTTTGTCTTGGCGCACTTGCACGTATACAAAGACCCAGCACAAGCTCGCGAATTTCTCGAATCAATGGCACATCATATAAGGGGCGGCGGAGTTGGCAGTCTGAGCGAAATTTTTGAGGGCGACGCCCCCCACTCGCCGCGGGGCTGCACGGCTCAAGCTTGGACAGTGGCTGAGGTGCTGCGGGCTTGGTTGGCAATTAATACTGTGGGTGTTTAAATGGGGAATGTTATCTTTGGTGAAAAAAGAGATTTATGGCATTATTATTAGCGGGCGATATTGGCGGAACTAAGACAATTTTGCGCTTAGTGGAAAGGACTGTTAACGGTGAAATGAACGCTCTTTACGAGTTTCGCTATCCGAGCGGGGAGTTTCCCGATTTAGTACCAATGGTGCTGCAGTTTTTGACGGAAGCTGCTACGAAATTGGATTTTGCGCCATTGCCTGAAAAAGCTTGTTTTGCGATCGCAGGCCCGGTGGTTAACAATACTGCAAAACTGACTAATTTGCCTTGGAGGCTGGATGCGAAGCGTCTGGAACAAGAATTAGGAATATCCCGCGTCAGTTTAATTAATGATTTTGTTGCGGTTGGCTACGGCGTGTGGGGTTTGGATGCTAAAGATTTGCACATTTTGCAAGTCGGAAAACCCCGCCAATACGATCCAATTGCTGTGATTGGTGCGGGTACTGGTTTGGGAAATTGTTTTGGAATTCCAGAGGCAAATGGCATCCGGGTATTTTCTTCGGAAGGGGGGCACGGTGACTTTGCTCCTCGTTCGGAGTTGGAGTTTGAATTGCTGAAATATTTGTTAGCAAAACACGACATTCAAAGAATATCGATCGAGCGTGTGGTTTCGGGACAAGGGATTGTTTCAATTTACCAGTTTTTGCGGGACAGAAAGTTTGCTCCTGAATCGCCGGAGGTAGGGGAAGTTATCAAAAAATGGGAGTCAGAAATCGGGAAAACTGAAAAGACTGTCGATCCGGGGGCGACAATTGCACAGGCGGCCCTCAAAAAGTGCGATCGGCTTTCGGAACAAACAATGCAAATGTTTGTAGAAGCCTACGGTGCGGTGGCGGGAAATATGGCTGTATCACTTTTACCTTACGGCGGTTTGTACATAGCAGGTGGCATTGCTGCTAAAATTTTGCCACTGATTCTAGAAGGGGGTTTTATGCGGGCTTTTACCCACAAAGGGCGGATGGATTCGCTATTAGAAATGATACCGGTTCGATTGGTTTTGAATCCCAATGTAGGGTTAATTGGAGCCGCAGTTTGTGCTGCCGGTCTTTAGGGGATTTCAAATATTTGGGGCGGGCTCTTCGGCCCACCCCACAAGCAATTTGTGGCACAGGCATCTTGCCTGTAGTATTAATTCCGGTTGCACTCAGACATGATAGGCAAGACGGACACGGCAATGCCGTTTCCCTACCCCAAAATAATCACGAGCACGACCTGAGAGATGTAACCATCGCCAGATTAATTGTAGGGATACGGCACTGCCGTGTCCTGACTGTGGGTAATATCAAATCTGTTGGCATCAGAATTATTCATCTCTCTTTTTTCTGACTCTGTGTTCTCTGCGTTCTCTGCGGTTTAATCATTAGATTCTCTCATCTTCAAAATCTTCTGTGCCGCACTTTCAGACACCGGCATCACCGATAACCGATTGCCTTTCCTCACCAGCAAAATCTCATCAGCGCTAAACTTTTGTTTCAGTTCATCCAAAGATATTAACTTAGCAAACTCCTCAACAAACTCCACTTTCACAGTTTGCCAGCGAGGAGCACTTAACTGCGATTTAGCATCATAATATTCGCTCTTCATATCGAACTGAGTAGGGTCAGCAATCCCAGTTTCAACGACGCGCACTAACCCGACAATACCGGGAAATTTAGTATTAGAATGGTAAAAAAATACTAAGTCTCCCCGACTCATTTCTCGCATAAAATTGCGCGCTTGATAGTTGCGAACGCCATCCCAAATGGAAGTGCGATCGCCCTTCAAGTCCGCAATACTGTAAACATCCGGTTCCGACTTCATCAGCCAATAATTCATAAAATATCCTTCCGCTTCTGCAACCACAGAGTCAACATCAAATAAACGCAAATATGCACGCACAAAATAGCCCAGTTCAAACCCAAATTTTCCCAAGTTGGATCGTAAACAGGAGTAGGCTCAAACGGCTGAGGAAGCGTACTCCCATCCGGTAATGTAGTAGGTGCGGGAACCATCCCATTCACATTAACTAAAGAGCCGTAAGCACCCACAGACCAGCGGCTTAACATCAGCCAAGAAAACTTGCTCGCCGCACCTTCCATCTTAAACAAAACTCCCGAAAAAATAATCTGAGGCAGCAATAATAGAGGCAAAGCGCTATTAGCTTGAGAGCTATTTTTAACAATCGCGGAAACGACTAATCCAAGGCTTATGCAGCTCATTAAAGTTAGGAATGTGGTAATACTTGCCCCCACCGGCCAGGAAATAAAACTCGGTTCGGGGGATTTAAAAGCAATCAGAATAACTCCTACCATTAACAGTGTTTGCAATACGGCTAAACCAGAAAGTATAAAAATTTTTGAACCTAAATAAGCAAACAATCCTAAATTGACCAAACGTTCGCGCAGATAAATAGCAGATTCTTTAACAATTTCTTGCAGAGAAGTTGCCAGCCCTACCCAAATCGCCGCGCAGGTAAATACAAATAGAACTCTGAGCGCTAAAGGTGCTAAAGTTGCCTCCGGTGCGCCAATTAATGGGTCTTTATCTCTGACGGCTAGCCGCAGCAAACTAATGCCGATCGGAGCCGTTAAAAGAGCTAAACTCAAGTTAACTAAGTCGCGGGAAACGAGTTGAAAATAGCGCTGGGAAAGCAAAACGAGTTGTTTTACAAAAGATTGAGATTTTGGTACAGAAGGTGCAGAAGGTATTTTTGCATTAGCCTTGCCTGTGCTGAAGTGGTTGACAATATAGCGCTGATAGTAGGGAGATTTATTAAACTTTTCTGCCCAGCTTTGAACGTTGATTTCTCCTGTTTCTAATTCGTTGTAAATGTCGGCAAAATCGCTTGTTTTGATATCGAAAAAATCGAGCGCTTCCCTAGGCGGGCCGAAGTAACAAAGGCGACCGCCGCGACCCAAAAACACAATCCGATCGCACATCGTGATATTTGCCGTCGCGTGAGTCACCAGAATCACCGTCCGGCCTTGATTTGCCAACTTTCGCAGCAGTTGCATCATCTTCTTATCCAAACCCGGATCGAGTCCTGAAGTCGGTTCGTCTAAAAAGAAAAGTTTCGGGTCTGCTAACAGTTCAACTCCGATACTGACTCGCTTTCGCTGTCCGCCGCTAAGCTGTTTTACCAAAGCCTTGCGGCGGTGAGTCATTTCAATATCTTCTAAAGTTTTTGCGACTACCTGATTGACATCTGTATCCGGAGGTAAGCGCAATTTAGCTGCATAACTCAAGACTTCTTCTACTGTCAAATCTGCGTGTACAATATCATCTTGAGGCACATAACCGATTTGATTGCGGTAAATATTGAAGTTTTGGCGCAGGTTGTCACCGTTGAGAAACACAGCGCCGTTAGTAGTTTTTTCGATGCCTAAAAGCGTCCGCATTAAAGTAGATTTACCCGCACCGCTACCGCCGACTAAAGCCACAAACTGCCCCGGTTCGATCGCCAAAGTGATGTTATCCAAACGCTTCGGAATCACCAGACTGTCAGCATCCAAACGAATTTGATGGCCGGAGTCTTGCATCTGCAACTCACCGATGCGGTAAGTTAGAGTAAACGGGCCGATCCGAATTGCATCTCCTTCGGACAACTGTACAGAATTTGTGACTCGCTGACCGTTAACAAAAACCCCGTTAACGCTGTGGTCTCGCAAAATATAATTACCGCGACTGTCTTGGTCGATTGTGGCGTGGCGTCTAGAAACAAGCGGCGCATCTAATTGCAGCGAAGCGTTTGGATCGCGACCCAACAAAACCGACCGATTCTTAAGAAGAATTGACTGCTTGCTAGGGACAGCAACCTGATTCGCCAGCGGATTAAAATAAGTCAGCAAAACTTGATTTTGAGGATCGAGACCGATTTTAAGTTCTGTGCCGTTTTTCAGACAATAGCCGTCATTGGGAGTGATGCGAGTGCGATCGACAAATAAGCCATTAGTGCTCGGCCGCTGGCCGTCACCGTCGTAAATCCAGTAATTATCCCCAATTTGGCGCAAAACAGCGTGAACGCCGGAAACTGCGCGCCAAGCTTCGGGAATGGCTAAATCAGCACGAGTGCGATCGCGCCCCAATACGTGCTGCTGCTGTTTTAACTCTAACTGTAAAACCTCCCCTTGATTGCTTAATACTAAATAAGGTCGATCGCTTAAAGCAGTCAGTTGTCCTATATTGCCTGTCATACTTCAATCGCGGTTTTTGCACTCACTTTGGTCAGCATATCAAAAGTAGGACAACAATACACTTATATTAAGAAAATCTACTTAGCAACAACCGACAAACTACGAAGCCGATTAATTGCCGCCGCCAATTCAAAGCGTCGAAACATGGCAAAATCCCCTTCAGGAAAAGGCGATAAAATATCCATCCCGCGCGCGTCAATATCTGCCATCACCAAATCGATAATTTCCGACAAAGTGCGTTTTCCGTCCATGTATTGCTGCTTAGCATAAACCATTGCCGCAGCGATCGCCCTTAACTGTCCGCTGTCCACAATTTGCTCAACAGCACCCAAATCAATCTCCTCAGTTCCGAAAGCCAATTCATCAACATCCCGCACCTTCACCCGCACATCTCGCCGTCCCCGACTCGGATCTAAACTAGCAGGAATCGGCACTCTTTGAGTAATCTTACCAAAATTTTCTCCCCCTTCAGCAGCACGGCTAATCGAGTATTTTTTAGCAATATCTTTAGCTTTTCCCGTCACATTATATGCTTGAAAATTATCTAGTGCAATCACAGTATCTGCCACATCAAAATAATCGCCGCTTCCCCCCATTACTAAAATAGTCGATACGCCGCCATCTGCGTACAACTGTTTAACTTTATCAATAAACGGCGTAATCGGTTCCTTATCCTTAGCGATGAGTTCCTGCATTCTGCGATCGCGAATCATAAAATTAGTCGCCGCCGTATCCTCATCCACCAATAAAACAGGCACTAAATCCTCTTCATAAATTAATCCGTGTATCCGTGTCAAAATCCGTGTCGTGCCTTCCTTCTTCCTTCTCCCCACTTCCAAAGCCTCAATAATATTAGCAGCTTGCGACGTGCTACCGCTCGCATTCTCAGTATAAAATTGTGCAGTATCTCTACCTTGTGGCAAGTGGTTAATAAAAGGCGAAATATCAACTCCCGCAACACTTCTCCCATCTTCCGCTCTAATTTTAACCGCCGCCGGATTAGTCACCACAAATTCCCTACCATCTCCGGGAATTCGGTTGTAAACCCCCAACTCGATCGCCCTGAGTAAAGTTGATTTGCCGTGATAGCCGCCCCCAACAATCAAAGTAATGCCAGCGGGAATACCCATACCGGAAATCAAACCGCGATTCGGACAATTAAACTCAACTTTTAACGACGGCGGCGACTGAAAAGCCACAGCATTATTTAACAAAGGACTGTTGTCAACACCGCTGCGGCGGGGTAAAATAGAACCGTCAGCAACAAACGCAACTAATCTTTTTTCAGCTAACTGTTCCCGCAGCCAGTCAGCATCTTCTACAGTTTCAACGTGACGGCGACATTCCGCAGGATTTAAATTAGCATACTTCAGAGATTTACTGACTATTTGAGGAATATCTTCGCAGAGCATTTCAGCAGCTTGTCGCCCTAAAATACTCCGCCCGCCCGCTGGAAGTCCGACGGCAAATCGCAGTTCTACCCCCCCTAATTCCCCCCCTTGGTAAGGGGGGGATATAGAGATTTTTGCCCCCCCTTGATAAGGGGGGGATATAGAGATTTTTGCCCCCCCTTGATAAGGGGGGGTTGGGGGGGTAATAAATGCGGAAGTTCGCTCTAAAACTTCTTGTCCGAACCGAGTCACTGCAATCATACCGCTTTTGCCAGTGCCGCGTTTGCTGCTGATGCTGTGTGCTGCTTTGTCAAACTGGCGAGTTAGGTAATCTCGCAAGGCTATTTCTCGACTGCGAGAGTTGAAAAGTTCGCGGGGAATTTGAGCAATGTTGGGGGGAACTATGACTCTAAATTTACTGGGAGAAGCAAAGGGATCTCCCTGCACGTAATCAATTATTAATGTGAATTCTGAAAATTCGTAACTACCTTGAATGTCTTTGTATGCTTTGTAGCCTCGATTGTCTAGTTGCAGTAAATGCCGTTGCAGGCTTTCTTTGTTAGTCATTTTTTATTACTTATTTTTTATTTACCTAGTTCCTAGGCTCTGCCTAGGATCGCGAATTAAATAACTTGCAATTTTAATTGTTATTGTGGGATGGGCGTCCCACCCATCCAAAAAGGACGGGCGGGACGCCCATCCCACAAACTTGTGGAAGTTATTTAATTCTCATTCTTTATGAACCGATTTCACTCTTGCTCTGCCTCGCTTGCTTGGCGTGGGAAAATAGGAGGCAGAGCCTCCAGATATGCGTTACCAGGCAGAGCCTAATAACGAGTAGATTACCGAATTTCCAATAATTTAGCGGTGGCATTAACAACAATTTGAGCAGAACCGGCGAAAAAAGGTCGATCGATAGTTGCTAATGTATCGCTAGATTGGTGATAGTGAGGCGATCGCAAATTTGCAGTATCCGTCACCAACACAGCACCAATTCCTTTATACCAGAAAGGCGCGTGGTCACTGCGTAAAACATCGGGAGTCAGCAACCCTTTCAGGGGAACCGGCAGCGCCACCACCGGAGGCAAATCGGCTTTTCCCGACTCCGCAAAACTTTTCAATAGCTGCGGATGTTCCGCATCCCCAATCACAGCGATAAACTCGCCTTTATCGGCAGAAGTTACCCCCGATGCTTCTAGAAAAGGTTGCGCTGTCAATCCTTCGGGATATTGCTGGCATCCGGGCGTGCGGCACGCATAACCTAGCATATCTAGGACGATCGCACCCTGCAAATTTTTTAACCGCGCGTCGCTACCTGTAAATGCTAAACTGCCTAAAAGTCCGAGTTCTTCCCTGTCGAAAAATGCTACTTGCAATGTCCGAGGCGTGGGGCGAGAACCCAGCAATCTTGCTACTTCTAAAACTACTGCAACTCCCGTCGCATTGTCGTCAGCGCCGGGGGAGTTTGGTACAGTATCGTAGTGTGCTGCCACTAAAATTGCACCGGCGTTTGAGTCAGTGCCTTTTCTCTCAGCAAAGACGTTAATTCCGCGATCGAACGGCTGCAACTCTGCGGAAAATCCTAATGTTTTTAGTTGTTGGGAAATGTAGTCTCTAGTAAAAGAGCGATCTCGTTCTCCATCGCGTTCTCCTGCTAAACTATCGACGTGTTTCCACAACCGAGACGGGTCAATTTGGGGCTGAAAAAAACTATTTTTTTCAGCAGGAAGCGGTAAGGGAGACGGTTTTTGGGAAGTGTGGATATTGCGATCGATCCCAACTTCGGGTACAGCCGACAACCGCTGCCACGAGTCAGAACCCCAACCCGCAGCCGTCACCGCAACCACAATAAATAGCGCTATCCAAATCAATTGTTTCATTAGTAAGTCTATTTGAAATTTTAGACAGAGCTTACGCACTCCTCACTCCCATAAACCGGGTTTTTTAGCGGAAGCGAGGGCAGCCACAAAGTCTTTTCGTAAAACCCGGTTGATGCGTTCATAACAGTTATATTTTAGATTTTAGGTTCACACCAGAGTTAAAAATAAACCTGTTTCCAAAAAAGAAACTCAAAAATCTTAAAATTAGCTGCGCCAGAGGCAGTTTTATATTTTTTATATAAAACTGCAGGAAAAAGCCTTGCGATGTTGCCGTCGAATCTGTATTGCTTAGGATCGCGAATTAAATAACTTACAATTTTAATTGTTATTGTGGGATGGGCGTCCCGCCCGTCCACTCATGACGGGCTATAAGAGCCCATCCCACAAACTTGTGGAAGTTATTTAATTCTCATTCCTTATTAGATGGTTCGACGGCGACATTCAAATCACTAATTTACCTTTTAAATTTACAATCCAAAACTACTTCTTTTCCCACTCAATCTCCTTATTCTCCAATATCAACCCGCTGCTGCTGGGAACAGCGTAAGGAATAGTTGTGGCTGAAAATTTGACTATTTGAGTTGGTTGTTGAAACCACTCGGAATAACTCGGATTGAGTTGGTCGTACAGTGCTTTCAAAGCTTGGATTTCTGCCTGTAGCTGCGCTGCTGCTTGATTGATTCTGCGAGCTTGTGTTTGCAAGCGCTTTTCCCCGGTTTGAACTTTGTTTTCTAGTTCTTGCCAGTGCTCTCCGGCCACCAACTTTTCTAGTTCACCTTGCTTGTAATTGAGTAAAGCCTGTTTTTGTTGCAGTTGCTTTTCAATATTTTTAGTCTCTCGGTCAATTTCCTGGATTTGCTGCAACCACTGCTCCCCAAAAGCAGCAGTTTGCTGGTGGAACTCGGCAATGGCTTCAGGAGTATTATTTTTGGGAAAACTGACTGCCACTCGGCACTCTGAGCGCTCTACGCCAAGTTTTTCCCGCGACTCTTGCAGGGCGGTAAGTTCTGCTTCTAGCGCGCGGACTTCTTTTTGGAGTTCTGGGATGGTCTGACTCATGGGTTCAATTAGTGGACCTCTGCATAGATTTTAAGCTAATTGTTTATTTTTCTAACAAATCCCGATCGCCTCCTTGCGGGAATTATCTAATTTTAGCGCGCTTCCACCCGGTGTCTAGGCAGAATGGCGGATAATTTGTGGCACAATGGCTGATGACACATTTTAAATTAAGATTAAAATTGTAATTAGTTATAAAGCTAAGTTATTACCTGGCTAAAATTTAATTTACAAATCCACATGAATTAATGGTGGCTGGGTTTTCCTATGGCAGAGAAACTTCTGCTAAGATTTTTACAATTTTTGGTTACTAAAAAAGTATTTTATCTTAGGAAATAGAGCAAATGAAAATAATTTTTCAATTAATTTGGGGATATTTCGCGGTTGCTATTTTTGGTGTGGAATCTAGCATGAGTGCAAAAATATTACCGATAAGTGTATGGGGTGAATCTGGCACTCACCCTGTAGAAAGGGTTTTGGTGCTGTCTCAAAAACATAGCTATTTGCGATCGGCATCTCGTCCCCTTACCTCTGGAAGCGCCGCATTATTTTTGAATCATTTATCCCAAATTGAACCACGAATATTACCAAATTACAATCAGATTAACTCTCAAAATACCAATAAAGAAGAACCTAATGTTAGGTTAAAAATCATCGGTTATTTTCTGGTTTGTCTTTGTTTAGTAATTTCATTATTGATCCGGGAGAAGACAGTAAATAGCTTATCCAAGACGATGAGGTTAATCAAGCCGAAGTCTGAAACAGAGAATGACAAGCTACCAAAAGGAGAAAAAGTGTTATATCCAAAAAAAGAACAGGATATCTGGCATACTATTGCCCAGATGACCCAAGATTTGCAGCAAACTGCCGAATATGCTCTCGATATTTGTGAGGAAATGAACGTCTCGATAATCGCGACGACTCCAGGCGGTCATATCCTATCGTTAAACCAAGCTACCTGTCAACTTTTGGGATACTCTAAAAAAGAGTTGTTAGGCAAACCAATAGCCGGACTTTTTAAGAAAAGTGAATCACCAGCCCCGGTGTTAGATTTAGGAAGTTTAACAGCCGAAGGTTCTGTCCACAACGTGGAAAAAGTCTACCTTTCTAAACAGCGAAAAAAAATAATTGTACTGCTTTCTATTTCAATTATTTGCGACAGTCAAGGCAAGGTCAGCGGTAAGTTATACATAGCACAAAACATTACCGAAAGCAAGCAGGTTGAAAGAAATTTGCGACGCAGTGAAAAAAAGTTTCGCCAACTGATAGAAACTGTTAATGCTGTTGCATTTATCTATCACCGCAGACAGTTCCGCTATGTCAATGCTGAGACAGAAGCTCTGACAGGATATACTCGCGAAGAATTACTAGCATTGGATTTATACGACTTAATTCATCTAGATTTTATAGAAATAGTTAAAAAATGGGGTAAATCCAGTCATGCGCGCTCAACAGCAGGCTCTAAATATGAATTAGTAATAGTCACGAAAACTGGAGAAATGCGCTGGATTGAAGCAACTGTAGATATTATAAAATTTGAAAAAAAAGCCTCAATATTAATCACAGCATTTGACATCAGCGATCGCAAATTAGCAGAGTTAGAACGAGAAACATCTCTTTCCTTGCTTCAAGCAACCATTGAATCTACTGCTGACGGTATTCTGGCGGTTGACAGTGGAGGCACAGTGCTCACCTTTAACCGCAAGTTTGCCGAAATGTGGCAGTTGCCGGATTTCCTGCTGGATTCGAGAGATAACAACCAAATTTTGGCCTTTGGAATCAACCAGTTAAAATATCCGGAAATATTTCTCAACCGTGCTAAAGAATTGTCCGATCGCCCTACCGAAGAAAGTTACGATATCATTGAGTTAACAGATGGCAGAATCTTCGAGCGCTACTCGTTGCCTCAGCGCACGGGAGGCAAAATTACTGGCCGAGTATTCAGCTTTCGGGATGTAACGGAACGGGTGCAATCCGAAGAAAAACTACGCAAAAGCGAAGAACGCTTTCACCTGCTGACGCGGGCGACAAATGATGCCGTATGGGATTTTGATTTGTTAAAAAATGAGTATTGGTTGAGCGAAGAATTTGAAAAAGTATTTGGATACAAACTCAACGAAACTCAGACGATAGAATTAGAATCTTGGTGGTTAAATATTCATCCCGAAGAACGGGAAAGAGTGATGTTTAGCTTCAACCAAACAATGAACTCAGACGCTCAATGTTGGTCGGAAGAATACAGCTTTCACCGTGCAGACGGGGGATATGTTTTTGTGCTCGATCGCGGCTATATCATCCGCAATGAAAGTGGCCAAGCAGTCAGGGCGATCGGCACGATGATGGACATTACTCAGCGCAAGCAAGCTGAAGAAATTATTCGCTATCAAGCTGTTTATGACCAACTCACCGGTTTACCGAACCGGATACTGTTTAACGAGAGGCTGCTGGCGTCCTTAAAACAAGCTAAACAAACAAAAAAAATGCTTGCTGTGATGTTTTTAGACTTGGACAGGTTCAAAAAGATTAATGATACACTAGGTCACGCTGCGGGCGATCGCCTGTTAGAAGGTTTTGCCGGACGCATCAGCGACACTTTGCGATCGACTGACACGGTAGCCCGCTGGGGAGGCGACGAATTTACCATACTGCTTCCCGACATCAATTGCTTAGAAGATGCCGTTAAAACAGCTCAAAGAATACTCAACAATTTAAAGCCACCATTTAAACTAGAAGGACAACCGTTTCATGTTAGCAGCAGCATCGGCATTGCCCTTTATCCCGATGATGGTGAAGAGGCCGAAACTTTAGTCAAAAATGCCGATGCTGCCTTGTACTACGCTAAAGAAATGGGAAGAAATAACTATCAGTTATATACTTCAACACTTAATCCCCACTGCAGCCATTTACTAACTATAGAACACAGACTGCACGAGGCTTTAGAACAAGGAGAATTTGAGGTTTTCTATCAGCCAAAAGTCAACATTACTACTTGGCAAATTCAGGGCATGGAAGCTCTGCTGCGCTGGCAACATCCACAATTAGGTTTAGTTACTCCCGCTACATTTATTCCCATCGCCGAAGAGAACGGACTCATTGTACCTATTGGGGAATGGGTGCTGCAAACAGCCTGCACTCAAAATAAAGCTTGGCAGGATGCTTTGCAGCCAGATTTGCGGGTAGCAGTCAACGTTTCGGCTCGGCAGTTCCAGCAATTTAATTTATTAGAAATGGTAGCGAACTGCTTGGAAAAAACTGGTTTAGCACCCAAATATTTAGAGTTAGAAATTACCGAAACTACAGCCATGCAAGATGTGGATTATACCACAAAAGTTCTCAGGGAGTTGCAGAATATGGGAGTGCAAATTGCGCTGGACGATTTCGGCACGGGTTATTGTTCTCTAAATTATCTCAAAAAGTTTCCCTTGAATATCTTAAAAATAGACAGGTCGTTTGTCAGCGGATTGACGACCGATCCCTGCGAACGGGCGATCGCCAAGGCTGTAGCGACCCTGGGGCGAGATTTGAACTTGAGCGTGGTAGCTGAAGGAGTAGAAACTAAAGAGCAGTTGGAGTGTTTGCGCGAACTCCACTGTCAAGAAATTCAGGGTCATTATTTCAGCCCTGCCCTCTCGGCTGGTGAGGCTAGGAAGCTTTTGGTAAATTCTCATTTGCGACAAGTGCAAATTGCTTAATTGGGTCGCGACTTACGACTGCGTGAGGTTGTAACGCTGCGTGCAATTCCTGCGAACGTTACACGTAAAAAGTCGTGCGACCACCGCCGAAACCCGCATAGGTCCCGCCGCAGCAGCCGTCGCACGAGCAGCCACTGTAGGAAAACTCGTTGCCGCACTCAAGACAGATCGCCGTCCAGTCGTGATGGTCTGGTGGCGAGGCCTTCTTGCGACAGTTATCGCAGCCGAAAACGGCTAGTTCGCTCACATCGAACGACCTGCGCTTCCGTTTCGTCTGCTTGATGGCATCGTGCATGAACTGGTTAAAACTTAAAATAGTGTGCAGAATAACGGACTTGTACCCAAAGACAGAGGAAAATATCGCTACCTCAACATAAACGCTTTGTCTATGCAGCCAATTCGCACATTTAACGTTTCCCCCTCGCTACCGACAATTCTCGAACCCCTACGCAAGCTTGCCTACAACTTGCACTGGGACTGGAACGTCGATACCAAAGACCTCTTCCGCCGCCTCGATCGAGACCTGTGGGACTCCAGCAACCAAAACCCGGTGCTGATGCTCGGAACCATATCTCAAGAGCGACTGCAAGAAATGGCAGAAGACGAAGGCTTCATTGCCCAAATGAACCGAGCAGCCCAGCAGTTAGACGATTATCTCAAAAATCGCGCCTGGTACCGGAAACAGCGCGGCACCGAGCAGCAAGAATGCTACGCTTACTTTTCGATGGAATTCGGCTTAGTTAAAGCCCTACCCATCTATTCCGGCGGTTTGGGCGTGCTCGCAGGCGACCACCTCAAATCAGCTAGCGATTTGGGCTTGCCCTTAGTCGGTGTCGGCCTGCTTTACCAAGAAGGCTATTTTTCGCAGTATCTCAACGCCGACGGCTGGCAGCAAGAACGCTATCCGCTCAATGATTTCTACAATATGCCGCTGCACCCAGAACGCAATCCCGACGGTTCGGAATTGCGGATTGAGGTGGACTATCCCGGCCGCAAGGTGTATGCCCGGATTTGGCGAGTACAAGTGGGAACGGTTCCTTTGTACCTAATGGATACAAATATTGAACCTAACAGCCGCTACGACCAAGATATTACCGACCAACTGTATGGCGGTGATAAAACTCTGCGGATGCACCAAGAAATCATGCTGGGCATCGGCGGCGTGAAAATGCTCAAGGCATTGGGGCTGACAGTTACGGCTTATCACATGAATGAAGGCCACGCGGCTTTCATGGCTTTGGAACGCATTCGGATGCTGATGGAGGAATATCACCTGAGTTTCGTGGAAGCGGAACAGGTGGTGGTTTCGAGCAGTATGTTTACGACTCACACGCCGGTGCCTGCTGGGTTTGACTTGTTCGAGCCAGATATGGTGATGCACTATCTAGGTCAGTATCCCAAGATGTTTGGCTTGTCGCAAGATGAGTTTCTGGGATTGGGCCGGGAGAATACTGGGGATTTGTCCGCACCTCTGAATATGGCAATTTTGGCAATTAAAATGTCGAGTTTTGTCAACGGGGTGGCGGCTTTGCACGGTGTGGTGTCGCGCCCGATGTTTCAGGGTTTGTGGCCGGGTTTGCCCCAGGAAGAAGTACCGATTACTTCGATTACCAACGGGGTGCACGCTCGCAGTTGTGTGGCGAAGTCTACTCAGGAGTTGTACGATCGATACCTTGGCCCGGACTGGGAAATGACCGGTAAGGACGATCGTCTATGGGACAGGCTTTCGTCGATTCCTGATGAGGAACTATGGCGCAATCACGAACGCTGTCGATCAGAGTTGGTGGTGTTCGCGCGGGAGTGGCTGCAAAAGACTTTGCGCGAGCGCGGTGCGGCCCAAACGGAAATCGAACACGCGCGGGAGGCTCTCAATCCGAAGGTGCTGACGATCGGGTTTGCCCGCCGCTTTGCTACTTACAAGCGGGCGACGCTGTTTTTGCGCGATGTCGATCGAATTATGCGGATCATGCGGGATCAAAATCGCCCGGTGCAGTTTGTGATTGCTGGGAAGGCTCACCCGATGGATATTCCGGGTAAGGAATTGATTCGGGATATCGTTCACTTCATCCGCGAGCACGAGACGATGAGCTCGATGGTGTTTTTACCGAACTACGACATTAACGTGGCTCGGATGATGGTGTCTGGCTGCGATGTGTGGCTGAATACGCCGCGCCGCCCGCGTGAGGCTTCGGGTACATCCGGGATGAAAGCTTCGATGAATGGTTTGCCGAATCTGAGCATTCTTGACGGATGGTGGGATGAGGCTGATTATGTTCGTACCGGTTGGCCGATCGGACATGGGGAATTTTACGAAGATACTAAGTATCAGGATGATGTCGAGGCTAATGCTTTGTACGACTTGATGGAAAAAGAAGTTGTACCCCTATTTTACAACCGGGATGATGATGGAATTCCCCGCGGTTGGACGGCGAAAATGAAGGATTCTATTCGCTTGAATTGTCCTTTGTTCAATACAGCTCGGATGGTGAAGGATTACGCGCGGCGGGCCTATTTCCCCGTGAGCGATCGCTACCACACCATGACTTCGGATAATTGCACTCCGGCCAAGGAGTTGTCTCACTGGAAGAAGCACGTTCTCGCGAAATGGCACGATATTAAGATTGAGGCTGTTGATATTTCCCAGGATAAGGAAGTTAAGGTCAATCAGTCTATCTCTGTTAAATCTCGGATTAATCTGATGGGATTGACGCCTGCAGACGTGCAAGTTGAACTTTATCAAGGCTCGGTTGATGCTAACGGCGATATCATTGGTGGCGTGCCGGTGGTGATGGAGTATTTGGGTGAAGATTCTCAGAATGCTAGCCTTTATACGGCTGACATTACTTATACTTCTAGCGGTTTGCAAGGCTTGTCCTTGCGGGTTTTGCCGAAGCACGATAATCTCAGCAGTCCTTATGAAGCTGGCGTGATTCTCTGGGCACATTAAAGGAAGGAAGAAGGAAGAAGGAAGAGGGAAGAAGGAAGGCACGACACGGATTCGGACACGGATACACGGATGAATTTAACTGTGTTTCCCACTTCTCCCCCTCTCCCCCTCTCCCTCTCGCTGTCTCCCCCTCTCTCTCGCACTCTTTATGGAAGTTGGGGTTCGAGGATTGATAAATATCTACAATAGACTGGCAGAGTTTCATCAATTATAGTTGACATTCTGCCAGTTTTCCGTTTTTGTGGCGTTGCTGAATACAGGTATCAATTCCCGATTTCGGAGTTTTTATAAGCCAAGTCTGGTGAGTTTTGTAAATTCCGATAAAAGTTGATTCATACCGTGACTCAGCAAAGCCCAGAATCTATATCCATCAATATGAAAGCCGCCAAACAAAAAAGTGGTGCCACAATAGCCAAACTTTTTCATACTACTATAGCAATCCTCGCATCATTTGTGAATTTCTTACTCCCTCCCCTTGATAAGGGGAGGGTTGGGGTGGGGTAAAAAGTTTACGACTCCTGCAAGGATTGGTATATTGCATAAAATTGAAGGCAGCTTTGAAACACCTCTAGTTGAGGTTATTTTCCTACACCCGCTGGCTGCTGACGGTTTCGCACTTCCAGAAAAATCAACAAAGCATTAACATCAGCCGGATTTACTCCGCCAATTCTCGCCGCTTGGCCAATCGTCAGCGGTTTCACCTTAGCCAATTTTTCCCGCGATTCTTTGGATAGAGTTGTAATTGCCATGTAATCCAAATCCGCAGGCAATTGTCGGCGTTCGTGTTTGGCAATGTCATCGATTTGATTTTGCTGTCTTTGCAGGTAGCCGGAATATTTGATGTCAATTTCTGCACCATCTTTCTCAGCCAACTTCAGACTAGAATTGCCTAAATTGTAGCGTTCCAAATCCACATAATGAAAACCAGGACGACGCAACAAATCAGCCAGAGTAATTGAACCTTTAATTGCTTGTTGAGTGTCAGCAAAAATTGCCTTCCCTACTTCCTCGTGCTCTTTCACCCGCGTCGAGTACAACCGTTCCTTCTCTGCCACAATATTAGCTTGTTTGCGATCGAACAACTCCCAGCGGCGATCGTCAATCAAACCAATTTCCCGTCCCAGCGGCGTCAAGCGTTGGTCAGCATTGTCCGATCGCAATAATAGCCGATATTCCGATCGCGAAGTCAACATCCGGTAAGGTTCCCGCAAATCCTTCGTACACAAATCATCGATCAAAGTCCCGATATAACTTTGCTCGCGAGGAAACACAATCATCTCCTGATTTTTCGCAAACCGGGCTGCGTTAATCCCCGCCACAATCCCCTGTGCAGCCGCCTCCTCATATCCAGTTGTACCGTTCACCTGACCCGCGCAAAACAGCCCTTCAATCTTCTTAGTCATCAGCGTGGGAAAGCACTGAGTTGCCGGCAAATAATCGTACTCCACAGCATAAGCAGGGCGCATCATCTCGCACTTTTCCAAACCCGGAAGAGTCCGCAGCATTTGCAATTGCAAATTTTCCGGTAAACCAGTAGAAAATCCTTGAATATAAAGTTCAGGAATATCTCTACCTTCCGGTTCAATAAAAATCTGGTGACTTTCCTTATCCGCAAACCGCACAATCTTATCTTCAATACTCGGACAATAGCGCGGCCCCTTCGCATCAACCCAGCCGCCGTAGACTGGAGAAAGGTGCAAATTGTCTCTAATTAACTGGTGAGTTTCAGGCGTAGTTCTAGTTAAGTAACAAGGCATTTGTTCCCGTTCGATCCAAACTTCTGGATCGAAACTAAACCAGCGAACCTCTGCATCTCCCGGCTGCGGTTCCAGGTTGGTGTAATCGAGAGTACGTTTGTCAACTCTTGCCGGAGTTCCTGTTTTTAACCTGCCAGTTTCAAAGCCCAAACGATTGAGAGTTTCCGTCAAACCAACGGCGGCAAATTCTCCCGCCCGTCCGGCGGGCATCGACTTATTGCCCACCCAAATCGTGCCACCTAAAAAAGTACCTGTTGTCAGAATTACTGCTTTGCATTCAAAAGCGACGCCGAAGTATGTTTCGACTCCGATAACTTCTTCGTTTTTGCCCAAAACTAAGTCTGTCACCATCGCTTCGCGGATGGTCAAATTGGGTTGGTTTTCAACAATATTATTCATCACAGCGGCGTATTCCCGCTTGTCTGTTTGTGCTCTCAGCGCCCACACTGCGGGGCCTCTCGAAGCGTTGAGGACGCGCTTTTGTAAGTAAGTGCGATCGGCCATTTTGCCAATTTCCCCGCCTAACGCATCAACTTCGTTAGTAAGTTGGGTTTTAGCCGGGCCGCCGACAGCCGGATTGCAAGGTTGCCACGCAATTTTGTCGAGGTTGAGGGTGAGGAGAAGGGTGCGACAGCCGAGGCGAGAAGTGGCGAGGGCGGCTTCGCAGCCGGAGTGTCCGCCACCTACTACGATGATGTCGAAACTGTCTTGGAATTGTACTGGTGTTTGTGCAGTCATTCGATTTTAGATTTTAGATTTTAGATTTTAGATTGAATAATAGACATCTGGCAAAATTAGGTTTTAGTCCAGGTAGGGAAAGGCTGACAAAATCTTTTTAGAAGATGTCTAATTGACTTCAGAGTTTAATGCGGATGCGTACTTATCGGATACGATGTTTTTGATCGTCGGTCTCTAGATGCGAAAAGGTTCGATCGCTCTCACTTTAACAACAGGTGTTCCTCAATTAAAACTCTTCCTCTCCATTAGTGTAGCTGCTTTCTTCAAACATCGATGTTAATCCAGTAATTTTTACGGGGGGTCGATCTTTGAATTCTACGACAAATGACAACTCCCCACCCATTGCCGCGATATAACTTTGCAAAGTAGATACCAACAAATCCGCACGGCGTTCTAGTCGCGAGACATTTTCTTGACGCATATTTAATAATTCTGCCATGCGAATCTGAGTAAACTTCCTTGCTTTTCGTAAGTCTTGCAATGTCATTTCTTCAGCCATTAATTCAACCGATCGCTTTTCGACTATTGCTCGTTGTTCGGGAGGCAAATTATCCATAATAGTCTTCAGGCTAATTGTCATCGGTTTCTGGCTCCATTAACTTATTCAAATGGTCGGTAAATCTACTATCTGCTATCTTAATTATTTGCTTGTAAAATCGCTTCTCACTACTACCCGATTTGTCCCCAGCTACCAACAAAATCGCTTCTCTGCGGGGGTCAAATGCAAAAGCGACTCGCCAAACTCCATCAGCCGCCTGAAACCTAAGTTCTTTCATATTGGTGTAGGTAGAACCATTGAGAGTATCGACGTGAGGACGCTTGAGGTTTGGGCCAAATTCTTGTAACAGTGTGAGTTTTGCTAAAAGCTCTAATCTGACATCAGTGGGGAATTCGCTAAACTCAGAGTAAAAATCAAAGTGAAACTGAATGTTCCATGTCATTTGGATCGATTATGCCTTACATAGCATATTATAGACAATAGTCGATCGAATAACAATATTTATATGCACGCTGAAAACAACTTTGAAGGCTCGATCGATCGCGAACTCCTTCCCTAAGCGAAGAAAGATATTTAATCAGAAACCCACGACTGCGAGAGTCCTGGGTTCCTTTATTGAATAAGATTTTAGACAGGCGCACGGTATCTCAACCGTACCATACCTCCCCGTGCAGTTCGGGGCACCTGGTCTCTGACAGGCGCACGGTATCTCAACCGTACCATACCTCCCCGTGCAGTTCAGGGCACCTGTCATTTAATACCATTATATAGTATATTAAAAGGTTTGGTCAAATATCGAACGCTCATAATTGGCGCATATTAACCGAGATTAAGATGATGCGATCGACAGCCAGCGACCAAAACAGCAAAATTACCACAACCTTGTTAGGGCCCGAAGGCACATTTGAATGTTTAGAACTTTCTGACCCAAGCGAGCCGCTGTGACGAGTATTCCTCCTCGAAATGCTGGGAACTGCACTCGACTTGAAAAATCTAAGATTGGATATTTTACCGATCGACCAGACCGAAACTTATCGGACAATTCTGTAGATTTACCCAACAGCTTGCAGATTACCTACATCTTCTCTCCTCTTCCTTCGCGTCCTTGGCGTCTTCGCGGTTCAACAATTCCGTACTTTTCCAGTTTTGCGTTATGTTAGACAAAAAAATCTCAACAAGCGTACACAAGTGAAATACTTCTTCTTATCCGACGGCTGGAAAGTTGGGCGCGTTTGGGGCGTCGGCGGCGAGTGGAGTCACGCCGCCTGGAGGCGGGCGCCGGACATCCAACAGCTCAACCTCTGTCTTTCCGATCGCAACGAAAAAATGTGGCTCTACCGCGTAGAAGACGCCGTACTCATGGTAGAAGTCCAACCCGCAGTCCGTCCCGATCCCGCCGATCCCGCCAAAAATATCGGCAACGTCACCCTCACCAGACTGATCGATGCCGAGCAAGTCCTCGAACGCCTCGGGACGATCGCCGCCCGCTGCGAAATGGGCAACCCGCAACTAATGTAATGCTCAACATATTGCAATCGGTTCTAACACTCGATACACTTCTTTAAATAACTTTCATTTTTATGCCTCCACCTTTGAAGGTAGATGGCAGTCGGCAAAAGGCAGAGTTTAAACCCTGCAGGTAACTGCTGGGGATTGAGAATCTGATTTTTCCGTAAAAATAGACATCATCACTTACACCTTGGAGAACCGCAGTCAATGGGACTACCCTGGTATCGCGTACACACAGTCGTCTTAAATGACCCAGGCCGATTGATTTCTGTACACTTAATGCACACAGCCCTCGTGGCAGGTTGGGCCGGCTCAATGGCCCTTTATGAACTAGCAGTTTTTGACCCCACAGACCCAGTTCTGAACCCAATGTGGCGTCAAGGGATGTTCGTGTTGCCCTTCATGACTCGCTTGGGAGTTACGGGTTCTTGGGGCGGTTGGAGCATCACTGGCGAAGGTAACGTCGATCCGGGCTTCTGGTCCTTTGAAGGCGTCGCAATCGCTCACATCGTCCTCTCTGGCCTGCTGTTCTTAGCAGCAGTTTGGCACTGGGTATTTTGGGACTTAGAACTTTTCAGAGACCCTCGCACCGGTGAACCAGCCCTCGACTTGCCAAAAATGTTTGGCATTCACCTGTTCCTCTCCGGCTTGCTCTGCTTCGGCTTCGGCGCATTTCACCTTTCGGGACTTTTTGGCCCCGGAATGTGGGTGTCCGACCCCTACGGCCTGACCGGTCACGTCCAGCCAGTGGCGCCTGCTTGGGGCCCTGAAGGCTTCGATCCGTTCAATCCGGGCGGCATCGTGGCTCACCACATTGCAGCGGGCGTAGTCGGCGTAATTGCCGGTTTGTTCCACTTGACAGTGCGGCCGCCGGAACGTCTTTACAAAGCCCTGCGGATGGGGAATATCGAAACTGTACTTTCTAGCAGTATCGCTGCCGTGTTCTTCGCAGCCTTTGTGGTTGCGGGTACGATGTGGTACGGTTCTGCTGCAACTCCGATCGAACTTTTTGGCCCGACTCGCTATCAGTGGGACAGCGGCTATTTCCAACAAGAAATCGATCGCAGAGCTCAAGCTAGCTTGGCCGGTGGCGCTAGCTTCCAATCCGCTTACGAACAAATTCCCGAAAAATTGGCTTTCTACGACTACGTGGGCAACTCTCCTGCTAAAGGCGGTTTGTTCCGGGCCGGCGCGATGGTCAATGGCGACGGTATTGCTAAATCTTGGCTGGGCCATCCAGTATTTACTGACAGCGAAGGTCGGGTATTGTCGGTTCGCCGCCTCCCCAACTTCTTTGAAACTTTCCCAGTAATTTTGACGGACAAAGATGGGGTCGTTCGCGCTGACATCCCCTTCCGCCGTGCTGAATCAAAATACAGCTTTGAACAAAGCGGAGTTACCGTCAGCTTCTACGGTGGTGAACTTAACGGTCAAACCTTTAATAATCCTCTAGATGTTAAGAAGTTTGCTCGCGCTGCTCAAAAGGGTGAAGTGTTTGAATTCGATCGCGAAACCTTGAATTCTGACGGCGTTTTCCGCACTTCGACTCGCGGTTGGTTCACTTTCGGACACGTTTGCTTTGCTTTGCTATTCTTCTTCGGCCATATCTGGCACGGTTCTCGGACTATTTTCCGCGACGTGTTTGCTGGAGTTGAGGCTGACTTGGAAGAACAAGTCGAGTGGGGCCTGTTCCAAAAACTGGGCGACGTGACCACCAGAAGACAAGAACCTCTCTAAATTTTGCCAGCCTCTGGCTAGCCGGGAAACATCCCCGGTGTAAAAAACCCGGTTTCTTCAAGAAACCGGGTTTTTTTAGTTAATAATAAAACCAGCAATTAACTACCAGCCGGGAAGTCCCGAACGTATATTTAGAGGGGATTAATCTGAGCGCTCGGCCCCGTACCTCGTTGGGAATTACTCCTTGGGATGAAAGGTTTGTTGGGTTTTGGTACCGAAACCGACAATTATTCTTTTAAACCCCAAGATGATCGGGAAATACTCTGATACTATATTAGCAAGTGGGGGTGGAACTACCTCACTATAAAAAGCCTTTGAAAAAAAGGAAAAAGAAGCCTGCGGTCTAACTGTACTCAGTTGACCGTCAGGTTTGTTCACGATAAAATAATACGGCAAGGGAAGATAGGGAAAATTTAACATGGAAAGTGTTGCTTACATTTTGATTCTGGCTTTAGCCATAGGCGTACTATTTTTTGCGATCGCATTTCGGGAACCTCCCCGGATTGGCAAATAATTAGCTATACGCCTGCGGTAAGTCCAAAATATCCTGAACCGGACTGCGGTTAGCCCGCATCATAGCGATCTAATTTGGTGCGGGACTCTTTCACCGCTGTGTGCTAAGTGATTTTTCTAGTCCAGCCATTCATCAGACCCCAAGCGGTTAGATGAATGGCAATTTGCTGGCAATGCCTGTTAAAATCAGCAATCATGCGCTGTTCCTCCTGCCAACACACAAATAGCCGCGTTCTAGAATCGCGTTCAGCCGAATCAGGTCAAAGCATCCGTCGGCGGCGTGAGTGTTTGAACTGCCAGCACCGCTTCACAACCTACGAACGCATAGAATTTGTGCCGATTACGGTGATCAAGCGGGACGGCAAGCGCGAATCTTTTGACAGGTCAAAATTAGTTCGGGGATTGATTCGGGCCTGCGAAAAAACCGGTTTGTCTTCCGGGCATCTCGAAACTCTGGCAGAAGAAATCGAGGCACAACTTCAAGGTCGATCGCTCCGAGAAATCGCCAGTTCAGAAATAGGGGAACTGGTGCTGTTGCACCTGCGACCCCTCAGCGAAGTCGCTTATGTCCGTTTTGCCTCGGTATATCGGCAATTTCGAGGCATCCGAGATTTTGTAGATACCCTAAATCACCTTCAGAATCCCCTCAACGAAGCTGAAGATACAGAAACAGGGACAAATTTTGACGCAGATTTGCCGGATTCCGAAGCAGTCGATCGAGAAAGCCCAGCATCCTGTGCAACTCCCAGCTAAGCTCGCTTAAATTAATTTAGAGAAATATTCGCTTGAGATTGAAAACCGTGTCCCGATGAAGGCCCGGAGGAATAGCGACTCAAGGGACTCTCATTCGAGCGAGTGTTCTTTTTTCTCAGTAACAGTGCTGGGTGTGATATGATCGTCATCGGTCTAAAATAGAGTATAACTAGACAACGTAAAAACTTAACTGGATTAGTTGAGTGCGTAGTCACACCTAACGGTGTTGCAGTTTAGGAAAGCTCGCATTTGAACAAAACCTAACTAAAGCTCGGTGACTAATTAAATACGGTAGGACATACCGAAATTTACGCTTCTGGAGAAACCGACCTCTACTTAGACTGGAGTAATCCTGTCGCCAGCAAGTCGGCTCGTTGAACGAAGAATCTCAGTTTATTTATACCTGAGAGTGTCAAAATAGTCTACTTGACTCGGAATGTTAAGATTCAACGTTTTAACACAGAGTATGGAGTAACAGTAATGGCAAGCGCTGGTGTGCAGTTGCACCTGGCAAAAGTTAGCGAAAACTGACTTTAGTAAAAGATTTTGAAAAAAGTTAATCGCTTTTTCACCAAAATCTCGAATATCTGCCGGCACAAACGAAAAACATGAAGGAGAGAAATCCTAGGAAACTATTCGCATGGTCAATCTCAAAACCACAGTCAAAGACATCGGCTTTACTCACGAAGATTTTGCAGCCCTACTTGATAAATATGACTATCACTTTAGCCCGGGCGATGTAGTAGCGGGTACAGTTTTTAGTATAGAACCCAGGGGCGCTCTGATTGATATCGGTGCTAAAACAGCAGCGTACATTCCCATTCAGGAAATGTCCATCAATAGAGTGGAAAGCCCTGAAGAGGTATTGCAATCAAACGAAACCAGAGAATTTTTCATTCTAACCGATGAAAATGAAGACGGACAATTAACCCTGTCCATCCGGCGCATCGAGTATATGCGGGCGTGGGAAAGAGTGCGACAACTGCAAGCAGAAGATGCCACAGTACGATCGCAAGTATTTGCCACCAACCGCGGCGGCGCACTCGTGAGAATAGAAGGCTTGCGAGGCTTTATTCCCGGTTCTCACATCAGTACCCGCAAACCGAAGGAAGAATTAGTCGCCGAAGAATTACCATTAAAATTCTTAGAGGTAGACGAAGACCGCAACCGCCTAGTGTTGAGTCACCGCCGCGCCTTAGTTGAGCGCAAGATGAACCGCCTCGAAGTCGGGGAAGTCGTCATCGGTACAGTACGCGGTATCAAGCCTTACGGTGCCTTTATCGACATCGGCGGCGTCAGCGGCTTGCTGCACATCTCGGAAATTTCACACGATCACATCGATACGCCTCATAGCGTCTTCAATGTCAACGACGAAGTGAAAGTGATGATCATTGACTTGGATGCCGAGAGGGGCCGGATTTCTCTCTCCACCAAGCAGTTGGAACCGGAACCGGGCGCGATGGTCAAAAATCGCGAATTGGTATACGAAAAAGCTGAGGAAATGGCAGCTAAGTTCCGCGAGAAAATGCTGGCTCAAAAGCAAGCTAAAGCAGGCATAGACATTCCTGTAGACTCAACTGATGCTGATGATGACTTCTCCGACGAACTCGAAGATGTGCCCTCAGCAATGGAAGAGGATCTGCCGGAAGTAGCACCCGAAGTAGCACCCGAAGCAGCACCCGAAGCAGCACCCGAAGCAGCACCCGAAGCAGTATTAGATGTAGAGGAAGAAATCCCTCCTGCGACGGAAGAATAAGATCACAGTTAGTGTGATTAAAAGAGGGAAAATTCCCTCTTTTTTTTTGCCTTAAACGTCCCAATTACCAATCATTAATTACCAATTAATATCAATTCTGAAAAGTACGCGGGCATTTGTAGGGAAACGGAATTGCCCATAGGTGTCAACTTAACGTTAAACCCATAGTCCGGCAAGGGTTGAAACCCCTGGCGGACTGACGGGATGACTAACGAACTTGGCGAGCTAACAGCTTAAGTTGACACCTATGGGCATTGCTGTCTCCCTACTTAGTGGTTGACAATTAGCAATTACCAATTAGCAATTACCAATTACCAACAATTTAATATGTTCCTGCAGGCAGATGCAGCGATCGCACTTGGAATTAAAACAAGTGACAGCGCGATCGATCTGCCTAAATAAACCTAGCCTTTACGCTGCTAATTTGTTAAGATTTACAAACATCAGGGACATCCGCACAAGTGCCAACTCATCGGGAGCATCTCAATGAAAGCAGGCCTCCGCTAGAAATTGGAGTTTTGAGGCAGGAGGCAGGAGGCAGGAGGCAGGAGAGAAGAGAGAAGAGGAAGAAGGAAGGAGCCAGAAGAAGTGTTTTTACAAATATGAGATGCTCCCCAACTCATCAGCATTCTCAGGCAAAAACACACTAGACAAGCAAATTACACAAAAGAATACTTAGAAATTTCTTGCCATGAGGCTCAAAGGCAAGTGAATCATGAAAATCGGACTATTAAAAGAAAAATTAGAACAGCTCAAAAAACGTCCCAATTCGAGCAAAGGAACGATCGACCAAATCGAAAACTGGTTAATCGGTTCCCACATTTTGCAGAGATTGAGAATTAATCCTTACTACGTAGCAGGCGATACAGTCAAGAATGTTAAAAAAATTACTTCCGAATTTCTGCACGGAGTAAAAGCCGGTGTCTTCGACTTGCACTGGGATATTCACTGCCCGCACTGCAACATGATTACAGAAGAATTTAAGGATTTGGCAGACACATCAGAAATGTCTTTTTGCCCGATGTGCGAGCGCGAGTTCAACATTGATTTGCTCGATCGCGTGGAAGTCACTTTTTCCCTGAACAAAGAAATCGAAGACCCGCAACTGCGGCCCGTCTGCGCTCCCCCTCCCGTACTCCAGAGCAAACTGCAACTGGTAACACCTTTATACTGCACCGAATCCGAGATAGTTAGCTTAGAAAAAGGTCGATATCGCTACTGCTGTCCCCTGACTTTAGCTAAAGGGATTTTAAAGGTGGAAGGCGAAGAAACAGAAGAGATACAAGAAATTCAACTCCAGCAGTTGGCCGGCCCAGATTTCGATAAAAAAGAGCTTGCCGTGCGTCCGGGAAAACTCAAGATAGAATTAACTAATAGCGAACACAATTTGTCGGGGCTGATTTTGCATTCAGATGAATTGCCCGATGAATTGACAGTAGAACAACTGCCCCTGCGGCTGTCAGGAATGCAACTGCTTCATCACCCGGATTATAAGCGTTTGTTCGGCGATCGAGTAATCTCGGAAAGAGAGCGAGTCAAGATTCGGGCGATTACTATTATGTTTACTGATATTACCGGTTCTACCAGAATGTACGAAACACTGGGAGATACCAAAGCTTACAATATTGTGCGCGATCATTTTGAAATTTTCTTTGAGTCGATCGAGAAATTTGGCGGAAAAGTCATTAAAACCATCGGCGATGCCGTCATGGCTTCTTTTATCAGCAACGAACAAGCAATTATGACAGCCACCGATGCTGTGGCTAGTTTCAGGAAATACAATTCAACTCGCCAACAAGCAGAGTGGATTCAAGTCAGGATTGGCATTCACCGAGGTACGGCTTTGCTGGTAAATCTTAATAATTCGATCGACTATTTTGGCTCTACAGTCAACAAAGCCGCCCGCATTCAAAATCTTTCTAAAAGTGACGAAGTTTCATTTTCCGAAGATGTTTACAGCGACGAAGCATTTTTAACAGCATTAAAAGCTGCTGGAGTCTCCGAAATTCAAAAACGAGTAGAAGATTTAAAAGGAATACAAGGCGCACAAGTCGCTTATACTGCTAGAATTAATACGGAATCAGTAATCCCGCTGTCTGCTACACTTGTCGGTGAAAAAAGCTAAGTAGGCAAGCAGATATACTACTTGGTTATTGCCAGCCTCTCGTTACGATCGCCCCAACAGCAGATAGAGTTGTTCGAGAGCGCTCAGATCATGGCTCCAACAGTATACTTACTCATTAAATGAGTTGCATAATACCCATAACTTAAGGTATACTTAAGTATAGTACGGGTTCTTCAGCAGCATCTTGCGAGAACTGTAGGTTGCTGAATAGCTGAAGTCCTCGACTTCATAGCATGACTTCTCCTCAATTATCTCCAGAAAATACACCCGAAGCCATCGCACCAGCCGCCCTCGACAGCGAACAATTAACCGAAACCGATGCCCCCTTTCCCATTGTTGGAATTGCCGCCTCAGCAGGAGGGTTGGAAGCATTCACGCAGTTACTCAGCCATTTACCGGCCGATACGGGTATGGCGTTTGTGCTGATTCAGCATTTAGATCCCAATCACAAAAGTCTGCTTAGCGAGATTCTCGCGAGAACCACCCAAATGCCTGTGAATGAGGTAAAAGACGGCGTAGCTGTAGAACCCAATCAAGTCTACGTTATTCCGCCTAACACCAAGATGGTGCTATCTAAAGGCGTCCTGCAACTATCACCGCGCGAGAAGGTTTATGGCAAATATATGCCGGGAGATGCGTTTTTTACCTCATTGGCGATCGATCGCGGGCACAAAGCAATCGCCGTAGTTTTATCCGGGGGAGACGGAGACGGTTCACTCGGGCTCAAGGCAATCAAAGCAGCCGGAGGCATGACTTTTGCTCAATGTCAAGGCACAGCAAAAGTCGATAGTATGCCGAATACCGCTGTTGCGACAGGCAATGTCGATTTCGTTCTGCCACCGGAAAAAATTGCCGAGGAACTGGCAAACTATAGTCACAATCCCCTTCTCACTGGCCCGCTTGCCATGACAAAAGTTGAGGAATCGCCCGAACAGGGAGATGCCCTGGCTACTATTTTTGCGCTGCTGAAATCCACCACAGGCGTTGATTTTAGCCAGTACAAACCCAGGACGATCGCTCGACGCATCCAGCGACGGATGGTGTTGTACAAGCTGGAAAGCTTGAATGATTACGCCCAACATCTTCGACACAATTCGGCTGAAGTCACAGCCCTGTATGAAGAAATCCTGATCCACGTTACCAGTTTCTTCCGTGACCCCGAAGCCTTTGAAAAGTTAAAAGAACTGGTTTTCCCCACGATTACCCAAAATAAATCGGCCGAAACTCCGATTCGGATTTGGGTGGCAGGATGTTCGACAGGTGAAGAAGTTTATTCGATCGCCATTTGCTTGTTAGAGTTTTTGGGCGATCGAGCCATTCAGCCACCGATCCAGATTTTTGCCACGGACATTGGCGAACACGCTATCAACAAAGCGAGGTGTGGCGTCTACTCAGAAAACCAGATGGTAGATGTTTCACCAGAACGACGTACTCGCTTCTTTATTGCCGAAGCAAGAGGTAGCTATAGAATCAGCAAGGCAGTCCGCGAACTTTGTGTATTTGCCCGACAAGACTTAGGCAGTGACCCGCCTTTTTCCAATATCGATTTAGTTAGCTGTCGCAATGTGCTGATCTACTTGGGAGAGTCATTGCAAAAAAAAGTGATGCCGATTTTCCATTACAGTCTTAAGCCAACGGGCTTTCTCCTGTTAGGCACTTCTGAGAGTACCGGAGAATTTTCCTACTTGTTTACTTCAGTGGATAAAAAGTCTAAAATTTATGCCAAAAAGTTGACTGCGACTCGTCCCCATTTTTCGTTTACGCCGAGTTCCTATCCCGTCGCTAAAGCACGTGAACGGGAGGAAGTGAAAAACAATTTTACGAATAGCTTGGATTTACAACAAGAAACTGACCAACTGATTTTAAATCGATATGCCCCAGCCAGTGTGGTTGTCAACGAGCAGATGAAAATCCTGCAAGTGCGGGGAGACATCGATCCTTACTTGAGAGTGGTAGCCGGAACGCCCGACTTAAACTTGCTGGCAATGGCAAGGGCAGGCTTGCTGGTTGAGCTTCGCACCGCGATTTATCAGGCACAAACGCAGAACGTAACCATTAGGAAAGAAAGGGTATTGCTTGAATCGGGCGGACGATCGAGTATCGTCAATTTTGAGGTGATTCCCTTCGGGCCACCGGCGGTCGAAGGACGCTACTTTTTGGTGGTATTTGAAGAGGCTGCACCCCCCGTGCTTAACTTCAGCACTCTCCCTTCTGAAAGCTTCGAGCAAGCTGATTTAGTGCGCGAAATTGAGCTGCTGAGCCAGCAAGTTGCAGCGGCTAACCAAGAAAAAACTGCGGCTCAATCTCAACTGCAAGCGGTGATCCAGGATCAGGAAAGTCTCAACCAAGACCTCAAAATTGCCAACGAAGAAATCCTATCCAGCAACGAGGAGTTGCAAAGCACGAATGAGGAGTTAGAGACTGCCAAAGAAGAGATTCAAGCCACTAACGAGGAACTCACTACCACTAACGATGAACTTCGCAGCCGCAATACTGAACAAAGCCTGGTGAATAACGATCTGATAAATTTGCTTTCCAGTATCAATATCCCTATTTTAATGCTGACAAACGATTTACAGATTCGACGCTTTACGCCAACGGCACAGCAAATTTTTAGTGTGATTCCCACAGATGTTGGACGGCCTTTTAGCGACATCCGCTCAACTCTGAACGTTCCTGACTTGGAACAGATGATTTTGGAGGTGATTGATACTCTCCAGACGAAAGAACAAGAAGTTCAAACTTTATCGGGATATTGGTACAACCTCCGCATTCGTCCTTACCGGACAACGGAAAACCAGATTGACGGTGTGGTGATGGTTTTGCTCGATATTGATGCTCTTAAACGCAGTGCCAGAACCTTGGAGGAGGCCCGAAATTATGCTGAAACCATTGTGGAAACTGTGCAAACGCCTTTAGTCGTCCTAGATGCTGATTTCCGAGTGAATAAAGCAAATCGATCGTTCTATGAAATGTTTCAGGTTTCACCGTCAGAAGTAGCAAAATCTTCGCTGTTTGAGCTAGGCAACGGGCAGTGGAATATCCCCCAAGTGCGATGGATTCTGGAAGATATTCTGGTTAGTGATGTTCAGCTTGAAAACTTTGAGTTGGATCACCTGTTTGAGCAGATCGGGCCCAAAACCATGCTGCTGAATGCTTGTAAACTTGAAAGAGAAGACCAAGCTTTAATGATTCTGTTGTCGATCGAGGATATCACGCAGCGCAAGCAGTTTGAGACAGTACGATCGCAGTTATTACTGCATGAACAGTTGGCCCGCCAACAGGCAGAAACAGCCAACCGTAGTAAAGATGAATTTCTGGCGAATCTCTCCCATGAATTACGCAATCCTTTGACTCCGATCCTGGGCTGGGCACAAATTCTGCGTTCGGGGGAACTGAAGGAACCAGCCGTTACTAAGGCTTTAGAGGTGATCGAGCGCAGCGCGAGGGCGCAATCTCAGTTAATCGAAGATATCCTGGATATTTCCCGGATTACCAGCGGCAAGCTTCAACTGTGCATTTGTCCGATCGATCTGCGGTTAGTGGTGCAAGCAGCGCTGGAGGGGGTTCAATTATCAGCCGAGGCAAAAAACATTCAAATTGTTTCGGAGTTGATTTCTACGAGTGTTTTAGGAGATATTAATCGCTTGCAGCAAGTTGTGTGGAATCTTCTGTCTAATGCGATTAAGTTTACTCCGGCGGGGGGACGAGTGGAAATCATGCTATCGGCGATTGAGAATCATGCTGAACTTCGAGTCAGCGATACGGGAAAAGGGATTGAGGCACAATTTTTGCCGTATATTTTCGATCGTTTCCATCAAGGTGATGCCAGCAGCACTAAGACCAATCAAGGGCTGGGATTGGGTTTATCGATCGTGCGTCACCTGGTTGAATTGCACGGGGGAACGGTGCAAGCCGAAAGTCCGGGTGAGGGACAAGGAACTACAATGACTGTGAGATTGCCGTTGCGATCGCTACCTCAAGAGTTGACATCGGCGATCGATTTAAAGTCAACTGCTTTGGTAGGGCCTTTAAACGCCTCTAGCGATCGCGTCCCCTCTCTAGAAGGCTTGCACATCTTAGCCGTAGATGATCAGATAGATACGCGCGACTTCTTACAATTTGTGCTTGAAGGCTACGGGGCGGAGGTTTTGGCTGTTGCATCTGCCAGAAGTGCGATCGCTGCTTTGACTGAAAATCCGGGCAGATATGATGTGCTCATCTCCGATATCGGAATGCCAGAGGAAGATGGGTATTTCTTAATTCGAGAAGTGCGATCTCTTGCTGCGGAAGCCGGAGGAGAAATCCCAGCCGCGGCGCTGACTGCCTATGCGAGCGATAAAGAACGCGAAATGGCGATCGAAGCTGGTTTTCAAAGGCATATGGTTAAGCCGATTCAGCCGGTTGTACTAGGATTAATGGTGGCTAATTTAGTAGGACGATTGTGAACGAACCTGACGGTCAACTGAGTACAGTTAGACCGCAGGCTTCTTTTTCCTTTTTTTCAAAGGCTTTTTTGAGTGACGGAGTTCCCCCGCCACTTTTGTAACTCAGACCAATTTTTCTTATGAGTTTGGCTGAATTTTCATCTCGATCCAAAGATTCTCCACATTGACAAGAATGCCACCGTTCCGATAATTCTTTCGGGACTTTGTTGAGGCAGTTCCAACAGTGCTGGGAAGTTCCCTTTGGATCAACAAATAAAACACTTTTACCTAGTTTCCAGGCGACATATTTCAGAACGTTGGCGAATTGCCCGTGAGCAGCATCAAGCATGGATTTATTCAAACCACTCTTAGCTGACTGACCGTTAGGCAAATAAACCAAATTACCATTCTCAATATCAGTCTTGGGCTTGGCACGTCTAGTTAGATTTTTGACGCTCAAATCTTCAACAACTAAAACCTCACACTTGCTAAGTAGCTCATGTGCAGTTTTAAATTGAAAATCTAATCTAGCTCTAGCTACGAACTGATGGAGTTGGGAAACCTTGTCCTTGATTATTTTCCAAGGTTGAGAACCCTTGACTCTATTAGCTAACTTCGCTTGAAGCCTTGCTAATTTCTGAGCCGATTTCCTCAAAAATCTAGGATTCTCAACTCTTTCGCCATTGGAAAGATAGACGTAATTAGTGACTCCCAAATCAATGCCAACAGTATTTTCGACCGTCGGCTGAATTTCTGCAACCGTTACGGGAACCGTTTTATCTTCTAGCGTCAGGGAAATATACCACCCATCCGCTTCTCTGATAACTGTACCCGTCTTAACTTTGAACTTTGTTGGTATTGGACGGTGGAAAACCATAGGCACGCTTACCTATTTTGGCGAGACTAATACAAATCCTATCTTGCTCGTCCTTGACAATATCTAAGTTATCTAGTTGAGGATAAGTGAAGGATTTGTAGTAGTGAAGCCCTTTGAATCTGGGCTGACCTCTACGATTGCCGTTTTTATCGGGCGTGGTGAAATTTGAAAAGGAAGTTTCAACTCTGTTGACGACATCTTGCAAAACCTGAGAATCCAACGCTTTGTAGTCAGGAAATAGTTTTTTAGTGTTTTTCAGGTCAGCTAATTGTATCGTCTGCCACTGTACATATCCGCCTTCAATGTTTGAGAAAACATCACCTTTCCTGGTTAGAGGATTGCCTGACTCATCCTTTTTTCTGCCATCCCTAGTTTGCAATCTAGTCAAGGGAATATTTCGATAAATCTCCTCAACAGGGACTATCGAAACAATCAATGGGCAGGCGTTGATAGGTGTTCTCGTGGTTTCCCACCACCTAAATCTTTCGCCGATTCGGTAGTTGTACTGCCGACGGCAGAGTTCTAAATGAGCCACAATAGTTGATAGTTGGGGCTTGGTTGGTTTGAGGCGGTATTTGTAAGTGAGTTGCATTTTTAGCTTCTTTTTTCGACCTACCTTAATATACCATTTCTTTTGTTTTAATATCTAGGAAGTACATCATAGTTAAAGGTACTCGCAATGTCTAATTGTCGGTTTCCGTACCTACACCCGACGAGCCTTTCATCACGCGGGCGTAATTTATTCGGGGTACTTCGCGCAGCGCTCAGATTAATCCCCTCTAAATATACCGAGGGACTTCCCGGCTGGTAGTTAAATATTTTGTATGATATCATGTCCGGTCGATCGATCGTAATATCCGGCCGGGGCGGGTTTATTGAATTTGGGATTTGTGTTGAAGATCAGGGTGAACCCGCCCCTACAGAAATCATGTCAATTGAGCGTGATTCTTGGAGGGGCGGGCGATGCCCTGAGTGTAGTCGAAGGGTTCACCAACAATACCTGCCAATAATTGACAATCTCAAAAACCCGCCCCGGCCACTGATATGATCTCCGGTCATCGAGCGCGATTTTCGTAGGGGCGGGTTCACCAACAATACCTGCCAATAATTGACAATCTCAAAAACCCGCCCCGGCCGCCATGTTATGGTTCAATACTCTTCTGTAGGTGGGCTCCGAGCGTAGCGCACCCTCCGTTTCACGGGCCCAACCTACGCACGATCGGTTTTTTTCACCGAAAAACGAGCGGGAAGCCCCTGGCTTTAGACATGGGGAGGAACGTGGCTGCGACTTATTTAGTCGCCTTAAAATAATTGCACAAATTTAATTGAAATGATACACTAATTACATCGATTAAGAATAACCATCTACGTGTTGAAATAATTTAATAAGGTGAAACTCCTGAGTTGGTTCGTCTCGGCTTGACCGTAGCCTGACCAAACAAGTAACAGTGAATTATTGAGCGTACCTATCTGGCGTTGCGATGGACTCTGAAAGTATAAAAAGCTAAAAGTATACGCAAGGTTTGGACTCGTTCAAGCTGAGTGGGTAGAGGTGCCTTGATAACGCCTTTGAAAGTTCTTTTATGGAATACGTCAAGAATCCCCCCGATTCATCGGTGGGGAGTATCAAACTAACCCAAGCGTATTGTATTATGGTTAATCGATCGCACATGATATTGTAGGGACACAACATTGTTGTGTCCTGATATAAATATTACGGAGTTCAGATTCTTGGTAACTATTAAATGTCGGGGCATTACCTTCTCGAATATCCAAGCCGTAATCTTTGACAAAGACGGCACTCTAGAGGATTCTCAAGAATTTTTGAGATTGTTGGGGATTAAGCGATCGCGCCTCGCAGACGCTCAAATTCCGGGCGTTGGAGAGCCTTTACAAATGGCTTTCGGCATCGAAGGTGGCAGCATCGACCCCACAGGCTTGCTGGCCGTCGGTAGTCGTAGGGAAAATGAGATTGTGGCGGCGGGATACATCGCCGAAACCGGCAGGGGATGGCTAGAATCTTTAACTATTGCGCGTCGCGCTTTTGATGAAGCTGACGAAATGTTTAAAAATAGTGCAGTTTCTCCTTTATTTGTCGGCAGTTTGGAAGTGCTGAAATATCTTTCGGAAGCGGGTTTAAAACTGGGAATTCTTTCGGCTGCTACAACAGAATCGGTGCAGAAGTTTGTGAAACACCACGCATTAGCTGACTACATTCAGTTAGAAATGGGAGTTGATTCAACGCTTCATAAACCAGACCCGAAATTGTTTTTGCAAGCTTGTGAGAAACTCGGAGTAAATCCCGCAGCAACTTTGATGGTGGGAGATTCAGCGGGCGATATTCAGATGGGTAAAAATGCGGGCGCGGCTGGCTGTATCGGGATTTGTTGGGGAAAGGCCCAGGTTAGTCATTTGGAAAATGCTGATGTGGCGATCGCATCTTTGGATGAAATTACAATTTTACCAGATTGAGCCAGGGAAACGGCAATGCCGTTTCCTCCAAATTAGGACACGGCATTGCCGTTTCCCTACAAATCAAGACAAGGTGTTGCCGTTTCCTCCAAATTAGGACACGGCAATGCCCATTGGTGACAACTTAACGTACAACCGATACTCCGGCAGGGGTTTCAACCCCTGCCTCAAAGCGAAAGTCCTCTTAAGAGGACTGAGAAGAAAAATTTAAGATTCATTAGTCCTCTTAAGAGGACTTTCGCTATTAGACAGGGAATTCATTCCCTGGCGGACTGACGGGCGGACGGAATGATTGGGCGGACTGACAGTTTAAGCTGACACCAATGGGCATTGCCGTTTCCCTAAAGACAACGCAAACCCAGAATTACGACATCTCTTTCAACGCCGTCAAGTTCGGCAACTTGCGGCAGATATCCCCACCGCTGAAAGCCAAATTTCTCAAACAATCTTACACTCGGCTGATTGTGAGCAAAAATTATTCCTATGAGAGTTTTTAGCTTCAATTCTGGACTCCGCACAATTGCCGATTGCAATAATTTTTGTCCGATTCCGCAGCGTTGGCGATCGGGTGCGACGTAGATGCTAACTTCTGCTGTATGCTGATAGGCAGCGCGTCCGTAGAAAATCTGCAAACTCAGCCAACCAACAATATTTTGTTCTGATTCCATTACCCAAATCGGCCAGGAATTTGGGGAGTGTTCTCTGTACCACGGGAGGCGGCTTTCGACTGAGACTGGTTTTAAATCGGCTGTGGCCATTCTGCCCGGTATTGCTGCGTTATATATTTGGACAATTGCTGGCAAATCGCTTTCTTTTGCGGATCGGATTTTCATCGTTGGGTTGACTGTTGACTGTTGACTGTTGACTGTTAACTGTTAACTAATGATATTATGTCCTGTCGATTACCCTTAATACGGTAGGGGCGGGTTCACGAAAAACATCTGCCAATAATTGACAATCTCAAAAACCCGCCCTTTTAATCGCGGTCACTCGATCGGATATGATATGACTGTTAACTAATGACTAATAACTAATGACTAATAACTAATGACTAACAACTAATGACTAATGACTCTTGTACAGTTCCATAATATCGCTGACAGCCATTCTTGAATTTGCTCCCAAAGTGAGTGGTGATGTGTGTCCTCGCTGCAAGTGTTCTGCCGCCGCACAGCCGATCATTGCTGCGTTGTCTGTACAATATTTTAATGGCGGAAACAATACCCGCAAGTTGTGTTTGGCTGCTGCTGCTTGTAAGTGTTTTCGCAGTCCGCTGTTTGCTGCAACTCCGCCGCCGACTACAATAGTGGTAAGCCCGAAATTTACGGCACAGTCGATCGCTCTTTTTGTTAAACCCTTAGCTACAGTTTCCTGAAAGCTGGCCGCAATATCATTAATTGTAGAGGCAGTCAAGATGCCTTCCTCACCCACATTGTTATTTTGTTTCTTGAGTTTCTGCACTAATTGCAAAACAGCAGTTTTCAACCCGCTAAAACTACTGTCGTAAGGATGGTAGCCACCACCGGGCAAGGAAATTCTGCCTTCTGGTAGAGGGTATGCTTGGGGATTGCCAAGGGCGGCCAATTTGTCAATCAGCGGCCCGCCGGGATATCCTAGCTGCAACAGTCTCGCGACTTTATCAAAAGCTTCGCCTGCGGCGTCGTCGCGTGTGTGTCCTACTGTTTCATAAACGCCGCAATCTTTGACGTAAATAAAGCTAGTGTGGCCCCCGGAAACTAACAAACACAAAAACGGTGGCTGCAAGTCGGGTTCGGTAAGGTAAGAAGCGTAGATGTGTCCTTCGAGGTGATGGACGCCTAAAAAAGGTTTTTGATGGACTATTGCCAAGCTTTTCGCCGCTGTCAGCCCGACTAACAATGCACCTACTAAACCGGGGGCACAAGTCGCTGCAATGCCGTCAATTTCTGACCAACTCAGGTTTGCTTCACCGAGACACTGGGCAATTACCTGATTGAGCATTTCTAGGTGACTCCGCGAAGCGACTTCCGGTACTACCCCGCCAAACTGCTGGTGGATTTTAATTTGCGATGCTACAACATTGCTGCAAACTTGACGATTCTTAACAATTGCTGCTGCTGTTTCGTCACAACTTGTTTCGATTGCGAAAATGGTTGCCATTAACTGCTAATTTTATTTGATAGGTTAGTTATTGCTAGCTTAACTAATTCGGCGCAAGTCCCCCGCTCTACCTGTACTCAGGTTATTGTTAAGGGATTTTTGCCCGATCGACAGGTAAGACCATCATCGGATGCAATGAAGGAATATCCTCGCGGTATTGCTAGCTCAGCATTGACCTATGAGAACGGGAATCCCTCATTCTATTGGACTTTGCCACATCAATGATGGATACTTTACACTGTCAACAAACACGGTAATCTGGATTCCAGATCGGCAAGTTGAAATGCTTGTACAAAAACTTATTGTTTTGTAACAAAAGGAAACAATTCCATGCGACGATTGTTTGCTGCAATTTTAGTGTTGAGTGTCTGGATCAGTTTTGCTCCAGTTGCTTCGGCTTACAATTTAGTGCCGTGCAAGGACTCTCCCGAATTCAAGGAACTGGCTAAAAATGCACGTTCAACCAATGGCGACCCCGCATCTGCGAAAGCAAGATTCGATCGCTATTCTCAAGCTATGTGCGGCCCGGAAGGATACCCGCACTTAATCGTAGACGGCAACTTGAGCAAAGCAGGGGACTTTTTGATTCCTAGCATACTGTTCTTGTATATCGCAGGTTGGATTGGTTGGGTGGGCCGTTCTTATCTGCAAGTTACCAAGAAATCAGCAACCCCAGAGGAAAAAGAGATTATTATCGACGTTCCTTTGGCAATCAAATGTATGCTGAGCGGCGTTTTATGGCCTCTGGCAGCTCTCACATCAATCACCAGCGGTGAAATGTTTGCGAAGGACGACGAAATTACTGTTTCCCCCCGCTAAAATTGGGAAATGGAGAAGAGCTAATAGCTAACAGTTAAGTAGTTAACTAGAAAATAGCAATTAGCGCGCTAGACCGATCGGCAATTACCAACTGTCTGGAATTTTCAGGAGCAGAATTCATGCAATACTTTGTCAAGTTTCTTTCGACAGCACCAGTATTGGCTATCCTTTGGATATCTATTCAAGCTGCGGCTTTAATTGAATTTAACCGCTTTTTCCCCGACCTGCTTTTCCATCCGATGCCGTAAGATTTGAAGGAAATTAGGTTACAAAACCTAGGAGTAAAAAGTTGAGAGTTTTGAGTTTTGAGTGATGAGTTACAGGCTAATTTAAAACTCAAATATCAAAACTCTCAAACCATACCAGTTCGGGCAAAACCAGCGCCGAGATGGGTAAAACCCAAGGATCTAAACTATTTAGTTATCAAATTAGTTCCCAATGGCTAATGACTAATGACTAATGACTATTGACTATTGACTATTGACTAATATTTTGAATCGATGAAGTCTTATCTCGCCGCAGCAATTCAAATGACTAGCTTGCCTGACCTGCAAAAAAATTTGGTTCAGGCAGAGGAATTAATCGACCTGGCAGTGCGTCGGGGTGCGGAGTTAGTTTCCTTACCAGAAAATTTCTCGTTTATGGGCGAAGAGGAGGAAAAGATTGCTTCAGCAGAGGCGATCGGCATCCAAAGCGAAAAATTCCTCAAAACGATGGCCCAGCGGTTCCAGGTAACGATTCTGGGCGGCGGATTTCCAGTGCCGACGACCGGGGGGAAGGTATACAATACTTGTTTGCTGGTAGACCCAAACGGCACTGAAGTGGCAAGGTACAGAAAAGTACATTTGTTTGATGTGAATGTGCCAGACGGCATTACTTACAGGGAATCGAACACTGTGAAAGCTGGTGAAGATTTGCCCCCTGTTTATGTGTCGCCGGATTTGGGCACCCTAGGACTTTCGGTGTGCTACGACGTGCGGTTCCCGGAGGTGTACAGGCATTTGTCGTACAAGGGGGCTGATATTTTGTTCGTGCCGGCGGCGTTTACTGCTTACACTGGCAAGGATCACTGGAAGGTTTTGTTGCAAGCTAGGGCGATCGAGAATACTTGTTATACGATCGCACCTGCACAGACTGGACACCACTACGGCCGCCGTCAAACACACGGTCACGCGATGATTGTAGACCCTTGGGGTGCCGTTTTGGCGGATGCTGGAGACGAACCGGGTGTGGCAATTGCAGAAATTAATCCCGATCGACTAGAACAAGTCCGCCGCCAGATGCCATCTCTGCAACACCGGGTTTTTCTCTGAAGGAATTTTGAGACCAATTGGTCTCAAAATTTCAGTCCCAGTGGGCCGCCCGACCTTTCAAGTTTTTATTCGCTCAAGTAATTGTGTAGGTTCGTACACAAAAAAACTTAGATCATGTGCGTGCGATCGACAAAAATAAGCGGGTGGGGGCGGATTTACGCCGATCTATGAGTGATATTGTCGATCGGGCGTTACTAGGCGCCCCGACAGCTTAATATATTGTTTTTTCCTGGAAAGGAACGGCCAGTAACTCGCGATAAAATGTCTAAGGCAGGTTGAATGGGCGTGCATTTCTGGTCTCAGGCGAATGGGCGAAAGTAGAATTGCACGAAATGCGTCTTTTTGGAGAATTGACATCCACCCCGACCGTCGCGGACGGGGATTCCCAAACCTCACGATTTGAATTTCTGCTTCTTCGCAACTGCCTCCACCCTAAAAGAGATTTGGTCTTATGTTCGCTCTCGCGCACTAACCCCGCAAGAGAAAGCGGTTTTTATGTGTCGAATACCAAACGGAATTCTTCTTCGTTTTGATTCTAGGGATGTTTACCATTGCCCTATCCTCTTGAACCGGTCTACCGATTTTGCTTCGCCGCCAGCACCTCGGGCTGAACTTCGCTCGTATAGGCTGTTTGATCCATCGTCTCGGGTGGGTCGTTGACCAATTATATTGTAATATAAAGCCGTCCTAAAAGGACGAGGTTTCTACCCAATTTTCTGATGAAACACACTCTTTCGGTTTTAGTTGAAGATGAAGCGGGTGTCCTCACTCGAATTGCTGGTTTGTTTGCCCGTCGGGGTTTTAATATTGAAAGTCTGGCCGTTGGCCCGGCGGAACAAGGGGGAGTGTCTCGGATTACGATGGTTGTACCCGGAGATGACCAAGTTATTGAGCAGTTGACAAAGCAACTGTACAAGTTGATTAACGTGCTTAAAGTTCAGGATATAACGGAAATTCCCTGTGTGGAACGGGAGTTGATGTTGCTGAAAGTTAATGCTGCTAGCGGGACGCGATCGGAGATCATTGAGTTAGCTCAAATTTTTAGAGCGCGAGTGGTGGATATTGGTGATGATACGCTGACATTGGAAGTTGTCGGAGATCCCGGTAAAATGGTGGCGATCGTCCAGGTGCTGAATAGATTTGGGATTAAGGAAATTGCTCGTACTGGGAAAATTGCCCTGACGCGCGAGTCGGGGGTAAATACTGAGTTTCTCAAGTCCTTGGAAGCGAAAGTTTAAGTCATTAGTCATTAGTCATTAGTCATTAGTCATTAGTCAGAAGGAATGTTTTAACTTTTAACTTTCGACTTCTTATTACCAACTACCAATTACCAATGGCTGATGACCAATGACTAACGACTCCTGACTAATTAGGAATGAGAATTAAATAACTTCCACAATAACAATTAAAATTGTAAGTTATTTAATTCGCGATCCTTACCATTGGGGTTGACTTTCTATTAAAAGTGTGGCTGCGATGCTGTCTATCGGCTTTGAGAAAAAGTATCCTTGTCCGTATTCGCATTGCAGCGCTCTAAGTAAATTAAGCTGTTCGCTGGTTTCGATGCCTTCAGCAATTACATCCATGCCTAAATGACTGGCTAAAATTAAAATAGTCTGTACAATCGCTTCGTTGCCTTCATCTTCAGTCATGCGGCTGACAAAAGCTCGATCGATTTTTAAAGCATCAGTTGGAAAAGTGTGCAGGCGGCTCAAAGAAGAATAGCCAGTGCCGAAATCGTCAATATATAATTGAATTTGTAAATTTTTCAATTCCGCGAGGATAGCCACTGCTGATTCGGCATTCTCCATGATGACGCCTTCAGTAATTTCTACCTTTAAAGTGCGGGGGTCAAGCTGAGTTTCTTGTAAAATGTCGCGAATGCGATCGATTAAATCCGGTTGTTTAAATTGTTGGTTAGAAAGGTTGACGCTGACAGTCAACGGCGGATTTTCGGGGAATTTTTGGTGCCACTCGTGGATCTGATGGCAAGCCGATCGCATCATCCACCAGCCAATAGGTATAATCAATCTAGTTTCTTCAGCTACTAAAATAAACTCGCCAGGAGCTACGACACCCCGCTGCGGGTGATACCACCGCAGCAGCGCTTCAAAACCGCTGATTCTACCAGTAACAAGAGAGACGATAGGCTGATAGTAAAGCTGAAATTCCTGGGAGTCTAAAGCGCGTCGCAGGTCGTTTTCCAGTTGCAAAAGGGCGACGGCGCGAGTGTGCATACTTAAGTCAAAAACTTCGTGGCGAGCTTTGCCCAATCCCTTAGCATGATACATGGCCGCATCTGCATCTCGGAGCAGTTCTTCAGGCCGATCGTACAACATTGGGAACGGGACATTGGGAACAGGAGAGTCGGAAGATAAGCCAGACAAAGAAGTTTCCCGATCGATATTTCCCAAATTTTCGGGACTCGACAGTTTGCTAGTTTCCCTTGGATATCGAGGCAAACCAGAACAAACAATCCCAATGCTAGCACTGGTAAAAACTTGATATTCGTTAAGGTAAAAAGGCTCTGCCAGTTCCGCTTGCACTCGTTCGGCAATCTGGATCGCATCCTCGGTGCTTTTGATATTTTCCAGCAAAATAGCGAATTCGTCGCCACCAAGACGCGCAACGGTATCTCCAGCGCGCAAACAGATTCCCAGGCGCTGCGCGATCGCGATGAGCAACCGATCGCCCACTAAATGCCCCAAACTGTCGTTAACAACCTTAAAGCGATCGAGATCGATAAACAGCACCGCAAACAAAATTTCGGGGCGGCGTTTGGAAAGATCGATCGCGTGCCCCAAGCGATCCATAAATAAAGCTCGGTTGGGCAAACCGGTTAGCATATCGTGCAAAGCATCGTGTACCAACTTATCTTCTGCTATTTTGCGGAGGGTAATATCTTCGACAGTGCCTTCGTAGTAAAGTAAATTTCCGTCAGGATCGCGAACTGCCCGGCCGTTCTCGGAAACCCAGATAGTACTGCCGTCAGCGCGGTAAACTTGGGACTCGAACTCAGACACAAAACCGTGTTTTTCGATCGCGCGCAAAAACTCGACACGGCGGTTGGGATCGAGGTAGAGTTGGCTGTCGATGTTGCGTATGTTCGCGATCAAGTCGGCGGCCGAGGAATAGCCGTAAATTCTCGCCAAAGCAGGGTTAGCGCTGAGGTAGCGTCCGTCGGGCGTTGTCTGGAAAATGCCTTCGATCGCATTTTCAAAAATACTGCGGTATTTCTCTTCGGCCTGTTGCAGCGCGAATTCTGCCTGCTTGCGATCGGTGATATCGGTCAACGTGCCGAGATAGCCTAGAACTTCCCCGCTTTTGGTAATTTCTGGCACTGCTTGCCAAAATACCCAGGTTGTCAACTCACCGTTGCAAAAGCGGTACTCTAACTTACATGGCAACTTGTCTATGACAGCGCGATACCACTGGCTCAAAACACGCTCGCGGTCTTCGGGATGCAAACTTTGCGCCCAACCTTCGCCGAGTGCCTTTGGCGCAGTCAGTCCCGCCATCTCCAAAAATCGCTCATTGACGTACAAGCAATCTCCAGCAGCATCGGCGCGGAAAATCCCGACCGGCAGTATTTTTGCCAAGGTGTAATAGCGATATTCGCTTTCTAGCAACGCGCTGGCAGCTACTTTAGTCTCTGTGATGTCAAACATTGCGCCTTGAAGGATGACAGACTTGCTTGCTTCATCGCGAACTGCGGTAGCTTGATCGCGGAACCAGACGACTCGACCGTTGCGGGCGATCGCGCGGTATTCTGAAACCAGCGACCCCTCGCAGAAGATATCTTCTCCCTCGCTGAATTTCTGTGTGGCGTTTTCCACTAACACGCGATCGCGGTCTTCTGGGTGAACGAGTTTCAGCCACAGGTCGGGATCTGCTCTCCATTCAGCTACAGAATAACCTAGAAAAGTCTCAATTTGCGGGCTGATGTAAAGTTTGGCAGCCTTGCGGTTGAGGGGAGAAATGTAGGTGACAGCGGGCATTTGTTCTACCAGGGCACAGTATTTCGCTTCTACAGTAGACAGTGCTGCTTCTAGGCGCTGCCGCTCTAATTCAGCGGCCGCCCGTCCAGCAAAGATACTGAGAATTAATCGGAATTTGGCAAGATGTGCTTCCACCAGGGGTCGATCGTGAAAAATACAAATAATCCCTAAAGGTTCGCCGTAAGAGTTTTTCAGCAAGACTCCCAGGAAACTGCGCGCACCCGTAACTACCGGTCTGCGGTCTTCTGGAAAGGTTTCCCCGAGGTAGTCTGGACAGGAATACATTCCCTCCTCCAGCACCCGCGCTTCGGGAGTATTGGCAGTGTCGCACTCAAAATTTGGCTGCTGCTGTCCGTCGCTCCAAAAACTGATAAGTTGCAATCTATCGGCAGCAGTATCGGTGCGTGCCTTCGACTTAATCGATTTGGCAGCGACGGCGGTGCGAACTCCGAGTGCTGAGGCTAAGTGGCAAACTAAGGCATCAAAGAATTCTGCTCCCCCCGGCGAATCAGTACCTGCTAGGATTTCGCCCAGTAAATCTTCCTCTAATTGCGCGGAAGCAGTAACTTTGGGAGGATTCTCGGCATTCGGGCGATCGGGATTTTGCCCCATCGAACCCGCAATGCTCAGACTTAGCGTTTTGCTATTTCCAGGCCCCAGAATAGGCGAATAATTCACACTTAGGCGCTGTTGCTTAGCCAAGAATACAGCGCGACCCATACCTAAAACTTTACCCAAGAAGCTGTCAGTTGCCGGCAACCGATTTGAGTTGGGAAAAATCACAAAGTTTTTCCGAATTTTCAATCCGGCAGATAAATCATCGTTTAATTGTGGCAACTGCCGTTGCTCTTCGGCCGGCGGCAGACGGGGGGGCATTGGCTGCCACTTAAGATAAATCGCGGACGCCAAGGCTAAAATCGCCGATAATCCCAGAAGATATGCAAAAATCTCAAAGTAAAAAAATAAATTTAGATCGAACATCGATTAACACCGCTCGAAAATTGTTGTAGTTATCTGAAGCCAATCTATTTAAAAATAACTAAGTATCTTGAAATACTCACCGACTATCAGGTGCGGTGATTCTTGACGCTTCACAGGGTTCTGCTAACCGTTGCTAGTCTGACAATCCCTCTGCGTCCGTTTAGAGTCGTGGCGATTCCCCATCCCGACTTGTTCTATATTCCTAGAAGCGTTTTTATCTCTGTCTTGCTCAGTACCACAACTCAGGCAAAGCACTGAACGAATAGACAAATCGATTTTACCCCATTTAAAGCCACAGTCCGCACAAACTTGACTGGTAGGTTCCCACCTGCTAATTACTTGAAACTCTCTGCCAAACTTTTCGGATTTGGCTTCACAGAGAGTTCTAAACTCCCTCCATCCTTGCTGACTAATTGCCCTTGAAAGTTTCCGATTCTTTAGCATTCCTGACACGTTCAAATCTTCCAGAATAATCACTTGGTTTTCGTTGACTATTTTGGTTGACAGTTTGTGTAGGAAATCTTTACGGGTATCGGCAATGCGATTATGTAGTTTAGCAATTTTAATTCGAGTTACATTTCTTCTTTTAGAATCTTTGGGCTGACGGGCCTCTTTGCGCTGGAGTTGGCGAACTTTTCGGTCTAACTTTTTATAACTGGGACTTTTAGCTTTTTCACCCTTACTCATTACTGCAAAAGTTTTAATCCCTAAGTCAATTCCGATACTTGGACTCTTAGCCTCAATTTGAATTGGCCCAAGCTCTACAACAAAACTCAAAAAATAGCGGTTTGCACAGTCTTTGATTACTGTGACAGAGCTAGGTTTAGACGGCAATTTCCTAGACCATATAGGGTTGACGATTCCTATTTTGGCTAAATAGACACCATTGCCTTTAAAAGAAAAACCACCGCGAGTAAGTCTTGCCGACTGGCTGCTAGTCCTTTTTTTGAACTTAGGATAACCAACCTTGCGTCCCTTTCTCTTGCCCTTACAGGAGTCGAAAAAGTTCTTAAATGCTGTCTCTAAATCGGCTACAGACTGCTGTAGTGGAATGTTTGACACTTCCCCCAACCAAGCTCTTTCGATTGTCTGCTTTGCCTGAGTAATTACTATTTTCTGAAGCTCTGCGGATTTGGGCTTTTTCTCTGATTGCTTGCACAGCGCTAGAGCATCGTTCCACACTACTCGCACACAACCAAACAACTGAGCTAAGCTCTGTTGCTGTTGGTCGGTTGGGTAGAATCGGTACTGGTATCTTGCTTTCATGTTATTATCTTAGCATAACTGACGGCATATTGACGGCATGAAAAAGTTAACTATTAGATGTTCTGATGAAGAATATGAGAAACTTGCGGAATATTGCAAGCTTACGAATAGAACGCAAAACGATGTATTCAGGGAGCTTATTAGGAAAATAAAGATAAAGCCGTCCTAGAAGGCGATGTACTGAGCCCTTCGGCGGATAAACTCCGCCGAAGTGACGGGGCTTGTATCCCAGTTTCTTGGTCATGAATGAGTAACGCATACAAGGTAGGATTGCAGGTGAAAGCGACAAGAGAGTTAATATCCCTGATGAAAGCAATCTTTTTTGAAACGCCCGGAAGCCCGTCCGTATTGAAACTGCAAGATATCCCCGCCCCTACTATACAAAGAGAAACTGAAGTTTTGGTACGGTTGCGAGCGGCGGGTATCAATCCGATAGATACTAAGTTGCGATCGCGCGGCACTTTTTACCCGGACAAAACTCCTCACGTTTTGGGGTGCGACGGTGCTGGAGTCGTAGAGGCAGTCGGTGCTGGTGTGCAAAGTTTCCAAGTGGGAGACGAGGTTTTTTTCTGCAATGGCGGTTTGGGCGGGTCGATCGGTACTTATGCTGAGTTTGCCGTAGTAGACGAACGCTTTCTCGCCCTCAAGCCTGCTTCTTTAAGTTTTGCCGAGGCGGCGGCGGCACCGTTAGTTTTAATTACAGCTTGGGAATCGCTGTACGATCGAGGGCGCTTGCAAGCCGGTCAAAAGGTGCTGATTCAAGCTGGTGCCGGCGGTGTCGGCCACGTCGCGGTACAGTTGGCAAAATTGCAGGGGGCAGAGGTTTGCACGACTGTTAGTTCTGAGGAAAAAGCCAATTTTGTCAAGCACCTCGGTGCAGATTCAGTTATTTTATACAAAAATACCAATGTTGTCGATGAGGTTTTGACTTGGACTCAAGGACAAGGAGTTGATTTGGCTTTCGATACAGTCGGCGGAGAAACTTTTTACCAAACTATTCCGGCTGTGAAGATTTATGGAGATTTAGTAACCATTTTGGAACCCGATCCAGCTTTGGGCAATTTGAAAACAGCGAGAATGCGGAATCTGCGAATTAGTCTGGAATTAATGTTAACACCGATGCTGGAAGGTTTGGTGGAAGAACAGGAACAGCAGGCTCATATTTTGCAGAAGTGTGCTCGTTTGTGCGATCGCAACTTGCTAAAAATTCACGTCAGCAAAACTTTCCCTCTCGAAGAAGCGCAAGCCGCTCACGAACTGTTAGAAACAGGCTCAGTAACTGGTAAAATAGTGCTTGAAATTGGGGGTTAAAAATGCGAATTGTTAAATTTGTGGGTTGAAGAATCGCGGGCGATTTCAATAGACTGTTGGCGAATTAAAAAAGCCTGAAACCAAACATCCCATAATCATCGCAGGAGAGCTAAAGCAATTCTTGCAGGAGTCGTAAACTTTTTACCCCACCCCAACCCTCCCCTTACCAAGGGGAGGGAGTAAGAAATTCACAAATGATGCGAGGATTGCTAAGCTGTTGTACACCTAATTTGACAGTCAATTTTTATACAATTATTGTGGAACGGGCAGGAGATCCGGTCATACTACGGGAGCATCTCACTTTTGCAGCCAAGCCAGGTAGAAATCTAAGTTTTGAGGCAGAAGGCAGGAGGAAGAAGGAAAGAGGAAGAAGGAAGGAGCCAGAAGAAGTGTTTTTACAAATATGAGATGCTCCCCATACTACTCACCATTTGCATAATACAGATCGTGACGCAATAATTAGTTGGGCGGGCGAATCGCTTTGCCCATCCTATACAGTTTTAGGTTATGATTGAGAATTATTAAACTGCATTTTTCAAAGGAACTTGCTTTGCTGAGGATAAACAATTATGGATAACTTCTAGAGCAACAGCTTTAACTACATTAATACTTACACTATTACCAGTTGATGATAAGCTTTATCATCGTTAGGATGCAAAATAAAACTATCTGAAAAACCTTGTAACCGTGCTGCTTCGCGGGGAGTAATCCTGCGGACTCGGTTATGAGAGTAAACTCCTAATCTATTAGCATCACTGGCAACAATTGTTACCGAAATCTTATGCGGATCGAGAAATTTATAGACTTCAAAGGAAAAGTTACCGGCTACAGGTTTGTGCTGATTGTTGTTCCCTTGCAGGTACTTTTTTGTTACCAAGGAATCCAAAACTTTATCGAGATTGGGATGAGCCACAAAAGTAGCTATTTGCTCTTTAGTTAATAGCTTGTCATCTGGGTCATGCCCAAATTATTTATTTCGCCTTTTCAAAATAAAACTCTTCATCAACTCAATTTTGTCTAAACTGAACTCGCCTCGCAAACCCAGTTCCCAAGAATGAAGAGAAGTGCCACCGCGATAGTCAATTAGTCGCCTACCCGGTACTGGTAAAGTAACTGAGCGTCGGGATTAATTTCGCTGCTTAAGAGGCATTCCGTTCCCAGATTCAAGGAACGAGCGGCGGATTCAAACGCTAATCTCATGCCCCCTCTTCCTGAGAATAAGTCAATAAAACGGATTTTTTTCAGGGCTATTAAGCCGGCGGTAAAAACTCATCTTTTCTACTATTTTTCAATCGAGGCAGAGCCTCTAGATATTCATTGGTCTTCGAGGAGATTGCCTTGAGAGTCTTCGAGGAGAGTGAGAAGTGCTACAGCAGACTGGGGGTCGAAGCCGATGACCTGAAACTCTTCGACTATAACTTTTTCTTTGTTGGAGCTTTGCGCTATGCTCGTGACAGCTTCGCGAAGATTTTGCATTGCTGTACTGATGATTTCTTTGGATATCATGTTTTCCTCGGCTTGATTCCCTTTTGGATCGCCAGTTTGTAAGTTATTCATGGGTATATTTATTCTCCATAAAAATTGATTGGTATCGACAGCAAAGTCATTCTCAGATGAACCTGTATTTGTAGAGATTCGACTTGGACGAATAGAAATCGCACTAAATCATCCTTCCTCCATGAGTGATCGCTTAACTTTTGAGGCAGTCGCTTCAAAAGCGGCGATCGCTGGGAATACTCCTTTAGAGATGAGGCCAAATATCTCTGATGAAAATTACAAAAGCATTCTTAGTATGCGAGGTACGGAATTGGTCAACACCTCTCGCCTGAGTAGTACCAGTTTCGAGCAGGAGGATATCACGGATGTCGTCATCGTTGTCTTGCTGCGGGTCAAAGTGTCCCCTTGGGACCTCCACTAATCTCTGCATTTCTCTTTCCGCTGGATTCGTGACATTGTCATTCCACTGAGTTTGAGTACGTTGCCAATCTATCGAATAGAAAAAATTATATGTATTTCGATCTTCGTTGGCTGGTAGAGCTGTAAAAACTTCCCCAGAGATAGTATTTAATCGCAAAGTTCCTCGACTTTCTTCTCCTACTTCTCGTTGCAGGGTCTCTAGAGGAGCACCCTCACCATCCGCAGAACCACCAAAAAACTGAGGAGTACCACCCATAAACCAAAGCGTAGGAGGATTCCTATATGGATTCAGATCAGCCTTAATAGGTACGATCATGTATTCACTATTGCATAGAATTACATAGGATTTAGGTCGCTTCTTGCAACGGTTTTTTGCTTTTTTGGCATTGTCACGAATTGTAGTGAACATGATAAATTATCCTGTTTAGTGAACTAGATTGATTTGTGTGAGCATACTCAGTTTTTTTGTTTCTTTCGGTGATAATCGTTCACCTCAGAAGTTAATAGGGGTTAAGGTACTATTCAGCCCAGAAACTTGAGCAAACAGGGCTAAATCATCAAATCGGAATTCCTGAAACCCTAATTCTATGTTATTGAACATGAAGACCCAGACCCTTTTTAGGTACTGGTCTTTTGCTTTTGCGTCATAGGTAAAACCCACCTTCACCAGTTCCAGCTCCAGGGATAACCAATCCCTGGTCACTTGATGAAATGTGACCTATTTCTTCGCCAGACAAACCCCGTAAATGCAAATTCATCCCACCTGGACCATAGGTCAAATCAAAGTTAGCTCTCCAGCCCTGACTCGCAAGCCAGTCAACCCCATAGTTGAGCTTTGCCGTACCTTGCCAAGAACCACCACCAAAAATAGGCGAACTTGGTGTAGAGATATAAGCGTCCCCTCCAAAGGTTGCTAACTTTCCTGTTTGATCCGAGTTCTGAAAATCTACCTTAATATACGTGTGTGCAGGGGGGGGCAATAACTCATACGTTATTGATATCTCTACGTTATAGTTATACTCCACAGGAGAAGGTGGATCAACAGGTGGAGCAGGAGGGGTTGGGATACCTGGGATACCTAAGACCGATCCTATATCTCCTAAATCCTTTGTGGGCCATTTATCAAAAGCACCTTTCAGCACATCTATGGCTCGCTGTATTTGTTGTGAAACCTCATCGGCTTCACGCTCACATTCTTTTTGTTCCTCTTCCTCATCCTCATCATTGTCAGTATCTGGATCTCGACCTTGTGAAGGATTTTGTCGTGCAAACCCTTCCAGCAAAACATGTGCCTGGAACAAAGTAATCATTGAGAAGAACGGTACAAATACCCAACCAGCCACTCCTCCGATCATCAACCCAACCAGCCCGACCAATCCGGCGACTTTATCCTTGAGCTCTGTTAAGACATTTAGAGCATCTGGACTATCTACCCTATATCTTTTTGCGGTTTCCTCTATCTCAATCCACAATCCAATTATTTTATCTTTATCGTCCTTTGAGGTTTCTTCGCCCTCTGTTTTTCCAGCTTCATCGAAAAATTTTGTGATTGCTTCTACCAAACTTGGATCGACAAGCAAGCCTAATCGAGATGTTTCCTTTTCACGTCCTTGTGCTATCTCAGCCGCGAACTCATTTGTGTAGCTTCCGATACGTTCGATGAGCGGGGTGAGTATATCGCTTGGCACAGGTGTCTTCCCACTTGGAGGCAATGCCGGTCTGGTTTCCGGGTTGCCAGAGTTTTGGTAAAGTGCCTTAATGATGCTTTTCCCCTCTTCCCAGATATCATTAGAAAGTTCCCAAATAATCACTCCCTGCGCTCCCACATCCTTTAAAAAATTCAATTTGGTAACAGCAGTGTCTGGAGTTTCAAAGTAGATATTGTGAGTATATCGATAGCTTCCTGAAGCAGAGATAAAAGGAGGTCTAGGTGTACTTCCCGGCACTTTAATATTGCCATTGGCAGCCGTATGAGCATCCGGAAATTGAGCCAGGATATCTTTGTACCGAATCGATTTATACCCTGGAGGTACTTGACCGCTCAGGTCATCTGGGTCTTTCCCGTAGGCAAAATCATAGCCATAGATCGGAACTCCTGCGGCGATCTTATTTCTGGGTATATTTTGTCCTGCACCCTGCCAGTTCACAAATAACGGATTCGTCCAGTACCAAAGTGTGTCTTCCACTGAAAGAATAGGATTATTTACAATCCCACCACCAGGCCACTCTCCCTGTTGTTCTTCAACATATGACTCCTGATTGCGTATCTTATACAGGGTTGTATGTGGCCCCACTGGAGAACTATTCCAAGATCCAGTAAGATCGTAGGTCATAATTCCCAGCCAATCCACATAATCTGCTAATTTTGGGTCATAGTTATTTCCATACCATGAGGTGCCAAAAATAGCTGCGGAAACCAATTTATCAGGAATAGCTTGCTTTAATTTTTGAGCAAACAAAGTCAAAGCAGATCCAGCCGGATGAGGTCCATCACCTTTTGGTCTTCCTCCCTGATCCTGTTCGCCAGGTTTGCCCCACCAACACTCTAAATCCAGGTCTACGCCATCGAGATTGTTTGACTTGACAAAATTTACTACATTTTGTACGGCGCGATCCAGAAGTGGATTATCGGGATTATTTCCTATAGAAGTCATCAAATTGAGGAATCCATAATCAACTGCACCTCCCAGCGCAATTGAGATTCTCGTACCGTTTCGATGTCCGGTGTTGACCACATCTGAGAGGATTGCCTTAACCTCATCCAAAGACTTTGGTTCAAACTCACCGAGATTTACCTCACTAAACATGAGAAATGAGACGATGCCGTGTGTGATGTATCGATACATCTCATCATTGGCATAGTTAAATCCCTCTTTCTTTCTCCAAGTAGGAATATAGGCAATGATTTTAGCTTGTGCGGTAGGCGTGTGAGATGTTTGATCGTACAACTCATCGTAAAACCGCCAACCATTATGATCTGCATCCCCTACCCCTGGTTCTGAAGCCCAGAAGTTGGCATAAAAGATGTTGCCATTGTATTTGACCATCGATCCGGTCGGGTACCCTTCGGGTTTAGCTACCCAGTCAGGAACGTTTGAGTAATCTGTAGAAATTCCCATTTTTCAACTTCTTTCGCTAAATATAGATCCAGGGGTTGGTATTAATTACAGAAGGTTAGTTTGAGTTACTAAACTTCTGTATCCTCAATAACTGCAATTAAAATCAGCTATTCCTACGGCGATTCAGGTTTATGGAATTTGAGGTGTTTGCCCAACTTGTAATTGATCGGGCTATCGAGCGTTACTGGGGTGTGCCAAACACCTGAGTCCAGTAATGCTTGTAGTTGACGCTACCCTGATCGTTTTCCAAAAAGTAGTAACCGACCCCAAGCTCTCGATAGTTAGAATTCAGAATGTTGTCACGATGTCCTGAGCTATTCATCCAGCCTTTAATGGCATCCTCTGGTGTAGAGTGGCCAGCGATAATGTTTTCCGCCACTCGTGAGTAATGATAACCTTCCGCTCTGACCCGCTCCCCCATTTGGCGGTGATCAAAAAAGTCCTGCATTGCCATGCTCCGGCTGTGTTTCTGTGCAGCAGCAGTCAGTTGGGAATTAAGTGTGAGCGGAGATAAACCCACTTTACCACGCTCATTGTTTGTAAGGTCTAGGATTCTTTTCAGAACATCATTATCTGAACCAGTTGAATCACCTACTGCCACTTTTTTAAATGACGAGATGGTATCATTAACTTCATTGTTGAAGCTGGGATATTCGCCTGGTCCAAGTCGGAGGCTTCGACCCTGGAATTTTGAATGTTCAAAAAAGTCCCAAGTGCCGGAGTAAACTTTTATCGAGGATATTTTGTCGTTCCAAAAATCTCCAATCCAGGAAGAGTCCTGCTCAAGAGAACCGGATTTAGTTCCAGAGAAATTGGAATCTGTAAAGATTTCGACTGACATAATTAACGCTCCAAAAATTGAAAAATAGTTATCTCTGGCTTCTTCGGGTCAATATAAATCCCTTGGCAAGTGTTAGTTGCAGAAGGTCAGTTTGATTGGCTAACCTTCTGCACTCTTAATAACTGCTATTAGCAGTGGTTAGTTTGACAAGCTTTCCAAATCTGTTAAGCAGGAATTTGAAGTTTCTGACCAATTTGCAAACTTGTAGGGGAAACGCCAGGATTTGCACCTGCAATTTTGTTCGCGTTCGCATCGCTACCATCACCATAGTAGGCAAGTGCAAGATTGGAAAATGTATCTCCAGACTCTACAGTATGTTGACAGGGGGGTTGACCTTGTTTACTGGACATATTTTTTTCCTTGAAAGATTATTGACGTAGTTGTGTTAGATAAGTAGTTAGACAGAATTAACTACACAAATACATAAATGCAATCATCCTAAATTAGCGACGGGTGCATCTACTAATTTAGTCTTCCACCTCACAGCACCTCTTTCAGGACACTTTGGCAGAATTTAGGAGAATTTGTGGCGAGGGCGGGCGATTGACAAAAAAAACCCGGCCAAAATTGGTCGGGAGTTAGATCCCTCTCTGGATTCAATTTAAATGCGTAGCAGCTTATATACAGCGTATTCCAGGTTTATGAAATACACCTAGAATACGCTGTATATCAAATCCGTTGGCATCGGAACGATTCATCTGTCTCTTCCGTTTCTCTGTATTCTCTGCGCCCTCTGCGGTTTAATTCGGTTCTATAAACAAGAGCGAAAACCGCATAGGGAAAATGCTATTGTCGATCGAGAAATTTGGGCGTCAACTGCTGAATTTGACACGACGAAAGGCACGGCCCCGTGTCCTAATTTTGGATAACTAACGGCGATTAACTTGTAACCAAATTTCCAGCGTCACCAGCAGCCACAGCTTCAGCCCATAGCGGGGAAAAACTTCCCCACGATAGTTTAGCCACTCACGAATTAGTGTTCGATCGAGGTAAGGCGCGATCGCCGCATGACGATTCAGCAACAACGATCGCGCTTGCCGCTGCCAATCCCTCAAAAACCACTGCTGCATCGACATCACCATGCCACTTTTCGGACGGTTAACAATGACATCGGGCAGCAAATCCGCCACAGCAGCCTTGAGAACCGCTTTTTCCTGCGCCCCCGAAAGCTTGTATTCTGGAGGGATTTGCAAACTCAGTGCCACCATCCGCGCATCGAATAGGGGCGATCGAGCTTTTAGTCCCGCCGCAGCCGTGAGATTATTCACCTTGGTCAAAATGTAATCGGCTCCTTTAAACTCAATGTTGAGCCGCATCAGCCGATTCAAAAACGTCGTTTCTGTCTGTTGCAATTCCTCAGCAAAGACGGAAGGCGCATTCTTCACCTTTTCCCAAACCTCCGGCTTCAGCAAACGCGGCAAATCCACATAGCATTTTTGAAACGAAGTCAAGTAAGCTGCGATCGGATCTGGTTTACCCTGAATCGAACCATACAAACTGTTGAGTAACATCGGCTTATTTTTCGGCCCGCCAAAGCACGGATCGCCACCTTCGCCATTCAGTACCACGTCTGCAAATTGCTTTGCCGATCGCCCCAACAGCAAATTGGGAACCGTCAAGCCTTCCCCCACCGGATCATCCATCGCCGCCAGCGTTTCCGGTAGCAACTCCCAAATTTGCTTTGGCGAAACCTCTAAAATATGGTGCTCAGTACCGCAATGTGCCGCAACGAGGTTGGCAAATTCAATCTCGCTGGGATATTGAGCGCCAAAGTGCATCGAAAAAGTGTGCACCGGGCGATCGTGCAGTCTTGTGGCGATCGCCGCGACGCAACTTGAATCAATACCACCCGAAAGATATGCTGCGACTGGTTCGCCCGCTGGTAGCGCTTCCTGCACCAGTTGTTCCAAAAGCGATCGCACTTGTTGACTATGCCATTCCAAAGGGCGATCGGCGTTAGTAATTTGCTCCTGTGGCTGCCAGTATCTGTGCGCCTCAATATCCGGTAAGTACAGGTAGCTACCGGGCCGCAACTCTCGCACGGCTTCCCACAGCGTTTGTGCTCCGGGTACAAATGCACAGCACAAGTAGTCGCGCAAAGCAACTAAATCAAGTTCTCGATCGTGATACGGATTGAGCGATCGCAGTCGAGGCGCAATCCAGCGAGTCGTTCCTGTACGGGTGTAATAGAGGGTTTTTGCTCCCACGCGATCGCGCCCCAGACACAAGGTTTGCTCGTCTCGATCCCACACAGCAAGGGCAAATTGTCCTGAGAGCAAGCTCAGTGTTTTAGTACCGTACTGTTCCCATAGCCGCGCGACGATCGCCAAATCGGTCAATCCCTCGGTATCAATCTGTTGTTTGAGCATTGGGGTGCGATCGAAGCAGCAGTCACCTACCAGCACAAATCGCTGATTGGGGCTGAAGGTGGGTTGAGCTCCGATTATGGCAAAACCGGAAGTTGCCCAAGTTGCAGGGTGCGATCGGGCTTCTGGGCCCCAAGCAATGACCCAATTCGGGTTAATCAACTTCTGATTTTGCATCGATTTAGTTATACTAATTCTCAAATTTTATGCAACAGTAGCTGGTAGGGTGCGTCGCCACCCTTAATATCGTTTCCGGTTGTATCGGAATGATTTAACCGCAGAGGGCGCAGAGAACGCAGAGGGAGAGAATACAGAGAGGAATAATTCCGATGCTACCGGATTTGATATAACTCCTTACTCGCATAGCTAAAATCTCGCAGCGACGCACCGGTGCATACAGGGCGACAGTCAACAAACTCAACACTCATGATAGTTGCAAGAGGAAAGGAGAATTGGTATTAAATTAAAAAATGTTTGAAAGCAGCTTATAAATCAATCTAAAAATAGCTGTGCCAGCGATCGCACCCAAAGCACCCAACCATCCCACAAACAACACGCCAGTAATCGGAGAATTCGGATAAATCGCACCTGCCGCCGTCTGTAAAACCGGGAAAAACCACAGCAAAGCCACAGTACCTGCACCAATAATCAACATCTCAGTTTGTTCGATCGCCCTGCGATACTGGCCGTAAATCAAACCCGCCACAATCATCCCCAACAATCCGATACTCAAGCCAGGAGAGGGCAGCAAACTCGTCAGGGCGATCGCCAGCACCCCCGCCTCAAAACCCGTAAACGCCGCCCCCGACAAAACCTCCCAAATCGAAAAAGTCGCTCTCTGCGAAGGTTGCAGCCCTCCGGGAGGTGTTGCAGGAACCCGTACAGGATGAGGCGGCAGAGTTGGTTGAAGAGGTATGGGAGGCTGCGCCACCACGACTGTAGGTGGTTGAGAAGGTTGTTGAGGCCCAGACATCAGAGCCGCTTCCACCTCACTCGCAGATTGAAACCGCTGGCTGGGAGCTGATAATAACATTCGATCGAGAACATGAGCCAAACGCGAACTTACCTGCACCCGCGAATGCCAATTCCATTCGTTTCTATAACTATCAAAAAGCTCCGTCGGCTGCAAACCACTCAGCAAAGTAATACAAGTCACAGCCAAAGCATACAAATCCGTTGCCGGATAAACTTCTTGCCCGCTCATCTGTTCTGGGGGAGCGTAACCCAAAGAATAAATACCAGTCGAAGCTTTTGCACTCCCAACACTTTGTGTTACTTGTTTAACAGCCCCAAAATCTAATAAATAAAGCCGACCGTTTTTACCCCGCATAATATTAGCAGGTTTAATATCCCGGTGAATCGAACCGCGAGAGTGTACAAAATCGAGAACCTTCAAAATTTCCCGCAGCACCTCCACCGTTTCCGCCTCCGAAAATCGGCCTTTAACAGCCTGTTCATCCTCCAAATTTTTACCGTCAATAAATTCTTGAACCAGATAGAAAAACTGATCGTTTTTTCCCGGCTGCAAACTCGTAACAGTCAGCTCAAAAAACGCCAGCAAACTCGGAATTTGGGAATGTTCGTTTCCCAGTTCTTCCAGCACCGCCGCTTCCCGTTCAAACAGAGTTTGAGCGATTTTTAGCTGGGGCGGAGTCAGACTTACCGACGGCTGCAAAAGTTTAGCAACGCACTGCCGCATCGCCGGAGTATCCCGGTCTCTGGCCAAAAACGCCGCCCCAAAACCGCCTTGACCCAACAACCTCACGGGCAAATAGCGGCCCCTCAAAATCATGGGCATCCCGCAAGCGGTGCAAAACTTTTGCTGCACCGTTTTCAGCCGCGAACTGTCATCGAGGTCGGGAAAAGAGTTTTGAGGGCGCGGGCAGCCCGGGCGGGTGCAGTAAACTTCCATTTTTGTTTGCTAAGAAGAGGGAAGAAGGAAGAGGAAAGAAGGAAAAGGGAAGAACGAAGAAAAAGTGATGGTTAAACCAGATTTCGATTTCTCAACTCACCGCGAACTGCTAACTGCCAGCGACCTAAGAGATTAACTTCCCGCCGAATTGGGAGTTCCTATTTCTATGAATCCCAAATCGAGCGCCGGGGGTTCTTTCTTCTCCAGGATGGTCGAATAAGTAGCAAACTGAGGCAAAATTTCATTGCTGAAAGCCTCTGCTGCTTTAGAACGGTAGCGGTTGGGGTTGTAAATCAGCGACAAAATGCGAGTTACCAAAACTTCGTCCATTTGAGATTTGTGCAAGACGCCCATGAGCAACTCTTTTTCGATCGCCGAAACCGAGACAAAAGCAGCTCCCAGCCCCGACTGAACGGCATTTTTAATGGCTTCGATCGAATTTAGTTCCATCTCTATTTTCAAGCGGCGCGTGTCAATGCCGCAGCGAGTCAGTACCTGATCGATTACTTTGCGGATCGTAGACTGCGAATCGAGGGATATAAACTGCAATTTGTAAAGGTCTTCTTTTTGGATAGTTTCTTGTTGTACCATCGGGTGAGATGGAGGAAGAATCAGAGCCAGTTCGTCCTCAGCGTAAGGAACAATTTCTAAAGCTTCTACAAGTTCGGTAGGAATTTCTCCGCCAACAATTGCCAAATCGATTTGCCCGTTGGCCACACTCCACGCCGTGCGGCGGGTCGAGTGAACGTGAAGCTGTACTGCTACATCCGGGTACTTTTGGCGAAACATCCCAATCATCCGGGGCAGCAAATAGGTTCCCGTTGTTTGAGAAGCGCCGACGATCAAAGTACCACCTTGGAGATTTTGCAAGTCTTCCAGGGCTCGACAAGTTTCCTGGCAAAGCGATAAAATTTTCTCGCCGTAACTCAGCAGCAGGTGTCCGGCTTCGGTTAGTTGCGCCCGCCGCCCCCCCCGGTCAAACAGCGGCACGTCCAATTGTCTCTCTAAGTTTTGCACCTGCAAGCTAACTGCTGGCTGGGATACATAGAGGCTGTCCGCGGCGCGTTTGAAGCTTCCTTCAGAGGCGATCGCCTTGAGAATGCGTAACTGGTCTAAAGTGAAAGGAAGGTCAGACATATATCTAAATTGTCAGTAGGTGTAGGGGCGGGTCTTCTGTCAATCTCTGCGGTCAATCGACAAGCTGGTTCGATTTGGTGTGCAACAGTCGGAGTTGACTTCGATGCCAGTCATTTGGCTGCAACACACGCAACCTTAAAGTCAGTTGTACTCGTCCTCTGTCTGCGGTCTTTAGTTGCTATTGGGTCACTAATGACTGATGACTGATGAGTGATGACTGATAACCGCTGAATGCTCCCATAGATACTTTGTGACACAAATTGGCCGAGAATCAATAACTTTTCTTAATATTTGCAATGACGATCGACTTGGCGCTCGACTCCCACTTAGTTATTCTGGGCTTATTACTGGTTTTTGCGATCGCCCACAGCGGTTTAGCAGCCCTCCGGCCCAAAGGTGAAAAGCTGATCGGGCCGAGACTTTACCGCGTTTTGTTTGCCCTTGTCAGTTTGCCGCTAGCCGTCATTCTGATTGTCTACTTTTTCAACCACCGTTACGACGGCGTACAGCTTTGGCAAGTACAGGGATTACCCGGAGTTAAACCTGCAGTTTGGATACTTTCGGCAATTTCCTTTCTGTTTCTGTACCCAGCAACTTTCAACCTCCTAGAAATTGCCGCCGTCCAAAAGCCCCAAGTTCACCTCTACGAGACTGGCATCATTCGCATCACTCGTCACCCGCAAATGGTGGGACAAGTGATTTGGTGCGTGGCCCACACCCTGTGGATTGGCACTAGCTTTACCCTCGTCACTTCCATCGGTTTGGTACTTCACCACCTGTTCGGAGTGTGGCACGGCGACAGACGACTTCAGGCTCGTTTTGGAGAATCCTTTGAAACCATCAAATCTCGAACCTCAATCATGCCTTTTTTGGCAATCATACAAAAGCGTCAAACCCTTGATTTGCTTGAGTTTCTGCGCCCTTCCTACGTAGGTGTAGTCATTTTTACTGGTTTGCTGTGGGAAATTCATCCTTTTTTGATGCGTGTCACTAGGAACATATACTGGTAGCATGATCCCTAGGATAGAAAAAAATTATTAAATTTTGAGGGCTCATGGTGTTGTCGGTTAGCGAACGCACTTTTGCACAAGAGGTTTTTCAAGCCTCTACCCCCGTTTTAGTTCACTTTTCGGCTCCTTGGTGCGGTTTGTGCCGCGCGATCGACCCCACGCTTAAGACTTTTGAAGCACAGTGGGCAGGAAAAGTCAAGCTCGTAGGGGTGAATGCCGATCAATGTTTCAAGTTGGCCCACACTTATCGGCTGACAAGTCTGCCCACGCTGATTTTGTTTGAGGGCGATCAAGTTCGATTTAGATTGGAAGACTACCAAGGACGCGAGGAACTGCGGCGGACTCTGGATGCCTGGATGCTGGCCGCTCACGTAGTTTCCCCATCTCAACGGCTGCAACTTCAGGAAGTAGCCAACAGGTAACGGCTGCAAGTTATTCGGCTTTTAGGTAGAAATCAGAAGCAATTCCTCATTTGTCGATCGGCCACCTGAGCGCCAAATGTCGCATTCCTGAACCCCGAAACAGTGTTTTTTACAAAAATATAGTGTGAAGCGCCAGGGTATCGGTTAAAAAACCAGGTTTCTTGATTTCTTTCCGTCCAAGCTCGATTTGTCAGTCTATATTTGGGCATAGATTTAAGGCGAACTAGATCGATCGGCTCGATCGGAAAATAGGCAGTAGGTCTCAAGCGTTGTCGATCGACAACGCTTGAGAATTACAACAAGTATTTCTGCCGGGTCGCGCAGGCGTGTGTCACAATTGTTTACAGTTTTGGCCATATCTAGTAGAAACTTTAAACTACCTATCAGTCATGGAACTGCTTTATCAATACGCTTGGCTGATTCCTGTCCTGCCACTGGCAGGCGCAATGCTAGTAGGTCTAGGCTTAATCACCTTTAACCAGGCAACCAACAAACTCCGACAAGCGAATGCGATATTAATCGTGTCCGCACTCGGAGGGTCAATGGTACTCTCCTTCGCATTGCTGTGGAGTCAATTACAGGGCCACGCACCCTACACCCGCAGTATTCAGTGGGCTTCTGCTGGCAACTTCTCGCTGAATATGGGCTATATCATCGACCCGCTGACGGCGGTGATGCTGGCGATCGTCACTACGGTCGCCTTTTTGGTGATGATTTACACCGACGGCTACATGGCTCACGATGACGGCTACGTGCGCTTTTACGCCTACCTGAGCATCTTCAGCGCCTCAATGTTGGGTCTCGTAGTCAGCCCGAACATCGTTCAGATTTACATTTTCTGGGAACTCGTAGGTATGTGTTCGTACCTGCTAGTCGGATTTTGGTACGATCGCAAACCCGCTGCTGACGCTTGCCAAAAAGCTTTTGTCACCAACCGCGTCGGCGACTTCGGCCTGCTGCTGGGCATCCTCGGCATTTACTGGGCCACCGGCAGCTTTGAATTTGAGGTGATGGGCGAACGCCTGCACTCCTTAGTAGAATCCGGTGCTCTTTCGGCGACTCTGGCGACAATCTTCGGCGTCCTCATATTTTTGGGCCCAGCAGCCAAATCCGCTCAATTCCCCCTCCACGTCTGGCTACCAGACGCAATGGAAGGCCCGACACCGATTTCGGCCTTAATCCACGCCGCGACAATGGTAGCCGCCGGCGTATTCCTGATCGCTCGGATGTACCCAGTGTTTGAAGGGCTGCCGGCAGTCATGAATTTGATCGCCTGCACCGGCTGTTTTACGGCATTTATGGGCGCTTCGATCGCGATTACCCAAAATGACATCAAAAAAGGCCTCGCCTACTCCACCATCTCCCAACTCGGCTACATGGTGATGGCAATGGGCGTCGGCGCTTACAGTGCCGGACTTTTCCACTTGATGACTCACGCTTACTTCAAAGCAATGCTGTTCCTGTGTTCAGGTTCAGTGATTCACGGGATGGAAGCAGTTGTAGGCCACAACCCGGCTCTGGCTCAAGATATGCGAGTCATGGGCGGCTTGCGGAAATATATGCCGATTACCGCTTCTTGCTTTTTAATCGGAAATTTGGCAATCTGCGGAATTCCGCCGTTTGCTGGTTTTTGGTCAAAAGACGAAATCCTCGCCAGCGCCTTCTCCGCAAATCCCGCTCTGTGGGCTGTTAGCTGGCTGACGGCCGGGATGACCGCGTTTTATATGTTTCGGATGTATTTCAGCACCTTTGAGGGCGAATTCCGGGGCAATAACAACGCTATCAAACAGCAACTTCTGCAACCGGGTTTAGTTTTCGGCCCGGGAGCGATGAACGTTAAGGAATTGGCATCAACTGACGACAGTCACGATGAGCACGACCATTTGCCTCACGAATCTCCTCTGACAATGGCTCTGCCGTTAGTGTTGCTGGCAGTACCTTCTGTGTTTATCGGTTTTCTCGGTACGCCGTTTGCCAATTATTTCGAGCAGTTTGTTCGCGCGCCTGGGGAGTCTCTCGAAGAAGTTTTGGAACACGCTGCTGAGTTCAATTTGACGGAATTTTTGATTATGGGCGGAAGCTCTGTAGGTATTGCTTTGCTGGGCATTACTTTGGCTTCTCTGATGTATTTGAGCCGTAAAATTGACCCAAGTGCGATCGCCCAAAAAATCAAACCGCTTTACGAGTTCTCCCTGAACAAGTGGTATCTCGACGATATCAACGATTTTCTCTTTGTCAAAGGCAGCCGCCGTTTAGCGCGGCAAGTCATGGAAGTTGATTTGCGAGTCGTCGATGGTGTCGTCAACTTAACAGGGTTTATCACCCTGGTTAGCGGCGAAGGTTTGAAATACTTTGAGAGCGGTCGCGCTCAATTTTATGCTCTGATTGTGTTTGTCGCAGTTCTGGGTTTTGCGATCGTTTCTGGAGTCGGTTAAATCTGTAGAGATACGGCATTGTCCATTAGTGTCAACTTTCCCGGTAAAACCGATAGTCCGATAGTCCGACAGGGAATGAATTCCCTGTCTCAAAGCTAAAGTCTTCGCTATGAGGACTGAAGAACTCCTTAAACCTCTTATTGTGGAACAGGCATCTTGCCTGTTCAATACTGGCTTTTTTGGAGATATCTATTAGTCCTCTTGAGAGGACTTTCGCTATTAGCCAGGGAATTCATTCCCTGGCGGACTCGCCCAATTGCAGATGAGCGGCTGAAGTTGACACCAAGGGGCAATGCCATTTCTCGCCAGAAGATATTTTAAGAACGGGCATTAGCTCAATAACTCACAATTGACAATTAGCAAAGAGAAATAAATCTTTCATTAAACTTAACTGTTGCGATCGCATAATTTGTCCAGATAATAGCAAAAAAAAATGTTCCGTCTAAAGAAAGTATAAAATTTAGGCTAAAATTGGCAAAATGTGTTTAAACCTAATAACTGATGGATCATTTTAAAACGCAATGGATACAGCTAACTTTCCCTGGTTAACAACAACAATTCTGTTTCCCATTGCTGCGTCCTTGCTGATTCCTTTAATTCCCGATAAGGATGGCAAGACGGTGCGGTGGTATGCCCTAATTGTGGGTTTGATCGATTTTGCCCTACTTGTTTACGCTTTTTACACTCAGTACGACTTCAGCAATCCAGATTTGCAACTGGTAGAAAGCTATACTTGGGTGCAGCAACTCGATTTGAATTGGTCGGTGGGTGCTGACGGTTTATCAATGCCGCTGATTTTGCTGACTGGTTTTATTACTACTCTGGCTACTTTAGCTGCTTGGCCTGTCACCTTTAAACCGAAGCTTTTTTACTTTTTGATGCTGACAATGTACGGCGGCCAAATCGCAGTTTTTGCCGTGCAGGATATGTTGCTGTTTTTCCTGGTTTGGGAACTGGAATTAGTCCCGATTTACCTGATTTTGTCCATCTGGGGCGGCAAGAAGCGCCTCTATGCAGCAACTAAGTTTATCCTATACACCGCAGGCGGTTCGCTGTTTATTTTGCTGGGCGCGCTGACGATGGCGTTTTACGGCGATACGGTGACTTTCGATATGCGGGCGATCGCAGCTAAAGATTACGCCCCCAATGTAGAATTGCTCCTTTACACAGGTTTCTTAATAGCTTACGGTGTCAAACTGCCGATTTTTCCGCTGCACACTTGGCTCCCTGACGCTCACGGGGAAGCAACCGCACCCGCCCATATGTTGCTAGCAGGAATTCTGCTAAAAATGGGCGGTTACGCTTTACTGCGGATGAATGCGGGAATGCTCCCGGATGCTCACGCTACCTTCGCACCCATCTTGGTAATTTTGGGTGTGGTTAACATTGTTTACGCCGCCTTAACTTCTTTTGCTCAGCGCAATTTGAAGCGAAAAATTGCTTATTCTTCGATTTCGCACATGGGGTTTGTGCTGATTGGGATAGCTTCGTTTACCGATTTGGGAATTAGCGGTGCAATGCTGCAAATGGTTTCCCACGGTTTAATTGGGGCGAGTTTGTTCTTCATGGTAGGTTGCACTTACGATCGCACTCACACCCTGATGCTCGATGAAATGGGCGGTGTGGGGCAGAAAATGCGTAAGGTTTTTGCGATGTGGACTGCTTGTTCTATGGCTTCTTTGGCTTTGCCGGGAATGAGCGGTTTTGTAGCAGAATTGATGGTATTTGTGGGTTTTGCAACGAGCGATGCTTACAATCCGGTGTTTAAGGTTTGTGTGGTATTTCTAGCTGCTGTCGGGGTGATTTTGACTCCGATTTATCTGCTGTCGATGCTGCGTGAAATCTTCTACGGGCCTGAAAATAAGGAATTGTCGGATCACGAGGAATTGGTGGATGCGGAACCGCGAGAAGTGTTTATTATTGCGGCTCTGTTAGTGCCGATTATCGGTATCGGTTTGTATCCTAAGATGCTGACTCAGGTTTATGATGCGACTACTGTACAGTTGACTGCAAAGTTGCGCGATTCTGTGCCTTCCTTGGTGGCTAAGGCTGCTACGGATAAAACTGTGTCTTTGAGAGCACCTGCGATCGAGCCGAGTAAGTTGTGATTTGAACTGGATTTAGGAATAAAACCCCCAAACTTAATTTTTAAAATGGTTTGGGGGTTTTGTATATATCGGCTCGAAGTAAATCGATTAGATTGGGATTTTTAAACCGCAGATTTCAGCAGATAAACACAGATGAACGCTGATGTAATTTTCAGTATTGTCGTTCCTCAAAAAGCATAAAAGAGCATGATAGGCTATATTCGATGTTGCAACTGCAATATAATTAATAGTTGGGCAAGATAAAAAGTTTTAGCCTAAGAGGGAGACGGAAAAATGAGTGACGACATACTTGGCTCGAAAGATGCGGTCGTGCTCTCAGCGGAAAGCATGAATAGCGATGATATCCGCGCGACGATCCAATCAAATATTGACTTTGTGAATGCACTATTTCAAGAGCTTCTGAATCTCTCAGAAATTTCTCACGACGCACTCCTCAGTTACTACGTTGATTACTACCTCGGGCAGGTGAATAATGGCGGTTTTGCTCAGTTTGTCTATAACACAAGGTGGCAGCCTGCTGTCATCGCGCTAGTTAAAGAAGGCCTTGGGAAAATCGGCGCGACACAACATACCGATCTTTTTGCAAAAGGAGAGGCGCTGGTTACAGCACGAAAGACAAAGTTAGCATCGTTCTTTTCGAGTGAGTTATTCGGCGAAAATGCTGAGAGAGACAGGCTAAATGGCATAAATGAGGACTTTTATTCGATCGAACAAGAGGAGAGTCTCGAACGATTAAATGCTAACTGGTTAAAAGCGCGCCCCGGCCTGATTGTTGTAGCAGAAGATCGAATCCAACAGGAAGTCACTCGACGAGCATTGAGTATTTCCGATCGCGAGGCCCGGCTCGCCCAGGCCCGTGTTGCCGAGCCGAGATACATTAAACTGATACGAGCCTTGTGCCATGCAGCCGGCCATAAGCTTGAGCGCGTTACGGCAGGCGATACTATGAATGAGTACGGTGGCCAAAGAATACTCGCTTGGCACTTTATTACCGATAAGGGGCATCACTTTATGGTGGAGGCTGACGGGAAGGCAATGATGTTTTCTGGAAAGTCCAAGGAACAGATTGCGGAGCTGGTAGTCGTATAATTATGCAGCCAAATTAATAGTTAGGTTGATGCACTATCTTTTTTAGTCTTTACTCTTAATTGTTCTTATTTCTATACTTGCTAGAATAAAAGGGAATACTAACCGAACTGCAAAGCGTTATTGTTCTGCCAAGAGTGCGATATTTGTTAAGGGCGATCGCACCCTCGCAAGTTGTAATTTGAACCGGATGCCAGGAAGAAAACCCCAAAACATCGATGATTAAACGGGTTTTGGATTTTTCTATGGTGTTTTGGGCGATCGAGATTTTAGGAGTCTTATTACTTTTGTTTTGCCGGAACCCCGTAAGTGTTGAAGCGAGGCGCTAAAATCCAATTCAGATAGCTATTAAAATACAGATTGCAAGCTTATTGGCTTTCCAGAATGCAAAATCAAGAGTCACCTATTGTTTTCGATCGAGAACGCGCTTCTTCCTACGACAAAAGATTCGCTAAATTGGCTCCGATGCGCGACGCACTTCATTTACTGATCCGCTTTGTACTTTCTGAACTTCCTACCGATGCACGGATTCTCTGTGTCGGTGCGGGAACCGGCTTGGAATTGATTTATCTGGCTCAAGCGTTTCCACAGTGGCAGTTTACTGCGGTAGAGCCTGCGGCACCGATGCTTGACATCTGTCGCCAACGCGCCGAAGAGTGTGGTATCGCGTCACGTTGCACTTTTCACGAAGGCTATCTCGATTCACTGCGCGCATCGGACTCTTTCGATGCGGCGACTTGCCTTCTAGTTTCTCACTTCTTTATGCAACAAGATGAGCGGCGCAACTTTTTTAGTCAAATTGCTTCACGACTTTGCCCTAACGGATATTTGGTCAGTGCGGATGTGGCTTCCGATATGTCTACTTCAGCGTACCAAAGCCTTTCCGAGGTTTGGCAGCGGATGCTGAGGTATTCCGAAGTGCCTGCTGAGGAGATTGAAAAGTTTTGTGCTTCTTATGGTCGAAATACTGCTGTGCTACCCCCACAAGAAGTCGGATTAATAATTGCATCCAGCGGCTTTGATACACCTGTATTGTTCTTACAAACCCTTCTGATTCATGCCTGGTATGCTAGGCGAACACCACCTCGCTAGAAGTGTAGTTATCAACAGCCGCTGAAAAATCTCGTGAAGTGGACTGACCAAAACCAAGTGTGAGGTTGCAAAGTTTTCTGGAGGCCCCAGAACCGAGTCGCGGCAAAGAGCGATCGCAATACTCAATACCCAATACTTCAAAATTACCAGTGGGTCGATCGCTCCTGGGATAGAAACAATTAAGCGTGTCTAGACGCTGCAATCAGGGGCGGTTAGAGTTGACGCAATCTGTCGAGGTTTTTTAACTGTTGTGACTGTTCTTGCAATCGAGTTTCGAGCTTCTGACACACAAGTTCGCATAAATCAAAAATCATTGGGTCAGTGATTTGATAGTAAACACTGACTCCCTGCTGCTGCCGTTGAACGATGCCTGCCTGGGTCAAAATCTTGAGGTGCTTGGAAACATTGGCTTGCCCCAGCCCTGTTTCTTCAATGATTTCAGTGACATTTTTAGCACCACTCTTAAGCGCGCACAGCAATTGCAGGCGGCTAAGCTCTGATAAAACTTTGAAGTAGTCAGCCACCTGAGCGAGAGCGGAAACTGGGATTTGAGACATAAGCAGGAGTGAATAGATTTTGAGCGAGACTTGTTTTTTAGACAATACTACTATATAGTAATATTATCACTAAAGATGTAATGAGAGGCTGATGCCTATGCTGTTTCGTCAACTTTTTGACCGGGAAAGCAGTACCTATACTTATCTGATTGCCGATCGCGCTTCCGCAGAAGCCCTATTGGTCGATTCAGTGTTGGAACAGGTGGAGCGAGATATCAAATTGCTGAAAGAACTGGGTTTGACATTGCGTTATTGCTTGGAAACTCATGTTCATGCCGATCACATTACCAGTGCGTCTCAACTGCGGGAAGCAACAGGCTGTGTGAGTGTGGTTCCAGCCCAAGCACAGGTTAACTGTGCAGACCGTTTTATCCATCCAGGGGAAACGCTACAGCTTGGAACTGTGGAAGTGCAGGCGATCGCCACGCCAGGACACACAGATAGCCACATGGCATACCTCGTCAATGAAAGTCACTTGCTGACCGGGGATGCGTTATTGATCCGTGGCTGTGGACGCACGGATTTTCAAAGCGGGGACGCCGGAACCTTGTTTGATTCAGTTACTCAAAGATTATTTACCTTGCCTGATTCTACCTCGATCTATCCAGGACACGACTATCGCGGGCAAACTGTTTCTTCCATTGAGGAAGAAAAACGCTGGAACCCTAGGTTTACAGGGCGCAGTCGGGATGAGTTTATTCAATTTATGAATGCACTGAATCTGCCCAACCCTCAAAAAATGATGGAAGCCGTGCCAGCTAATGAACGGTGTGGCAACCTCACCTCAATTTCTGCCTAGACCTTTGATCTATTTTATTTGGAGTACAACTATGACACTGACTAACGATTCTCAACTTCAAGAAATTGATGCTCAAACCTTGAAACAATTGCTTGAGGAAAACGCCGTAACTTTAGTGGATGTTCGGGAATCTGCCGAATATGCAACTGAACGTATTCCCGGCGCAAAATTGCATCCACTGTCACAATTCGATCCAATTCAAGTACGACCGTCTGAGGGACAAAAACTCGTTCTCTACTGTCAATCTGGAAATCGCTCTGCCAAAGCCGCCAGACAATGTTTAGACGCAGGATTCAATTCTGTGATTCATCTGCGTGGTGGAATTCCTACTTGGAAAAATGCAGGCTATCCGATTGAAAAAAGTCAAAATGCGCCGATTAGCTTGTTTCGGCAAGTGCAGATTGTTGCAGGCTCATTGGTTTTTGTGGGAACAGTTTTAGGGGTATTTGTCTCACCTAATTTTTTACTTCTGAGTGGATTTGTGGGTGCTGGCTTAGTGTTTGCTGGAATCACTAACACCTGTGCGATGGGAATGCTACTGGCAAAGTTACCTTACAACCAACAAGCCGGAAATAAACGATGATCTGGATAATTGGACATTTCCTGGCAGTTGGTATTGGTGTGAGTTTAGGCTTATTGGGCGGTGGTGGTTCTGTGCTAGCACTGCCTGTGCTGGTTTATGTGATGGGTGTTGCGCCTAAACCTGCGATCGCCATGACTTTGATTATTGTCGGGACTGTTAGCTTATTGGGCAGCATTCCCCATGGGCGGCGCGGTAATCTTAATCTCAAAACCGCAGTAATTTTTGGAACTGCAACCATGTTGGGGGCTTACCTCGGTGCAAGAATTGCGACGCTGCCGTTCATTACCAGCGCATTCCAGATGACCCTATTTGGATTGTCGATGCTGATTGCCGCAGGCTTGATGATTTATCGCACCACCTTGTCAAAGACGGTAGTATCTAGTAAGGATGAGCTAGAGGCTATCGAGTACGTCAAACCTGTTTGCAAATACTGCTGGCTATGGCTGATGACTGAAGGGATTGCAGTAGGGATTTTGACAGGATTAGTCGGTGTGGGTGGAGGGTTTGCGATCGTCCCTGCCTTGGTTTTATTGGGAAACGTACCCATGCGACAGGCGATAGGGACTTCTCTGCTAATTATTGCGTGTAATTCGGTCGCGGGTTTGCTAGGTTATTTAGGGCATATTTCCTTAGACTGGAATCTCACGGTTTCATTCACCTTTTTAGCTGGATGCGGAACGGTGATTGGGGCTTATCTTGCACAGTTTATTCCAGCGCAACAACTTCAAAAAGGCTTCGGTTACTTTCTGCTAGTAGTCGCCACATTCGTATTAGTCCAAAATCGCGATAGCTTACAGGGAATCAAAAAGTCATCTGCTGACGAGCCACCTCACAACGCACTCTCTTCAAACGGACGGGAGATGTCGGCTGTGATGCCGAGGTAATCTGCCACCACTCATCTTAGCCCTTAGATCGCGATCGCCCTATTCAATACTTCAAAATTACCACTAGATCGATCGCCCTTCAATTCAATGCGTTAGCGAAGCTTGCAGAAGAGGATCGCTCTTAGGGTTTCTAGCCTTAAGTTTATTGGTGAGTGTTCTGCATCAAGTTGGATGGAGACATTTTTACGGTTGGCAAATTATATTTTGTCGCCGAAAGCTGTGCAACCATTTCTGCACGAGACGAAACCTCAAGCTTACGGAACATTCGCTTCAAAGCTTGCTTTACTGAATTCTCAGTAATCCAAAGTTCCCTCCCGATTGCTGCGTTGGTTCGCCCCAAAGCAACCAATTCGGCAATTTGCAATTCACGAGGCGTTAGGCGTGAAGTCTTGAAAGGTTGGTGTTGCGATTCCCTACGGGATAGCTTCGCCGCGCGTACTGTTGCAGCCCAAACAGACAAATGCAAACAGATCGCACTCAAATCGGCTAGATTCTCTGTATCGAAAGCGGGCATGGATCGATCGCGCGTACAACCCACTACACCCATTAATTGACCGCGACTGACGATCGGCCCCGCCATCACGTGCCAATGATCGGGACGGGGACAAATCATTGTCCAAACCTTGGGAGATGATGTCACTAATGCTTCATGGACAGGAGCATGGCGCTCCGCTAAATAACGTGCAACAGGATTATGTTCGATCGATAGCGCAACTTTCAATGTTTTCTGAAAATTGCTATCGGCTAAAGGAAGTCCATCGAAGAAAAAGATTCCCGATCTTTTAGCTGCAAAATACTCACCGATTTTGGGCAGGATTTGCGATCGCAGCTCTTGTTCATCCTTCACCTGGTCGATCGCTTCAAATAAAAGCTGCAAGGGACTTGTCATGCTCATGGTGTCAACCGATTTTAGATTTTAGATTTTAGATTTTAGATTTTAGAATTGACCCCACGGAGGAATCTGGGGGCTTGTAACCAAATTGCTTGAGTGTCAAAAAGAGTACCCGATCGAGGTCTGGAAGCATGGCAATACTCAGTTTATATTACCCTTATAATCTCAAAAACAACTTGACATGATAACAAGTTTGGAAACCGCTCGCGATCGCACTCCCACACGTGGGATACTCATCAGCTTTTATGTGACTTCAATCATCTTTAATGTCTGCTTGATTGCTCAGTTATTAACGGTTGGAGTTGCCTACTTCCATAATCCTGCATGGTGGAATATTCATCTTTGGTTCGTGCGAGGGTACAGTGGGCTGTCATTAGTATTACTGGGATGGTCGTTAATCGCCCCATTCTCACGCAGAATACGACATCTCGCCGCCAGTTTGCCAATCCTGCTTGGACTACAATTTTCCAGCATTCATCTCAAAAGTCCTCTTCACCTAGAGATACTCCATCCTCTAATTGGATTTACGTTACTCTATGTTTCTTCCAGCCTTGTACATTCCATAGGGCGCACTTTATCGCCCACAAACTATCATAACAATCAAATTTGAGAGGTAGAAATGACGCAAGATACAATTTTCAGTCCCTTCTTTGCAACAGTGTTTCTAACTTTCCTCGTCTGGGTGTATATGTACATCCGCCGTATCAGTTTTATCACCAGTAGAAAGCTCACCCCAAAAGAGCTTGCTGTACCGGGCGCACTGGCACAAATTTCGCCACCCAGCGTATCCAATCCATCGGATAACCTAAAAAACCTGTTCGAGGTTCCGGTACTTTTCTATGCGCTTGTCCTATATCTGTTCATCACAAAGCAGGTGGATACAGTGTATGTGAACGCCGCGTGGGTATTCGTTGTGTTTCGCACATTGCATAGTGCTGTCCATTGCACATTCAATCTCATCATACTTCGGTTCTACCTCTACCTATTTGCCACGCTCGCGGTGTGGTTCATCGCGATCCGCGCAGCACTTATCCACTTTGGCACAATCAATTAACCTCGTTCAAATGAGGTAGAAGTTATCAAAAGTTGCCGAACAATGAGCGTGCAGCGGAAAGCCCACCCTGTTTCTGCGTGTAGGTTTGGGGTCTTGCGGGGCGGTCTGCCACTGAACCAAGTCGTTAGGTCGCGATCGCAATACTCAATAAGGATCGCGAATTAAATAACTTACAATTTTAATTGTTATTGTGGGATGGGCCTGAAAGCCCGTGATGAGTGGACGGGCTTTCAGGCCCATCCCACAATCTTGTGGAAGTTATTTAATTCTCATTCCTAATTTAAAATTACCAGAAGAGCGATCGCTCTTCAATTCTGTACGATGCTTTGTTTGAGGGCTGCACTGAATGGGAAGTGGTTAAGATTGAGGAGCGATCGGGAATGGTGAAATTGGCTGTTGCCGAATGGGGATCTGAATCACAAACTCAGTACCCGATCCAGGTGTAGAAAAACACTTAATTTTACCGCGATGTTTTTCAGTAATGATTTGATAACTAATCGACATCCCCAAACCCGTACCTTTACCGATGGCTTTGGTGGTAAAAAAGGGGTCAAAAATGCGCTGCTTCACAGGGTCTGGCATACCGATTCCGTTGTCAGCGATCGCCACCTCCACCCATTGATGGTCGATCGCAGAAGTCCGAATCGTAATCTGGTTCGGGGTGTCTTTAAGCTCCCGATAGGAGCGTTTAGTATTCATCTCATCTAGGGCATCCAGGGCATTGACCAATATATTCATGAATACCTGATTGAGTTGTCCGGGGAAACATTCCACCTTGGGCAAACTGCCATAGTCTTTGATCGTTACCACGCCTGGACACTCTGGTTTATCTTTGAGCCGGTGCTGCAAAATCAGCAATGTACTTTCAATTCCCTCGTGAATATCAACATCTTTGAAGTCGGCTTCATCCATACGAGAAAAGTTTCGCAACGAGACGACAATACCGCGAATTCGCTCTGTTCCTACCCTGATAGATGAAATTATCTTTTGGATATCTTCAGTGAGGAATTCCAAATCGATTTCCTCTGCCATTGCTTGCACGTCTGGATCGTTGCTGGGATGGCGCTGTTGATAGAGTTCGATCATCTGCAGCAGATTTTGGGTATATTCGTCCAGGTGAGTAAGATTACCGTGGATGAAGTTGACCGGGTTATTGATTTCATGGGCAATTCCCGCAACCAACTGTCCCAAGCTAGACATTTTTTCGCTTTGGATCACTTGCATCTGAGCTTTTTTCAGTTCGTTTAGGGTCGTCTCCAGTTCTTTAGCTTGCGCGGTTGAGGAGATTGCTAGTTCTTCGATCGCAGCAACCTGGGGCAGACTTGTCCAGCAAGCAATTGCCACTCCCACAAATGCCAACGTCATCAACACAATAATCAGCAGATAGGGATTGTTGGTTCCGGCTTCTACCAGCAGCCAGGAGCGAATCAGCCAACTGATCGTCGCTGTACCACAAATCAGCGCAATCAAAATTGCGACCTGAAGCACCACAAAGTATTCATTTTTAGGAGGAGTTACTGGCTTGGTATGGAGTCTATCCCACCACGGTAAATGCAAAAATGGCCAAGGAATCCGCAGAATCGCAGCGTCTATCGCTATCACTGCTAACGGCAACAGCAACCCGATACCAAAGTCCATCCATCCCCAGGCAACGCCACCCACCACCAGGGAAATGAACTCCACCACCAGTAATGCTAAGGATAGTCGCCCCCAACGCACGACTGGATCGTTGCGCTGCATCCACAGCCCCAAGTGAAACCCCATGATAGAAATGAAAAAACTCACCCCTGACACCACGACAATTCGAGTGGTGTTGCCCCATACTAAAAATCCTAAACTACAGATAAAGGTTAGCAGCAGCGCGGGTTCTAGGGCACCCCGACGGGACACTGCGCCAAACACTGGAGACAACAGCCCATCCTGCGCGAGTTGAAAAAGGATGCGGGGCGTATTGCAAACGCTAGTCGCAGATCCCAACAAACAGCTAGCCGCAACCAGCAATGTGACGATGACAGGGGCAGCGTCTCCCCAGAAAGGCTTGGCAGCCACCAAGAAATTGCCGTACAAATTGCCTTGTAAACCGACAGCGGTTGCCAACTGCACCAACACTAAAGTGCCACCCACAAACACCAGAGGCATGAACCAGGCAACCCAAGACAGCGCCTTGAGGGTGTCTTTTGGGTGGAGACTGTCTGCTACAAAGGATGAAGCTGTGTCACAGCCATAGAAGCTATAAGCGGCAAACAAGAACCATTTCAGCCAGTCATGGACACTCATGGCATCAATGCTGCTGGGCAAGAGTCCGGGACTTTGGGCGGAAAAGGCAAGCCAGCCTAAACCCTGAACGCAGAAGAGGAGTAAAAAGCCGATCGAAGGAAAGATAAAAAAGAGGTGCAGAATGGCGACGGCACGGGTGCCGCTGAATGCTAAAAAGTAAGATATCGCAGTAAAACCGATCTCAAACACTTTTTCTGGAACATTCAGCCCCATCGGTTCTAAATGAAATTGGATCAAATCTGTGATGACGATCGCATTAATGGCCGGAAAAGAAACCCACCCCAAGTAGTAGGCAATCCCCAAGTAACGGGAAAGGGCAGGGTAACGATGCAGCAGTCGCGTGATGTAATTGGGTGTTCCCCCAGATACATCTGGATATTTCTCGCCCAAACTCTGAACTTGAAGGTTAAACAGAATTCCGACCATCGCACCAGGAATCCAGACCAACAGGGATGCGGAGCCAATTTCTGCTTGCACCGACGGCGCTAAGGTAAACCACATCAGATATCCAACCACACTAAAGCCCCAAGCTTCCGCAGAGGACATGGTGCGCCGGAGGCGATTCAGAAATGGAACGCGATCTATTTCCATAACAAACAGATAGGAGTAATCTTATTGTGATCCAAGTGTAATTGCCACAATCAAGAAAAAGAACAAATACCTAGTGTTTCCTTCTAGGGATAAAAAGTGTGCGATCGATCTAATGTAGCGGTGAAAGATTGAGGCGCAATCAGTTGAGGTTATTAGCGATCGCCTGCGGGGGTGACAACCAGCCTGAAACCCAGAGGTGGTGAGGATTGAGCCAATCCGCCGATCAAAAAAGATAGGCAGCATAATTGTTACACGCTTGCCTATCCCAAAAATAATGATACCAACATTTTACCAGACTCATTTAAAAAAACAACTGACATCAGCTCAGTTTCTTGTAATGACAACTTTGCCCAGGGCGATCCAATCAGAAAAACAAGTGAGATTATAACGACAGGCACGGGTATTTCCTTACCCAATTACAACGGAAAGTCGGCGTAGAAAACTACAAATATTTCTGGATTTACCAAACTTAACTATCTCATTAATTTGGTTCCCCTTAATTACTTATTGGTTGACCACTTATTGCCCCATTGGTACTCGTTTATCAATCGCCATCGACCGCAGTCAATGGGGGTGCATAAATCTCTTTATGGTTAGCCCGATCTGGGAGCGAAGAGCAATTCCATTATACTGGTCACTGTTGCCCAAATTGGGGAACAGTAGCTTCGAGTCACAGACTACCAATTTACAGCAAGTTTTACCATTATTTTCAGAATATAAACTCATCGTTTTAGGATACCGTGAATGCAAGTTCTGTTGATTTGGCAAACTGGCTTAAGGAAAAGGGTGTGTCTTTTTGCTTAAGACTGAAAAAGAATCTTTGTATCGAAACACAACATATAGTTTGGCAACGGTTGGATGAATTAGGAATAGTACCAGGAACGTCTTTATATGTTCAAGGAAAAAAACTGAGGAAAACTCTACCTACTACCGGGTTTGAGCTTGCTTGTAAGTGGAAAAGGAACTATGGGAAATATCAAGTTAAAGAAGCCTGGTTTATTCTCACGGACTTAGGCTCATTGCGAGCAGCGCTCAATGCTTATAAGCAGCGGATGGGCATTGAAGAAATGTTCCGATACTGTAAAACAGGAGGCTACGATCTTGAAGGAACAAGCCTCAAAGGGAACCGACTTATTAACATGATTCTGCTCATGACACTGGCGTACACTTGGGCAATATTTCAAGATAATGAACTGAAAAAAAGCAGGTACAAGAATATGTATCTCGTCACACAGAACCCAAGAAAAAGTATCGCAGACGGAGTACATTTGGTGTTGGATTAGATGGAGAAAAGTGGGTTAATTATCTAGAAAAATATTCTTTGGAGGTGGAACAGTAAACGCAAGTTAACTCCTTCTCAACGCCGCTTTTATCAACAAGGTATGCGGGCTGCAACCCTTATACAGTCTATTTCGTAGACCTCTTTGTCACCCCCCAGAAATTGGCGGAGTCTCAAGAATAACAAACAGTAACAATTAAAAAGATATCCTGGCACCTTAACTCACCCTTTACCCCTTTCTCCTTTCAACCTTAAAAACATCATCAATACTTTTCCCCCCCGTTTTCTCCTCCCACCCCATCGCCATCAAAAAACTCTCAGCAGACGGAGTTTCCACCACATCAACCCCCCATTCTCCCGTTTGCAACGCCTCAGCATCGCTACTCAAAGGAGGAGTCTTCTTCAATCCCGCTAAAATCAAAATATCAGGAAAAGAATCATCGGCTTTCCCCTGACTCATCCGCTTATCCACCAAAGCTTGAGCACAAAATTCTCCCACTTGAGGCGGAGAAAAAGCATCAGTAGAAAATAAAACTTCTACCATCCAATGAGCATGATTTAATTGACGGCACTTAATCTCAGGATGTTGACTTAAACCCTCAGCAAATACCAGAGTTAATTCTTCCCTACTTAAAGTGGAAAAAATACCCTCCGGCATATCAAAATTATGAGAAAGCAACATCCGCCCCGTTCCCGATTCAGTCATACTTTTAGTTACTTAATTTGAGAAATTGCCAACTTAATCACACCTTGAATCGCCGCTTCTGATTCCTTTTCCAATGCAGCTTGTAGCGGTTCGATCGCAGCCCGATCGCCCACTTTCATCAAAGACAAAGCCGCCGCCCTGCGAGTTTCCCCATCACCAGTATCCAGCAACTCAATCAGATTAGGAATAGCCGGTTTATAAGCCAGATTTCCTAAAGCCGCCGCCGCCTCACAGCGCACATCAACATCAACATCCGTGAGAGACTTAACCAAAATCTCGAATAATTCATCCTTCGGTTCTTCCTGTGCAACCTTGGCGATCGCACCCACCACCGCACCGCGCACCACAGGCGAATCAGACGCGATCGCCCGATACAAATACTCCTTCGCCCCCGCCCCAATAAAAGCCAACGCCCAAGCCGCATGACCGATCGTACTCTCAGGCAAATCAGTTGACCCTAAAATATCCAACAAAGCCTGCACAGACGGTTCCCCAATCCTCGCCAACGCCCCAATTGACGAACCCTTAACCACCGTATCCTCATCGTTCAACAAAGCATGAATTAAATGAGGAACCGCAGTCGGATCGGCAATCAAAGTCAGAGTTTTCGCAGCAGCGCGCCGCACAACCGGATTAACATGATTAGCCAAACCATCCAACAAAAAAGGAGTCGCCGCTTCGCCAATTTCCGCCAAAGTTTCCGCGAAACGCAGTCGAGTCATCCCCCGCGTATCTCCCAAACATTCAACCAACCGCTTCAACAGATTGGAATCGTTAGCGTCGAAACTATCTAAATCTATTTGTTCAGTAACTTCCTGAAGAAAAGCATCTGTTTCAGCGTGAGCCAAGAGAATTGGATCTGCCTCCGCTTGAGCATTAGAATTGACCATCACCATCACCTAATTATTAGTAGTTAGAGCCGCCAATTGAGCGCGCAGACTATCCAGTCCAGCATCAATCTTAGCAAGTTCCGGCTCAATTTTAGCCATCGCCGCCTTCGGAGGTAATTTGGCCTTTTGTGCCGCAGTCATCGTTTCATTAACCAAACGTTCGCGATATTTCTCAAATTCAGCAATTACTTCTGCCAATTCTTCAACATTAGTCTCTGGTGAAGTAGCAACAGTTTCCTCATTATCGGATGGATTCAATTCTTCGTTTTCAGACATAGTTTTGATAGTTCAATAATTAGTCCGCGTCTGCGAACTTTGTGTGTAGATGCGATTGCAGTCGTCGGTATATTTTTTGTTTGTGTTACCGCACTTTCACTCACCAGTATATTTTGACTGTGTGTGTAGCTGCGATTGCAATAGACTGGATATTTGTGCTTTAAGGTGACAGCACACCCACCCCAGAAAATCTCAAGCGATTGTGTTCAATCATCTCTTCTAAAGCCGAGTGAGAAATACAACGACGCTCAGAACAGTATGCCATTTGTTTAACCCCATTTACCATCTGCACAGTCATCACCCGTACCCGAAAATGATCGTTAATAAACCAACAGCGTTCCTGTCCTTGATTAGTCTCATATTCCGTCTCAATAGTCAACACCCCATCATCCGCAAAATGGTAAACACCGATGACCGGAATACCTTCAACATAGCCTCGATTTCGCAGAAACTTGCCCGTTCTCGGATTAGTAGGATTAGGCACATCTAAAAGAATAGCAGCATAGTTTTGGTTCGGAACTGTATCATCTAAATTGTCCTGCCACATAAAACTGCATCCCCCACTAACTAAAGCGGGATCGACATTCTGCTCTTGACAAACATCTAAAAGTCTGCGATCGTCTATTGACAAAACTTCAACGATGACATTGGACTCTCCCGACTCATCAGCCGCAGCAGTATCAAAATTATGGACTGTTCGCTGAGTAAACCAAACGCCCTCACTCTTGCGAAAGAAATCCATCATAGTCATAGGTGGTGTTAGCAGCATTTCTGTGTCAACTTAGCGAGAGTAATCAGAGGGATTGAGACAAATCTCAATGAAAAACGGGGATTTAGGCTTTGACCTGAACTTAGCCGAACTGGGAATCAGAGCTGATTTTAGTTAAGAAAAATAAACAAACGTCAGTCTGGAATCCTTCAAATTCTAGGATAAATGACACAGGACAATTTTGAGCAACTCGATCGATAAATTTTCAGAAAAACATAATGTCACCTCGTCAACACTCATCTTTCCTCTCCGAACCCCTTTCTGCAACTGAAATCTTGGCAACCATTCAGCAAGGGAAAAGTCTAGCTCAAAGCAACATCGCGGGAATCAACCTCAGCCAGATGGATTTATCTGGTATTGATTTAAGCGGATCAAACTTGATTGGGGCAAACCTCAGTCAAACCAATCTGCAAGGGGCAAATCTCAAAGGGGTTGATTTACGAAGGGCCAATCTCAGAGATGCCAATTTGAGTGGAGCGAATTTACAAGAAAGCTATCTTTTTCGTGCCGATTTACAGGGCTGTAATTTAGTAGGTGCCCAGCTACAAGAGGCAAAATTAAAACTAGCTCAATATGATGCTCATACCCTTTGGCCAGAGGGTTTTAATTACAAAAATTCGGGAGCAATTGGTCCCCAAGCCAATCTTAGTGGAGCTTTTCTGAATACAGCTTACCTCAGAGGAGCAGATTTACACGGTTGTAACCTGCGAGGTGCTTATCTCAGTGGAGCCGATTTAACTGGGGCCAATTTAGAGGGAGCAGCCTTAAGTGGGGCGAGTCTTCAGAATGCCTTTCTGACTGGTGCTTATTTGCGAAATGCTATCTTAATTGGAGTCGAATTACAAGGAGCGGATTTACGAGGGGCTGACTTAACCGGGGCAAATTTAGAGCAATTAAAGAGTATTGCTGGCGCTGATTTTACCCTAGCACAAGGACTCACCCAAGAGATGAAAGCCATGCTTCGCACTCGCGATCCCAAAGAATTAGGAACTTGGAATGCTTTTACTCGTAACAATACGGCTCAGAGTCTTCGCTCTCAGCTAGGATAAATTTACACTGATTGTTGAACGTCGGGAATTTGGCGTTCTAAATCGAACAGAAAACCGTGAATATATTCCTCAGTCCACTCCTCACCATAGAACCGCATAAACATTCCTCTAGCGGGATCTTTTGCAGCACGATAATTGATATAATTCCGTTGAGCCTGAAGAATCTCAGACAACCTTTCACTATCAGTTATAGGTTGCGCTTGCTCAACCAAATCGAGATAAGCTTGAAGATAATCCTTAAAAGCTTCAAAGACCGTAGTTTGCACAGCCTCTGTTTCCTTCGGACGAGTCCAAAGAAAAGCAGGTGAAAAGAAAGGTTTTGCCTCGTCAGGAAAATCTCCTCCCCAAGGCAAATCCTTTTGATAGTTGTTAAAAATCGGCAAAATTGGATCTGAGTATTGCTTCTGATAAGCAGCATCGTGAAAAAGAGGCTGCATATCTAAAGCAATTAAATGTCCCCCCGGCAAAGTTACTAAGTCCGCCCCAAAAAAAGGCAAATCATAATTTAACTGGGGGAAAATCACAAAATTAAGTACCTGGAGAGCATCACCACCCTCAACATGGGCGGCCCGAATTTGCCGTAATTTTGAGGATTTAAAAGCATGACTTGTCGTCACAACCAACTGCTCTTTTTTCCCCTTTCCAGTTATAGCTTCCTTCCGTTCAAAACCTGCGGGAATGGGATAGGGAGCCAAGTCAAGTCGTGCTTTTAGAAGTGGGATAGCGTAATCTAAGAAAGGCTGATAAAGAGTCATTTTTAACTTATCTTACTCCCGCTGGAACTGCTAAGGGAACAGCATCTTCAAACAAAAACTCGTACAGAAATCTATCTGACCATTCATGCCCAAAATAGCTGCCGAATAGCCCTGATGCTGGATCGCGTTCCGCACTATACTGATCGTAATCTTTCTGTGCCTTCACAATCTGCTGCATCTCTTCTGGAGTGTTAAGCGGGGAGGCTTGCTCTAGCATTTGCCAATACAACTGGACATATTCTTGATAGGCTGGAAACAAACGAGTTACAACTGTTTCTGCATCTGTTTTAGCAAATAGCAAGTTATTAGAAAAATACTGATTCGCATCGTAAAACTTCATTTCTAAGTCTTGCGTTAAATCTTTGTATTTATCCTTAATTGCGCTCATTGGCCCGATATATTTGTCTATGTAGGCGCGATCGCGGAATAAAGGTTGAAAATCCAAGACAACCAAGATTTTCTTCTGTCCAAAGGCTAAAAAATCAATTCCCAGCAAAGGCAGATCGTAATTATAATTCGGATAAATGACACTATTGAAAATTTGTGCCGTTTCTCCAGCATCAATGTATGTGTAACGAATCTTTCGCAATTCGGGACATTGATAGCACCAACTTTGAATCGTGGCAGGATTTTTGCCTCTTTCACTCACCACCGATTCCAACCCAGAGGGAATGGGACGACTCTCTAGAGCAAAACGTCCAAACAGTTCTTTTTCTAAGAATTCCTGAAACGGCTTAAACATAGATTAAAATCTAGCTCCTTCAATCTTTCCCTCAAAACAAGATCATAAGGGATTACCTTAAATCTTGTCTCTGTATTTGACAAACAAAGTAATATTTCGTTACAAAAATCTGTTGTACACTCAGGATTTCCCAGAAAAGCCCTGTACCAACCATCATTTAACGGCTGCATTTGTAATAAATCTTAACTCCTTCGCTCATAATTTTAGTCTATCCTAGTAAATTAAGTTAGTGTAATTTAATAAATATGCAATTAAGTGAAAGAGCCAAACAATTAATTCCTCAAGCGAGAATTGTCAGTTTTGCAACTTGGAAAAATTTATATTCAGATGAAGTAATTGCCATTTTTCAAGATGCTGACAATCAAAGTCGATATCTCACAGATGAGGATTTAGAACGCATTGAAAATATTCACCCTCATCTCTCTTTAATGCTAGAAAAAGCCAGATTATTGCGAGATCGAGCTCCTGATATTGTTGCTGATGCGAGGAAAAAGGTATTAGCGGACTTTCCCGATATCACTGAGCCTGGTAATGACCTTTATCCTCCCGAACGTGCTGAAGCCTGTTGGCGAGATTTTTGGCAGTTCCTACGGTGTATCACCTATGGAATTGCAGGTAACAATCCTCAATTTACTAGCCCAGAAGGGCTCAAAAATATGGAGCTACTGTATCAAGAATTGCGGGTTCCTGTTTCGGCGATGCTTTGTGGACTAGAACAGTTGAAAAAAGTTAGCTTGCAGCATTTTAATTCTGAAGACCGGGATTTATTGAGTCTCTCTTTTGACCATTTAATCAGTGGGTTAAAAACTTTTAGTCAAGCTTAATCAACTTCCTTACTATTTATTGTCTAAAGCAGATTTTCTAAAGCAGTAGCAACAACTCGATGATTTGAGTCTTGCCTAAGTTGACCTAAAATTTCCTTAGCCTGCGGAGCATCAAAATTCTGCAAAGCAGATGCGACGTGCTGACGCATACGTTCATACTCAGAATTAGCCAGCATTAATAACTGAGAAAGTGCAGCCTGTTCCTGATTAGTTCCGGCTAATGTACCAAGTGCATCCACAGCCGCTTCCTGGGTGGCCATATCTTCGCCAGCTAAGGCTTCCATACAGACCTCAAAGAGTTCGCTTTCGCACTTCATATCAACCAAAACAGCCAGAATACTACGACGAACTAACCAGTGGTCATCCTGAAAAAAAGTCGAGACTAAATGAGATGCAGCACATCGACCAAAAAGCGAAAGAGAATTAGCAGCCTCAGCTCGCACATTCGGCGTATTATCAAATTTCATGATTTGGAGCAATGCGGCGAAGGATTCAGCGGTTTGTTGTGTCCCAAATGCTCTGCTGACAAAGGAACGTACTAAGAACTCCGGGTCATCGAGTTTGCCCTTGAGCAAGGGAACGGCAATCTCTGGTTGATAATCCTTGAGAGCCGCGACTGCCTTGAGTCGATACTGAAAATCAGGATTGTTCAGAGAGGTTTCGATTTCGTGAATATCCATAACTACAACAAAGTATAATTTTTCTTTATTTTAACCAAAAAGTTCCTAATTATGCAAATAACCAAAGATATTTTAATAATTAATAACCTTGGCGGTTGTTATAGCTAAGCTCTTTGATCGAATCGAGTCTGAAAACAGCCGTACTTGAACCAATATTGCCGCAGTTCATGATGAGGTGTATGCAAACTGGCTTTAGCCTGATAGAGAATCACTTGTCGATGATTTCCCATCCAAAGTCGTTTGGCTGGTTCAACAGAAATTAAGCACCCTCCTAGACTGTTAACACATTCCTCAAATCGCTCAACTGCTGGATAGTCTAAAGTTTCAAAAACTAGCAATTGACCGCAAAAAATTAGGTGACGACTTCTGATCCAAGCCTGAATTTTTTTACAAGCTATTGGGGGTAGCATTTTTCAGATCCTCAGCTTGAAAACTGAGTGATTTATTTTTATTTTCAAGTGTTACATAGAAGAAAAAGAGCGAATAATAAACTCGCTCTATAGAAAGCAGGAGATACCAAACTTCAATGAAGACAAAGGTGAAGTCTAGGTAAATTTAGCCAACTTCAGTAATACTGAGAATTTTTCCTCCCATTTTCTGAATATTTTTAATTTGCTTAGACATTTGAGCATAGCTGACTTCATAGCTGATATTGCTCACTCTGACCTTAGCACCACCAGACTTAGCAGCAGTAATCCGAAAACGTTTACCAGTTGTGCTAGAGGCTCCACTGTTAGCAACGCTAGAAAGTTTGATTTTCTGAGGCAGATTGCTCGCAACCGTAGCAATTAATTGAGCTTGATTACTGCTATCGCTAGTAGCTGATCCTCCCAGCAAAGACAGCATCCGATTAAACCCGACATTCTTGATACCTGTTTGGCTGCGAATGCTCCGAGGATAAGGCACAATATTCTCGCCAAAGTTCTGGCTGTAATCGTCACTATCGATATAAGAATCGATTTCGGCTTCATAGCCTTGACCGTTACAAATTTGGACGTGCTCCGAAATCTCCTTCTGTTCTAAAGGAGCGCGACCAAGTAAATGCTTGCAGTTTAACTCGATGAACCGATAGGCAGAATTGGTGTTAAAAAAGAGAGATTGATAAAGGTCTGATTTTGCGACTTGTCTGACAAATTCACGCACCGTAATATCACCATTGCGAAGCAAAGATTCAGCACTGGTGAGACGCTGACTTTCCATCAGGTGAGCATTTCCTAACACCTGTCGGTAAGCAGCACGAATGACGACTTGTAAATCGTCTTCCGTTGCATTGGATCGCAGTTCTACTGGGTCACTGACGAAAGCTGCTGTTAAACTGGACATTATTTTTTCCTAACGTTAATTAAAGTTTGATTGAGAGTGTAAAAAAAAGTTGCTGTTGGTTGAAATAACTTGAATGAGGCGAACACATCTGTTATTGAGGGACAGAAAAACTATCTGTTCCTATCGTTATCGCTTTCATATTTGCGAGGCTGATAAGATAAAAATTGCGATTGTTTCCGAGAGGGTAGAGAAGCAAATCTTTACTTCTCTACCCGCGAATCACTTTAGGCTTCAAGCAACTTCTGTGATGCTGACAATTTTGCCGCCTGCACGATGAATGCGCTGAATTTGCGGAGTCATATTCGCACCGGATACAAGATATTCAGTGTTACTTAGTCGGCGAGGACTATCAAATTTAGACCCCTTCGCTAAAATCTTGAATGTCTTTTCGGTGGCATCTTTGTAAGCACTGATCCGACCGCCTGTTGTTGGTAGAGTAATCTTGTTACCGCTATTGCCAGCCACAAAATCTACTAAGCGAGAAGCGGTAAAAGCACTATCAACTCCTGCATAACCTTGATACAGGGAAAGGGTGCGATTGTAGCCGACTTGCTTTTGTCCGACTTGACTTTTTGCTCCTTGATAATAAGGAACGGTATTCTCGCCAAATTTTTCCTGATATTCTGGACTATCGAGATAAGAATCAATTTCTGCCTCGTAGCCTTCTTGGGTACACCGACAAATATGCTCAGAAAGTTCCTCTTGAGCTAAAGGAGCGCGACCCAACAAATGTTTGAAGTTTAGCTCGACAAAGCGGTAAGGAGCGCAGGATTCAAAATACCGACTGCGATAAAAGTCAGATTTAGCCACAGCGCGGACAAATTCTCGTACCGTTATCGTGCCATCGCACAACTTGGATTCTGCAATGGTCAGGCGTTCACTTTCCATGACATGGGGATTGCCCAATACTTGCTTGTAAACAGCGCGAATTACCGCCTGTTTATCATCGGAACTGCTGGTAGGCCAAAGTTCTACTGGCGCATCTAAAACGACACTCATTGACTTTCTCCTCAGAATAAATAACGCTTCAAAACAGAGAATTAGGGATTGTGAAAGACACGCTCAGGGAGATAATTCCCCAAGTCGTTAAGGCAGAAGTTTGAGCGGTTGTTAGTTGACAGCAGTGATGCTGGAAATTACGCCGCCTTGTTTGTGGATGCGTTGATATTCTTGCGAGAGCCTATCAAATGGTACGAGATAGGCTTGATTGCTAGAGCGAAATTTAGAGACTCGGTTCATCACAGTCGTTGCTGAAGAACGATATCCAGTCACAGTAATGCGATAAACTTTGCCTTCTGCTGAGGCGCCTAATCCAGCACGAGTACGGGAATTGATACCAGATTCTTGGAATGCCCAACCATCTCCAACTGCACCACCTGAAGGGGGAACTATGGGTAGGGGGGTTTGCTGAATCACGAATTTATTCAGAACAGGGGTTTTTCCAGAAAGACTGCCCTTGAGGTCGCTACTGGAAGCTCCCCGCAAGAGAGCAAACATATGAGTAAACCCAACCATATTTTGTCCTGGCTGGGTTTTGTAGCCTCTGAAATAGGGAACGATATTTTCCCCGTAGGCATTTTGGTATTCATCGCTGTCGAGGTAAGAATCAATTTCTGCCTCGAAGCCTTCAGTATCTAGAATGGTGCTATGTCCTCTCATTTCTTCTAAGCCATCAGGAGCCCGACCTAAAAGATGTTTGAAATTGAGTTCTATAAACCGATAGCGAGGACAAGTATCGAAAAAGCGAGAGCGGTAAGCGTCTGATTTTGCCAGAGCGCGGACAAATTCGCGCACACTGAATTCACCACTTTTGAATTGGGATTCAGGAATCGTCGCCCGTTCACTTTCCATGACGTAAGCATTACCCAAAACTTGCCGGTAAACGGCACGAATAATGGTTTCTACTTCTTCTTGTGAACGTCCTGGAATTAGTTCTAAACGGGGTGTTTCTTCAAATAAACTGACTCCAAGTCGAGATGCAGGTCCAAAAACCATTGAAAAAATCTCCACAATTGTATTACATGAGAAACTACCATACTTAGACGTTCTATTAGAAAACTTTACATAACTTAACACAAACTGCGCTGGGCGAGCTTATCTGTACTACACAAAGAGGTTGATATTTTGGCTCTGACTCTGTTCCTACAATGTTTTTTCTGTAATACGTCGTTAATTGTTGTAATATATACCGAATGTGACTTGAAATTATTACGCCGATAAGTTATGGGATGTGAGGTAACTCAGTGGCAAAACTTTGACGCTTTTCAAACTGTAGAGAACCAAAAGCCGACCCCCAAACCTGTTGATGGGTATTCACGTCCAGACCTCGATCGAGGCTACTCCAAGTTTTTTCTGTAATTTCGACATCACTGACTAGGTAGGTGGAACAACCTCTTTTTTCGATGAGACAAAGGTTTCCAGGTTCCACACTGCCTCGAAACATTTCGCCGTCTCGTTGAAAAATCATGGAACAGTTATAGCGTCGTTGCAGACTATCTGGTTTAATAGTTTTGAGAATGCTTAATTCTCGTGCGGCTCCGGCGTACTGTATGGGGTCTTGGAGGCTATAATTTTCAATATAAATCCGATCTCCCTGGTCAATTAAGCGATGAACTCCCTGACGATAGGGAGTCCAGAGATCGTGGTCGTAAACCTGTTCAGAGTAAAAGCCAATGGCATTGAAAAATTCAAAGGGTAAGGGACGAAAAAATATCCGAATATGGGCAAATTGTTGTGGGTTATCAAAAGATTGCTGATAGTTACTAAAATCCCCAGCCATCCACTGAGCTAAAGTGATTAAATCATTGCTTTTAACGGAATTCATAAGCTAAGGAGAAGGTAGAAGAAAGTTTATTAATAGCAATTAGCAATTCACTAATTGCCTGACAGCGAACGAATCTCTGAGGAAAATGATGCCGTTACTACTCCACTTCCTCCACTGGTTTTAATTAGGGAAACACGAAACCGTAAATTAGGATTAGCAAACCAGATTTTTTCTTCCGCTGCGGCGTGTTCGTAGCTAGTCAAAAGCACAAAAGTTCCATCCTCTGCGATATGATAGTCACCTGCTGCGGCAATAGTTTCAGCATAACCTTGATCTCGTAATAACTTACCGCGATTAGGTATATTTGGATCGGGGATTGGTACAAGAATACAACTTCCCTTAACCTCAGAATTCTCATCCCAATCTGACTCACCCTCCCAACTCATTTGAAAAGGCATGACTGCTTGGGATGGGTCAACACTATACAATTGACAGAGTTCGATTACTGCCCGATCGCCCGGTGAGATAGCAACGATATCAATGACTGACTGCACAGCTTCAAAGTGTCTGAAAGTCAAATGATGGGCGCTGCGCTGCGATCGCCACCGTCCTAGAGAATTTTCAACAAACTGCTTAATATTGTTCATGGAAAACATTGTACAGGGGCAAGAGCCAAAATATTCTTGTCTTCAGAACTCCGCTTTTGGCGCCCCTGTCCACGAAAAAAAGTGCTTTTAGCCACAAAAGTAACAAATTGTTACTTTGTTTCTCAGGAATGAGACAGAGGCAACACCCCACAGATATATTCAAAACCATTAAGTTAGTCACCCAGTTGACCAACTGAAATCAGAAATAATTTTTCTAAGTTAAGGAGAACTCAATGCTTGACGCTTTTTCAAGAGCTGTAGTTTCAGCCGATGCCAGCACCTCCACCGTCGGTGATATCAGTGCCCTGAGAGCTTTCGTTGCCAGCGGCAACAGACGCTTGGATGCTGTAAACGCGATCGCCAGCAACGCTAGCTGCATGGTTTCTGATGCTGTTGCCGGTATGATCTGCGAAAACCAAGGCTTGATTCAAGCTGGTGGTAACTGCTATCCTAACCGCCGCATGGCTGCTTGCTTGCGCGATGCAGAAATCATTTTGCGCTATGTCACCTATGCTTTGTTGGCTGGTGATGCTTCAGTTCTTGATGACCGTTGCTTGAATGGTTTGAAAGAAACCTACGCAGCTTTGGGCGTGCCCACTACCTCCACCGTGCGTGCCGTTCAAATCATGAAGGCTCAAGCCGCCGCTCACATCCAAGACAATCCCAGCGAAAAATTTGCTGGTGCTAAGCTCCGCAAAATGGGCAGTCCTGTAGTAGAAGATCGTTGTGCTAGCCTCGTTGCTGAAGCTTCCAGCTACTTCGATCGCATCATTTCTGCACTGAGCTAGTCAGTTGCTAATCGCAAGTCGCTCAGCAAAATTGAAACTACGCTCACTGTCGTCAAAATCACTTTAGGAGTTTTAGGAAATGAAATCAGTTCTCACCACCGCTATTGCCTCTGCTGATGCAGCAGGCCGCTTCCCTAGCACCTCAGATTTAGAATCAGTTCAAGGTTCTATCCAACGCTCTGCTGCTCGTTTAGAAGCTGCCGAAAAACTAGGCAACAACCTCGACGCAGTTGCTAAAGAAGCTTATGATGCTTGCATCAAAAAGTATCCTTACTTGAACGAAGCAGGTCAAGCTAACTCCACCGATACTTTCAAAGCAAAATGCCATCGCGACATCAAGCACTACCTGCGCTTGGTTCAATATTGCTTAGTTGTTGGCGGCACAGGCCCTCTGGATGAATGGGGTATTGCTGGTCAACGCGAAGTTTATCGCGCTTTGGGCTTGCCTACTGCTCCTTACGTTGAAGCATTGAGCTTTGCTCGCAACCGCGGTTGCGCTCCTCGCGATTTGTCTGCTCAAGCTTTGACTGAGTACAATGCTCTTCTTGACTACGCGATCAACTCCCTGTCCTAATTAACTGACAGGTTTGTAATGTCGTGACTGGGTAGTTTTTACCCGACAAGTCTAGGAACTCTTGGCTCGTTGCTTTACCGATTTTGGTGAGGTAAGGGTAAAGAATTCCTAGGCTTGTTATTGTGTTTTAATAGGCATATCATATTATAGTTATTGCAGACTGCTAATTTTATGGATAAACGCTTTTTTAGTTTTTTTAATTTAACGGAAGACCAGGCGATCGCCCTTTTAGATACGCCCCAAGCTGAAATCGGCGAAGAGGATTCCCGCTACATAGCTGCTTCTCACTTGATCAATTTCTCAAGTGATCGATCGATCGCAGCACTGATGCGAGCAGTACAACAAACCGATCCGGTGCTGGAAAACCGGATTGTGCGCCGCAAATCGGTGGAAACATTAGGAAGATTGCAAGCTGTGCAAGCATTGCCGGTGATTCGCACCTGTCTGGCCGATGATGACTGCTACACGGTGGAAAATGCCGTTTGGGCGATCGGCGAAATTGGCACTCAAGATGCCGATATTTTAGCAGAAGTTGCTCAATTGCTCGACAAACCGGGACAAACCTACCGGGTAATTATCCACACCCTAACTAAATTAGATTATCAGCCAGCCGTAGCCAGAATTCGCAGATTTGTCGATGATATTGACCCGCCGACTGCTAGTGCTGCGATCGCCGCAATTTGTCGCTTAACCAGAGACTTTTCTCAAATGGGAAAAGTTGTCGCGATGTTGCAACACAAAAATGTCCTGGGGCGCAGATTATCTATTCAGGATTTGATAGATGCGCGTTACTACGATGCAATTCCAAATATTGCCAGATGTCCGGTATCTTTAGTCTTTAGACTCAGAGGAATTAGGATGTTAGCAGAAGCAGGAATTGCTGAGAAAATCCTGACATTTGCTAACATTAAACCCCATTTGGAACAAACATTAAGAGACTATCCAGCAGATTTAGATTTAATACATAGTTATGAAAAATTACCCGACTTACCGTTTTTGATTCGCCAATTATACGAAACAGATTTTGGACGTTGCTATCTAGCAGCTAAAACTATACTAGAAAATTACTCAGAGGATGCACCAGCCGCCCTGTTTGCTACCTTTGCTGAAGAAGCAAATAATGACTATGGAGCGCATTTTCATGTGGTAAAATTGTTTGGTTGGTTAAAACATTCTCCCGCCTACGATTTGTTATTGGAAGCTTTGCATCACTCCCAACCCCAGTTTCAGAAATCCCGTGCAGCGGCGGCGATCGCCCTGGGGGAACTGGGAGAACAACGTGCTATTCCCGAATTGAAAATCTGTCTGGAAACTAAAATCTGGGATTTGAAGTATGCTGCATTAATGGCACTAGAAAAACTTGGTGATGTCAGCGGTTATGAAATTGCTGCGGCCGACCAAGATTGGTTGGTTCGAGCTAAAGTAGATGCTCATACTTGTGTAACATCCGAACTATCTTAATTTAGGACGGGAGGCAGAAACCGGGTTTTTTTACGACAATATTGTATCCCTGCCTTTAATACTGGTAAAAAACCCGGTTTCTTTGATATTTATGCGCCCAGGATTGTTAATTCAGCTTAATCAAAACACCTAAAACCCCAAAAACCATGACAACAGATGCTTTGTTTGAACAACTAAAACACCCGAACCCTCATCTGCGCGATCGGGCAATGTTTGAAATTGCCGATTCCCGCGATGAAAATACAATTTCTCGACTGGTGGGCATTTTAGATGAAGAAGATGTCACCTATCGTCGGGCGGCGGTAAAAGCCTTGGGCGTGATTGGTGAAGATGCCGTGCCATCGGTGGTGGACGCATTGTTAAACAGTGATAATGTGACTGTGCGAGGGAGTGCGGCGAAGGTATTGGCACAAATTGCGATTAATTATCCAGAGTTGCCGTTTCCTGAAGCGGGCTTGCAGGGATTAAAAAAGGCGATCGAAGATCCGAATCCTGTGGTTAATATTGCTTCTGTGATGGCCTTGGGGCAGATGGGTTCGTCTGCTTTTGAGATTTTGGTGGAGTCGCTGAATACAACGGATAATGTGGCGGTACAAGTGGCGATCGTGAATGCTCTTGCTTCTGTGGGCGATAGCCGTTGTGTAGAAGTTCTGACCACATTTGCGAATGATGAATCGGTGGATTCTTATGTGCGGGAATCAGCGACAAGTTCTTTATCGCGGTTGGATTTGGTGATGAATTACAAGCGTGCAGATAGTTAGATATAGTGACATTTTTAGCACGACTCTCGATCGCACACAGCACTTGCAGCCAACGCGAGCGCGGTTAGAGTTGACGCAATCTGTCGAGCTTTTTTAACTGTTGTGACTGTTCTTGCAATCGAGTTTCGAGCTTCTGACACACAAGTTCGCATATATTCAAAATCATCGGGTCAGTGATTTGATAGTAAACACTGACTCCCTGCGGTTGCTGTTGAACGATGCCTGCCGGGGTCAAAATCTTGAGGTGCTGGGAAACATTGGCTTGCCCCAGCCCTGTTTCCTCAATGATTTTAGTGACATTTTTGATCATGTTCGGCTAATCACTTGTCTTTGTTCACGCTCGTGTCGCAATCTCAGATGGTGGCGATTGCTTCCCTTCACTGCGTTGGGCTGGGTGCGGACAAATTATAACTAAGGATCGCGAATTAAATAACTTACAATTTTAATTGTTATTGTGGGATGGGCGTCCCGCCCGTCCACTCATGACGGGCGGGACGCCCATCCCACTTTCCTTGCGGAATTTATTTAATTCGCGATCCTAAGTACGATCGCTCTTTTAGTCTTTACCCTTAATTATTCTAGTTTCTATAGTTGCTATAATAGCAGCGAATACTAACCAGACTGCAACTCATGCTAAAAACCATCGAAGGTATTTGCATCGCTTGCCAAACCCTCCTATGATGGTTCATCATAATCTTGATGATTGTTTCGTTTCATTCTCATAACTAAGCTAATATGCGATCGCTTGTACTAACTCTAGCTCTCATATGTTTAGCCACCCCCGCTGTTGCCACAACCTGCGAGGAAAGCTTTCAAAAAAAGGGGGACTTTTTGAATGGTTCCGCCTTTTCTGCACGTGTTCAGGTTGAGGGGTTATCGATAGAGAGAGCATTTTCCCAATTACGACCAATTTTGGCGCGCGAGGGCATCAAGACTCTCAGCACGGATCTGAACTTAGGTGTCATGAAAGCCGAAAATCCCGCAACAGCATTTCAGCGGGCTTTGCCGATCGATGTTTTTGCCTCAGCCGACGGAAATCTATTAAATGTCGAAATGATTTTTACTCTTCCCAGTGGCGTGACTGCAAGTAGGGACACCGTGAAGGGATACTTGTGTGGTGCACTAAATCAATTGTTGCCCCAAACTACAAAGTAATATCTAATCATTCATTTGATGAATTGTAGTTTCCAACACTCGATCGCAATACCCAATACTTCAAAATTAACTGTGGTCGATCGCGCGCTCAATGAGCGTGCTCCATCGTTGCTTGCAGCTATTGGATCGCCCTTTTAGTTTCTAGGACTTCGGTATTCAAGATGATGTTAGTAAAGCATTGATATAGCCTTTCTCAGAAAGATTCGCGGACGTAGTTGGGCCCCGGCCCTATACGTTTCAGTGGTTATATAAGCTGTCATTCATACCTCATCTTTCGCTCGAACCGCTATATGTCGCCGCACGAGGTATTGTTGTTGCTCTGCACAGAACTGCTCGGGACAGATCACCACACCAGTGCCAATGCCATCGACTACTGTTGTAATATTACCTTCAGTGGCTGACCTATTTTGCATACCCACGGAGTTTGCTATGATTCGCCCGATCGCGCCCGATGACACGACTGCATTAATCGCCTTAGTTGAGGCAATTGGATTCGAGCCACACGAGACCGAAGAACTCGCCCTCATGCTGGCAGACTACTTCGACGGCGAAAATAGCCAAGACATCTGGCTCACCGACGATGACGGCGGGCTGGTGGGGGTCGCGTATGTTGCGCCGGAACGAATGACCCAGGGGACGTGGAATCTATATCTAATTGCCGTCTGTCCAGATCGTCAGCAGCAAGGACGCGGTACGGCACTGCTAACCCACGTCGAACAGATGTTGGCCCAGCGGGGCGAGCGCGTGCTGCTCGTGGAAACATCGGGACTGGAGAGCTTCGAGTACGTTCGATCGTTCTATCGCAAGAGCGGTTACGACGAGGAAGCAAGAATCCGCGAGTTCTACAAGGCGGGCGAGGACAAGATCGTTTTCCGCAAGGCTCTGAACGCTCTGGGGAAATAAGCCTGCGTATTGAGCTCTTAGGTATCGACCTAGTAGGATGCTGAAGGCATCTTCACTGTCTACCTGGAAAGATTAGGCTCCCTCACACTAGGGAAGCTTTCAAAATTGCGCCGCACCCAATCCATCCCCACTTCATTATTGAGTTTAATTTTCTGAGGCGTATCGGGATAAATTTTTCCTAAAATATCCGCATCTTGATCGACGACAACTTTACCAAAATTGAGATACGTTCCCCCCAACACCTTAAATAGAGGATGCTTTGCTTGACCGAACAGCAAAATATAAGTCCGCGTCCGATTCTCGGCTTCTGGTACGAATATATGACACTGTGCAGCTTTGCCGAATGGCATTTCTCCATGAAAAATTACTAGGGATGGGAAATGATTTTCTAAGTGAGCTTTAATGGTGCTCGGCAGCAACCACAAATCTGGCTTTCTGAGCTTTTCTGCCAAACTGTAAGGGGCCGTCGGCATATCGTAAAACGCATGGGATTGATGTCCCTCATCAATGAATTGATGAAATTCCACATCGGTAATTCTAAACAAGTCCCGGTGGGTGCCGTTTTGATGGTTGTAGTCGTGCATATTCAGCAGCATTGTCAGCAAATCTGTCTCGATACTGCGATCGGCGGTATGCCCGATGAAGTAGTAAGTTTCGGCGATTTCATTCAGTACGTTGGGAATGGGGACTTGCGGCTGGTATTCCCCGTAAGACCAAATGAAGTCATCTTGAACAATCAAATCTAACGGTTTCAGTAAGGGCAAAGTTTTCTGATTCGATCCGGGCAATACGGTGCAGCCGCCCGCATCAAATTTCAGGGCATGGAAGGGGCAGACAACACCGCTTGGGCGATCGCCTTCGGTTTCGCACCATCCTTCCGACAGCATTGCTCCCATGTGCGGACAGGCATTGGGCAAGGCATGGATGGTTCCGGCAGGATCTTTCCACATCACATAGTCGGTGCCGTACAAGGAAATTTTGCGAGGCTGGTTCGCTGTCAGCATCGATTTGTGTGCCAACAACCAAGGCGCACCGGGAAGCATAGACTGCATGGTGTTCTCCTTTAGACCTAAAATTGTGAGAGATTTGTCGCTTTTCTAGAATATGACAGAAGATTCGCATTCGTCAAGCAGTTTGCGCCGTCAACCGAAACAGCAGCGGGGTAAAGAAAGAGTCGAAAAAATCTTGGATGCAGCAGCAGCAGTGTTTGACGAGGTGGGCTATTGGGAGGCGACTACCCATCTAATTGCAGCAAAAGCAGGGACAGCCATCGGTTCTCTGTATCAGTTTTTTCCTGATAAAGCTGCCATTTTTAATGCAATGGAACTGCGTCATGCCGATCGGGTCAAGGCGATGTGGGCGCAGGCGAACACGTCGGAAATCGTTCAGTTACCGCTGCGCGAAATGATCCATACCCTGGTCACTGCTGTTGCAGAGATGTTTGAACAGCCTGTATCGCGGGTGGTGTTCGTGCAGTTTTATATAGCGCGCGAGATTTTCCAGTCGATCGATGAAAGTATGACTCAGGAAGCGATCGACTTTATGGCAAGTCTTTTGCAGCAGAGAAATCCCAGCTTGGGGGAGGCGCAATGCAGCCTGTTAGCAGAGGTTTGCGTTCACAGCAGTAATGCTGTCATTCTGTCGGCACTTCGGAACCCCGATCGACAGTATCGCCAACAACTCGTAGGGCAGATTGAGGATTTGTTGGTGTCGTATTTAGAGCCATATGTGGGGGAAAGTCGATCGAGTCATGTAATGAAAGTAATGAAATGTCCTCATTGTCGATCGGAGCAGTTGTCCAAAAACGGTTATCGACGGGGGAAGCAGTGCTATCGCTGTAAGGAATGTGGCAAACAGTTTGTAGAGAATTCCCAGCGATCGGTTATTTTGAAGATGAATTTGGTCGATCGGACGTGATATGAAGCGATCGATTATTGCGTGAAGTGAGTTGATGTTGAAGATGAGTGTCGAGGCAGCGTGTTGAAGTCGGCTCGATATTTCGATCGGGTTCTCGCAATCATTGCGTTACAATTTAGTTCAAAACAAAATTCTGTATGCTGAGCGACCAAAACAAAGCAATCGTTCTCCAGTTCTACAAAGCCTTCGACGATCGCAAAATGGAACAAGCCTTAGAACTTCTAGCGCCGAATTTTATTGCTCGCATGGCGGGAATCCCGGAGCCATTGGACGGGGAGGAGTTCAAGCAGTTCGGGATGTCATTTTATCTAGCTTTCAGTCAGGGTAAACACGTTTTTGATGAGGTTCTGGTTGCAGGCGATAAAGTAGTGACGTGGGGAACCTTCACAGCAACACACCTCGGAGAATTTCAGGGTCTGCCGCCAACGGGCAAACAAATCAGCTTGGCGATTATGCACATCGATCGAGTCGAGAACGGCAAAATCGCGGAGCATTGGGGGCAGGGCGATGCACTTGGATTAATGCAGCAGTTAGGGATTGTCTTCTTGCCGGGCCCAAAGTTACTACCGCACATTTTGAGAGGTGCTGCGTCCAAACTGTTTAACAAATCCGCCCAGAAATAAGATTGTCAGAGCTTGTAGTTGACAGCGGCAGAACAAGTCACGGTAAGAGTTAGGTCGCGATCGCAATACCCAATACTTCAAAATTACCTGATTTGTCGATCGCTTTTCAATGAGCGTGCGATCGTTAGTTTCTAGCGTTATTCTTGTACTCGGTGCGCTCTTGGGAAAAGACGATCGCGCTCCTTACAAGTTGTGATTTGAGCGGGTTTATTGCTCTGAGTTAAGTTTCCGTAAAGTGATCGGTGAGACAGTTCTTTGTAGGCGATCGGTGAGACAATCACCTTAGAAGTCTTTCAAAGAGTGATGCAAAGATGAGTACAACTAGGATATTCAGCAGTTCTAAATTCTTTCAACCGACTGAGGGAGAGCCTGTTCGCTCGATCGTTACCGAATCTAAGGAGGCTGTCGTTGTCGCCTGGTATATCAAGCCAGGTCAGGCAATCCCCGCGCACACCCATCCCAACGGGCAAGACACTTGGACTGTTTTAACCGGGAAGGGAGACTACTATTTGGACAAAGCAGGCACTACGAAGTCGATCGCTGCTGGGGATGTTGTAGTCGCTCATACCGGATGTGTACATGGAGTATTCAACAACGGTGATGAGCCATTGGTTTTTATCTCAGTTGTGTCACCAGCCGATGCGGGGTATCAACTTGTCTCGTTAGAAAACTCTTTTGCTCTCCATCCCTAATTCTTCAATTCACCGGGTTGTATTCATCAGTTAGATTGAAAAAATCCAAGCATTTTTATAGCCATGAAATGGTTGATTCAATATCTTTGCGAAATCCAATTAGATAAAGCTATTCTCTGGTGCTATCTCATTTGGTATGTTATAGTAGTTTGTTTTCATTTTGACCCTTCGGTTAAGATATGGATCAATTCAATTGGTATAAGTGCTGTAATCGGTACGGGTCTGATGCTAAGTGTTTCTTCTAGTAAAGGCAAAAGAGATCGTTGGCAGGCATTTAGGTTATATCTCATGCCATTTTGTGTCTCAAGCTTCTCTGCCCTGATTAAAGAGGAGGGATTTATTGTATTTATATCACCAAATATCAAAGAAACAATAGTATCAGTATCATGCTGTGTTCTGTTTCTATCAGTTATTTTAGCAGTCAAATTATTTAGAAATAAACTTATTTAACAGGATGCGGAAAGTTTGTGAAATGCAGCATAAATATGACATTTCAAGTTGAAATTACCCCGATCGCCTTTAAGGACGATCTGGTAAAATTCTGCCGAGTTGTACCATACTGCCCTCTGTAAAAAAATTCCCCGCAAGCCCCAGACGAATATCGGCGGTAAGCGGGTTGCTAAAATCGGTCGATCGGGCTGCCATTTTTTGCCTTCAAATCTCTTTCTTTGGATTGATACGGATTTTAAATTCTGCCTTCTACTTTCTCCATTGGGGCTACACAAGCGGGGGGTAATGCCCTCCCTACCGTCAATTGTCAATAATTAATTATGAATTGCTAGTCTTCCTGGAGGAAGCCAAAAAGATATATCATCATCTTAACCGGATCATTTCTTCCCAGATATGTTCTACTGTTCTAATCCCAGATGTTCTAATCCTTTCAATCCAGACAACTCTAAATTTTGTCAAAGTTGCGGCAAGTCCGACCTCACGCCTCTCTTCAGAAACCGCTACCGCGTGATTCGACTGTTGGGCGAAGGGGGATTTGGCAGAACTTACGAAGCGGTAGATACGGATCGCATGGACGATCCCTGCGTAATTAAGCAGTTTGTACCCCAATTTCAAGGAACCTCAGCACTTGAAAAAGCCGCACAATTGTTTAAAGAAGAAGCGAAACGACTTTACGAACTCGGCGAACATCCCCAAATTCCTCGATTAATTGCTTATTTTGAACAAGACAAGCGACTTTATTTAGTACAAGAGTTGATTGAGGGGCAAACTTTACTAGCAGAATTAACTCAGCAGGGCGTTTTTAGCGAAGAAAAAATTTGGCAGTTGTTGGCAGATGTACTGCCGATTTTGAAATTTGTGCACGATCGCAATGTCATTCATCGAGACATCAAACTTGAGAATATCATGCGGCGCCGCACCTCTGTTAGCTCATCCCTGCCAAAGGCGGGAAATTTTCGGAATTCAGCTTTCCGAAGGGGAGGGCGGGGAGAGTTAGTTTTGATAGATTTCGGCATTTCCAAACAAGTGACGGGCTCGCTGATGAGCAAAGTAGGCACGACGGTAGGAACGCCCGGATATTCGCCGGTAGAACAAATGCGCGGTCAAGTTTTCCCCGGCAGCGATTTGTACAGTTTGGGAATAACTTGCCTGAGACTGCTAACTCAATGTTTGCCAAAAGTTGACGGTTCCGATGACCTTTATGACCCGATAAACGGCGGCTGGATTTGGAGAGAACGGTTGCCAGCAGGCACAAAAATCAGCAGCGAGTTGGCAAATGTTTTAGACAAATTAATTCAAGATTATCTCAAAAATAGATATCAATCTGCTGATGAAGTAATCAAAGCTTTAAATCTCTATTCTTTACCTCCCCAACCCCATTGTGCCAATGGAGGACAACTTGCTCTAAATTCTTTTCGGACAAAGGGAGGACAACTTGCCATCAATACCCCGCTCAATCAAAGCGGGCAAATCAACAGCAATATCTCTGTCTATCTGAGGGAAAAATCTAACACCAATCCGCCTCAGAACAAGGCAGCACAGAGAATTACCGCTGTCAAAAGCACTTTTGAATTTCAAGTGGTGACAGTAGACAAGCGCGGGAAGCCAACTAATGTTTACAGCGGTCAAGCGCGTTTTTTTGAAGAACATCTTGGGAACAGTACACTGCTGGAAATGGTATCAGTTCCTGGCGGTACTTTCCTCATGGGTTCTCCAAAAGAGCGGGGTGACAGCGACGAAAAACCTCAGCACCCAGTAACTTTAGGCTCTTTCTATATTAGCAAATTTCCAGTCACTCAGGCCCAGTGGACAGCAGTGGCGGCGCTGCCGGAAATTAAAATATTTCTCAATCCCAATGCTGCCCGTTTTAAAGGTGCAAATCGACCAGTAGAAAATGTATCTTGGTACGAGGCTGTGGAGTTTTGCGATCGACTTTCTCGCAAAACTGGTAAGAATTATCGCTTGCCTAGCGAAGCCCAATGGGAATATGCTTGCCGGGGGCAAACTACGGGGCCGTTTCATTTTGGGGAAACGATTACCAGCGAGTTAGCCAATTACAACGGAAATTCTAATTACGCTGACGCGCCCAAGGGAGTTTATCGCTTTCAAACGACAGATGTTGGCAGTTTTAAACCTAATGCTTTCGGATTGTACGATTTTCACGGAAATGTTTGGGAATGGTGCGCGGATTCTTGGCACAATAATTATAACGGTGCGCCTGCCGATGGTAGCGTTTGGGAGTCTGACGGGGAGTCTTCGCTGAGGTTGTTGCGGGGTGGTTCTTGGAACGATCATCCTCCGAATTGTCGCAGCGCGTGTCGCCTCAGATATCAGCCGGATTGCAAGGCTAGTATTGTGGGTTTTCGAGTGGTTGTTTCTGTTGTTTAAGAATGGCGATTCCCTACGGAATACATCCGCTTCGCGCACTTTTTAACTTAGGAATGAGAATTAAATAACTTCCACTCTTGAAAGTGGGATGGGCTCTTATAGCCCGTCATGAGTGGACGGGCGGGACGCCCATCCCACAATAACAATTAAAATTGGGCGACGGGCGGGACGCCCATCCCACAATAACAATTAAAATTGGGCGACGGGCGGGACGCCCATCCCACAATAACAATTAAAATTGTAAGTTATTTAATTCGCGATCCTTAACTAAAACTCAACCAGCTAAAAACTGTTTCGACAGTCAATTCTAACTCAATTCCATTAAGTATTGGCAAATTAGTTGCACCTTCGTAAAACTCCACCCTTTGCCCGGGAAATACCGCTAAAATACTTTCTTCTTCTGGAATCATTAACCAGCCCAATTCAGTGCCTTGTTGCGAACAAGCAAGTAATTTAGCAAGCACTTTTGTTTGGCTTTGTCCGGGAGAAAGAATTTCTATCGCCCAGTCTGGATAAATTTCAAAGCGGTTAGCAATTCTACCCGATGGTAGAAAGGGAATTCTTTCCCACCGGAATACTGCTACATCTGGGACGAGTGATACACCGCCGAAAGTGCAACGCAACTCGGGAAAAGCATAAGCAATCTTTGGTGTTTCGACTATTTGATTGATGACATTGCAAAGCTTACCTTGCAATCTGCTATGTTCACCTTGAGGCATCGCTTTTTGAATGATTTCTTTGTTGATATATTCGCAAGGTGGCTCCGTTTCTGGAAGTTTTAGGAACTCCTCTAAGTTGGGCGATATTTTAATAACTGCAGTCATAGGTTAAGTCGATTTTAGATTTGAGATTTTAGATTTTAAATGGGATAGATACCAGAACCCCGAATGTTTAAAAGTCGGGGTTCTGGTATCTATTATGAAGGACAAATTCTTGCCTTAACTAGCCTTCTTCTGAGGAGCCATTATGCGTTCCACACTCATAGCAGCCACGCTCAACGTCACCACAGCCATGCCGAGAATTGCCACAGGCTGCAACTTCTCATTGATAATTAGAAAACCGAAGAGTGCGGTCATTGCCGGCCCTAAAGTGCCAATTACTGATGCTAAGGCTGCCCCCGCGAACCGGATGGCAAAATTATTCAAAAGATAGCTAAACAGCGTCAGCACCCCTAAAACAACGCCTCCGACAATCAAACCCGGCCAAACATTTGGGTCGATTTTAGGAGCAAAATTGTCCGACAGTGGCACCCACAAACTCAGGGAGGAAAATACAAAAATCGCGCCGAAATTAACTAAACTAAAAGGAATTGGGTGCAGCTTGCCTGCGGCCATTTGCGTCAGCAATACGTAACCTGCAAAGGTAATCCCAGAAGCCAGTGCAGCCGTGACTCCCACCCCGACATTGCCGCCGCCCGGAGCAGGGGCCGCAAAACTCGGCCACCCAGCTAAAATCAGACCTGCGGTAATCCCGACGATCGCCAAAAAGCCGACTGTGCTGGGGCGAGAACCAAACAAGATCCAAGAACCGAGTACGGTGACGATCGGGTAAATAAAGAAAATCGTAATCGCGATCCCGGCTGGAATATTGCCGATCGCCAAATAAATCAAAACCTGAGACAAAAACAGAAAAAATGCGCTTCCTAAAACCTTACTCCACAAAGCTCGATCGCCCGACTCAAACAACCGCCTAATATCTTTCCACACAGAAGGATACAGAAATGTCGCCAATATCGGCATCAAAGCCATCACCACGATCAGCCGCATCAACAAAATCAACAAAGAATTTCCAAAACCTGGAGTCACCACCCCCGGAAATTCAAACAACCCAAAAACCATCCGAGGATTTTTGCTTTTAATCAGAATTCTCAAACAAACATTAAACAGCGACAATACCACCGCCGAAGACAAAGCCAGCACCAAACCTGTCTGTACTTGAGAAGATGCTTTAACAGTTGCAGCAGGCGCTGAAGAAGGCTGGGGCGCGGGTTCCCGCGGCGTTGCCGCAGGTGTTGGCTGCAGAAATTGCGGGCGGACAGAATTAAGAGAATTAGTTGATTCCTCGACATAGGAATCTTGAGCATCGAAAGGATTCTCAAGATATTCTTCTTCTGATTCGAGTTCTTCCCTGATGCGGTTTACGAGATTTTGTAGCAGCTCTTCCCCTTGCAGTTCCAGGGTTTTCATGTTGTTGAGCCGCACAGAAAGCTCGCTTTCGTAACTGGTTAAATCTTGTTCCAGCATCTGGAAACTGCGATCGATCCTTTCATCCAGCGCCGCCAGCAACTGCGATGCCCGTTCGTCGTAGTTGCTCGGCGGCAAGGGTATCGGGAACTCGCCGCTGGGAATAGGGCTGCTGAGAGAATTTCCCGAATTAGCGCTGAGTTCGTTGAACCGCTGCACCAACAAATCCTGCAAATTGTGAGCCAAAACTTGAGCCAACTGCTTCAGCCACAATTGCTGCTGCTGAATGTATCGCCCAGACAGAGATTCCATTTGCTGAGACTGCAATTTGCGATATTGCTCCCGGAGGTCTTCAATATCTTCAATCAGGTGATTTTTTTCAGTTTGCAGCCGAGTAATGTCTTGATTTAACTGGCCTTTGACATTTTGATGCAAAGCGTCCAGTTCTTGCATTACTGAGTGGAGGACTTCTTCTGCTGATTGTGTATCCTCTGGCTCGTCCTTTGACGAGTATACGTTCCGCTGCGCCATTAGCCTATAACCTCTAATTTAAACTGCACGTTCAGTGTTCTTAAGTATTGTGACAAATTAGGTCGCAAGTTCTAGTGAATTGATCTAAAAGATTGCGAACACTGTTGAATCAATAGTAGTCGCTAAGCTACAAATGTGAGAAAATTGCGTGAAGCAAAGCTATCCGGCCGGGAATCGCCCCAAGAACACTTTGTGCAATTAGAAATCATACTATAGCAATCCTAAATCAGTAAAAATATGTAGGGGTAGTGCTAAGAGTGCCTACCCCAGCCTGCATCGGGGCAACCGGGCGTGGGTTTTGCCCCTACAAGAATTACACAAATCATTGAGGATTGCTGTACAGCTTGACCTCTCCACGAATTGCTCCCGGTAATTCTCGCATATAACTCACCCGATTGCACCCGACTCACAAACCTAAGATCCCGTTCTGTGACTAAATTTGATTGGGGGGTCGCACTCCTAGCCCCTCAATGGATAACTTGATCCTGCAGGCAGAAACCCCGTTTCTATTCCCCGCGTCTCTCCCGCACTCCTGCACCCAGGTTTATGATTTTAACAGTTCCGATCTTTTGCTCGCGAAAGTTTTAAGAGGCGATCGCACCCTCAATCGATTTTAGATTTTAGATTTTAGATTAAAGAATTGAAGCATTGACTTGCGCGAGATAAATTCGGGGGGCCAGTTTCTCGGATACAGGTTTTTTATTTCTCCGTCCTGAGTCTGCGAAGGAATGAATCCGCGAGCTTGTATCCTGGATGCTGTCGGTCAAAAATCCCCCCCGCGCCATCAAAAAATTAACACATCCCATCCCCGAAGAGCAACAGATATGGCCTCCGAAATTTATGACAATTCCTTGACAAAGGATATAGAAAAACTGAATATTTCCTCAGAAGCCGAAGTGTTTGTCTTTCCGGCATCATTTGCCCAGCAGCGCTTGTGGTTTCTCGACCAATTCGCACCGGAAAACCCTTTCTATAATGTAGTAACAGCACTGCGCTTAACTGGTTCCCTCAACTTAACAGCCTTAGAGCAAACCTTCAACGAAATAGTGCAGCGACACGAAACTTTGCGAACCACTTTTGCAACGGTATCAGACCAACCAGTGCAGATGATCTCAGCGGCTTTCCAAACTAATTTAAAAGTATTAGACTTGCAAAATTTGCCGCCAGAACAACGGCCAACAGAAGCCAAAAAACTCTCTGCAGCAGAATCTCTTCGCCCTTTCAATTTATCCACCGGGCCGCTGATGCGAGTCACCATCCTGCGGCTGACAGAAACCGAGCATATTCTATTGGTAAATATGCACCACATAGCCTCTGATGATTGGTCGATCGGCGTGCTAATTCGAGAAATAGAAGCTATCTATACAGCCTTTATAAATCAACAGCCATCTCCTCTACCAGAATTATCCCTTCAATATGCCGACTTTGCAGAGTGGCAGCGCGAATGGCTGCAAGGTGAAGTATTAGAAACTCAGCTAGCTTATTGGCGGCAGCAATTGCACGGAATTTCTGTGTTAAATTTGCCTACCGATCGCCCTGCACCAGCTAGGCAAAATTATCGGGGGAAAACTCAATATTTAGAACTGCCTAAAAAGCTGAAGGACGCACTTGTAGAGCTATCGCAGCGAGAAGGAGCGACTTTATTTATGACAGTGCTCGCAGCATTTCAAACTTTGCTTTACCGCTACTCGCAACAAGAAGATATTGTAGTAGGTTCGCCGATCGCCAATCGCAACCGCAGCGAAATAGAACCACTAATCGGTTTTTTTGTCAATACTTTAGTGCTGCGAACAGACTGTTCGGGAAACCCGACATTTCGAGATTTTTTGGGCCGGGTGCGGGAAGTAACCCTGGGAGCTTACGCTCACCAAGATTTGCCTTTTGAGAAGCTAGTTGAGGAATTGCACCCAGAGCGATCGTTGAATCGCCACCCGCTGTTTCAGGTGGTATTCGGGCTGCAAAATGGGCCTGTGGACGAGCTAGAATTGCCCGAATTAAAGTTAAGTTCTTTTCATTTAGAGACTCAAACAACCCGCTTTGATTTAGAGCTGCATTTGTGGGAAGCTTCCGATAAGTTTAGGAACAGATACGGCGAACAGTGGGAAGATTCGGAAGGGCTCAGAGGCGTGGCTGTGTACAATACAGATTTATTTGATGAAGTTACCATCGCCCGAATGCTGAGGCATTTTAAAACTTTGCTGGAAAGCATTGTGGCTAATCCAGAACAAGGAATTGCTAACTTACCTTTATTGAGCGAGGATGAAGTGAATCAATTATTCAAAGAATGGAACGATACTCGCACAGATTATCCTCAAAATAAGTGCATTCATCAGTTATTTGAAGGGCAACTCCAGCAGCATCTGGATGATGTCGCCCTAACTTTCGACAGCCAAAACCTGACTTACAGAGAACTCAACAGTCGCAGCAACCAACTGGCGCGTTACCTACAAAAACGGGGTGTGGGGGCGGAGGTTTTAGTGGGGCTTTGTGCAGAGCGATCGATCGACCTAATTGTCGGGATGTTGGCTATACTGAAAGCGGGAGGAGCTTACCTACCGTTAGATCCGAGCTATCCGCGCGATCGGCTAAACTTGATGCTGGAAGATGCTCAAGTTAAAGTCTTGCTAATTCAAGATAAATTGATTGAGAATTTCCGAGACTTCTCAAACTCAGTGATTTACTTCGATCGCGATTGGGAAGACATAGCCAAAGAAAGCGCCGAAAATCCCGCCAACACCGCAACAGCAGACAACCTAGCTTACGTTATTTACACATCTGGCTCAACCGGAAAACCGAAGGGAGTTGCTGTCACCCACAAAGCAGTAAATCGGCTGGTACTCAACACCAACTATATAAAAATAGAACCTAGCGATAAAATTGCCCAAGCATCAAACGCTTCATTCGATGCAGCCACATTCGAGATTTGGGGAGCCTTGCTTAACGGCGCTCAACTCGTGGGAATTAGCACAAATATTACCCTTTCGCCTCATGATTTAGCCTTAGAACTGCGCCAAGAAGGCATCACAGTTTTGTTTTTAACAACTGCCTTATTTCAACAAATTGCTAGAGTTTTACCGCAAGCTTTTGATTCGCTGCGCTGCTTGCTGTTTGGCGGAGAAGCGGTCGATATGAGATGGGTTAAAAAACTTCTCAAACAAAATCCAACTACTAAGTTAATTCACGTTTACGGGCCTACAGAAAATACCACATTTTCGGCTTATTATTGCGTGCAAGACGTACCAGAAACCGCAACATCTATCCCCATCGGCCGCCCGATCGCCAACACGCAAATTTATCTCCTCGATGCGGATTTGCAGCCGGTGGCGATCGGTGTTATAGGTCAATTGTACGTCGGCGGTGACGGATTGGCGAAAGGCTACCTCAACCAGCCGGATTTAACTGCTGCTGCATTCATTCCTAATCCTTTTAGCAATAAATCTGGTTCTAGCCTTTATAAAACAGGTGATTTAGGTCGCTATTTAGCTGACGGCAACATCGAGTTTTTAGGCCGCGTTGACGACCAAGTAAAAATTCGCGGCTACCGCATCGAGTTGGGAGAAATTGAAGCGGCTTTGTGCCAGCATCCACAAGTGCGCGAAGCAGTAGTAATTGTGAGGGAAGACATCCCAGGCGATAAACATTTGGTAGCTTATGTTATTCCTGACGGCATCGATAAAAAATCAGAAAATCACAATCTAAAATCAAGTGACTTGCGCCAATTTCTGAAAGAAAAGTTACCAGGATATATGGTTCCTGCAACTTATGCAGTGTTGGAGAATATGCCACTGACGCCTAATGGCAAAGTAGACCGCCGCGCCTTGCCCGATCTAGATACAGACAGCGAGGATATAACAGAAAATTATGTAGGGCCTCGGACTGAGCTCGAAAAGGCGATCGGGAAAATTTGGGCTAAAGTTTTGGGAAAACAGCAGGTTAGTATCTACGATAATTTCTTTGAACTAGGCGGGCATTCCCTGCTAGCAACTCAGTTGATTTCTCGCATCCGAGACGCTTTGCAAGTCGAGTTATCGGTCAGCAATTTGTTTGAGGCGCCGACTGTGGCGAGTCTGGCAAAATACATTGAAACAATGCGCTGGGCCGCGAAAGGTTTGGATACTCCCAGAACCGATGAAAAGGAGCGAGAAGATGTGGAATTCTAAGCCCTTACATAATGGCGGCATGATTTTGATTGTTGTGTAGAATTGGCATCTGCCCTGTCGGTAGAAATTACCCCAATGGGAACTCATATTCAAGCCTGTTTCACGAGGAGATTTAGACCTGTTACTTGCTAACCTGCTAAAGGCTGAGGCTGTTTATATACTTGCAAGATTGCTTGCGGGGCATTACAAATAAGGGAGAAAAAGTTCTCTCAACAGCCACTCATCCAGAAAATCAAAAACGATGTCCAACCAAGTGTCTGACCGTCTTAAACAAAATTCTGAAAAAATTATGGGGATGTGGGAGAAGCGGGCGCGTGATGAAGTCGGTGCATCAACGCATCAAAATTTTCTTGTCTTGCAAGATTCCCTACCTCTGTACTTAAACCAACTGGTAGATGAACTCTCAAACAGAATTGTCAGGACATCTGCCCGAATCACAGCCGACGAGATAGAAAGTACGCGGATTGGCAAGCTGCATGGGCAGGAACGGGCGGGGTATGCTGACTACTCCATGACTCACCTAATTTTCGAGTATCACCTCCTCCGTCAAGTAATATTTCAAGTTTTAGAAGAAGAAGCACCTTTAGGAGTGCAGGATAGAGACATTATTATCGGCTCCATTGAGCAAGCCGTTAATGACGCCGCCACTCAATTCTCCGAAACGCTGCAAGATATTCAAGAACTATTTATGGTGACGCTAACTCACGACCTCAGAAATCCCATCAATGTCGTAAAAATGGGAACTCAACTAACTCTGCGGCGGCTGGAACGAGGAGATAGCCACGCGGATGTGGCGGCGAGGATGCTGGGTGCGATCAATCGGCTGGATTCGATGATTCAAAATCTGCTTGATGCGAGTCGGCTGCGGGCAGGGCAGAGCTTAAAGATGGAATTTGAAGAATGCGATTTTGTGATGCTAGTCCAAGAGGTGGTAGAAGATTTGAGCTTCGCGTATGGAGAGCGGTTTGTTATGGTCTCTGATTCTGATATCAGGACTGTTTGCAGCCGTAAAGAAATACGGCGGGTGATTGAAAATTTAGCAATTAACGCTGTGAAATATGGTGCGCCTAGTACGCCGATTACACTCACGCTCCAGCAAACTGAAACGCAGATCAGCCTTACTATCCATAATGAAGGCGATCCGATCGCCCTAGACGCTCAATCCATCCTATTTCAACAATTTCGTCGAACCATTTCTGCCGAGGAGCAAACCGGCTGGGGATTAGGATTATTTTTAGCAAAAAATATTACTGAAGCCCATAAAGGGACACTTGCGGTTGAAAGTGCAGAGGGCAAGGGGACAAGCTTTATTATCAATTTACCTAAAGTTCTTCTTTAGTTCGGGACATTAAGACTAATAATAAAAATAGGGTATAAAACAATAGGGTTCAGTTAAGGAAAATTGTAGCGAAAATGTTGGGCGGCCCTTCGGCTTCGCGGTTCCTGAGCGTAGTCGAAGGGCAGGAACCGTGAAACAGACGGTTCGTTCCTCAACCCAAACTACGCACGATCGGTTTTTTTAGCACTAACTGAACCGTATTGGTTTTTGGGGGCGGGGAAATGGCGCAAAGCTGACGAATATACTTGGGCAATTATGCTTCAGATAGCTTTTCGCGAAGAAGAAGGCTGGCTGAGTGGGGAAGATATTGCCAAGTTTCCTTGTACTGACCTGCGTACAATTGACCAACTTTGGGAATATTATAGTAGCGGCTTATTTGGTTTGAGCGTGCAGCAAGAGATTTGGGAAAGCGATCGCTATTACTGTGAGTCGTGAGTTTTGGGCGATCGCATGAACAATCTATATCCTAATGGAATAAGACGTTACCTGTTCTAAACATAGCCAGGTATTCGACGGTGCTTGTTTGCCATTTTTATATATTCAACCCTTGGTCGCTGATTTATATCAAGTGGAAGATGTATCTTTTTATCTAGAAATAACTTAAACTCATTAATTCCACCAGCTAGGTCATATTTTTCTAGTTCATCCGCTTTTTCAGTATTTAACCTCATTACATAAGTCTCATCGAGATAAATTAGACAGTTGTCATATGCTCTATGAAATGTTGGAGATAACGCCATCCCATTTGTAACATGATCGCTACTATCTGTCGAAATCACAGGAAGAATATGAGCAGCATCGACAAGGCGTAATTGAAATCTAGTAACTGCACATCTATTTTCATAAGCACTTAGTACAACTTTCTTAAAGTTTGCATCACGCGAATATCTACTGACATTCTCCACAATTCTTTTTCTTTCTACCGCAAGAGCAGATATTTCCACTTCAGGAATTTTCTCTAACTCGACAGCCTTCGTCAACAAATTGGTGAGATGACTCTCTGCACCATATGAATGTAAATTATCTGCCTCCAGACAGTAAATTAAAAACTGATCTGGTCTCACTCCTATTGCTATTTCGTCATTATCTTTGGTAAAGAATGAAAGACCATTCTGTAACGCTGAATGTATAGCAGATATCCCAATCTGGACTGAGGGTGACCCAGCAGTAAATGTACTATGCTTTCTTAGATCAAAGCCAGCAAACATCTTCAAATCTTGGTAATAGCCCATAAGTACAGTCAGACCGCTTGGATTCTTCTGTAGTGGAGAAGAGACAGAAGTCATTTGGATTCTGTATTCATCAGGTAATGAAACTCGACCACCATGCGTAATTGTCCAAATATATATCCAAAGACTATAAGTATTTCCTAAATAGCTGACAACAAATTTGCGTGGATGTGTTTTAACATTTTCCGAGCTATAAGCAGCCACACCACCAGATTGCTGAATGGCTTCAATTAGTTCATTGACTATAAGTTTAGGGCTAACTGCTGGCATTTTTTTATTCCTTTATTTTGGGTTTGACTGGACGACTCTTCCCCCCATCTTTCGGTAGCGGTTCCTCATCATCAACACCATTCCACAATGCACCAGGATGAGACAGATTATAAGTCGGAATTTTTCTCTCAATAGACTTAACAGGAAATCGAAGTATTCCACCCTCAATATATTCTTGCTCTAATTCAACACAAGTCCATTTTCGTTTGAGTTTCTCAGATGCTTCACCAGTGACACAAGATCCAGCAAAAGGATCAAAAACAAAATCACCTTGATCTGTCAACATACGAATGAAATATTCTGGTAGATCAACAGGAAATCTAGCTGGATGCGGTTTAATCCCAGCTTCTTTGCACTTAGTGAGATATGCAGAGTTACTTTCAGTGTTGGCTATTGCTATCAAATTAGGCGGAATCGAGGCACCATTATCTTTGGAGAAATTATCGCTAATATCATGTCCACTTGGTCGTAGTTTAGCTTTGTAACCATTTTTTAGTAAGCCTTTCATAGACTCACTATAAGGAGTTAGTACTCTACGATTACTGGCTTTAGGCCAAGGCGTTTTGGATAGCCACCATAAGCAATTGATAGCATCCTTGACTCTGATTCTCCTGATATTTACCCATTCTGCTGGAGTAGGTAATTTAGATGGATTCCACCAGAAAAAATCTTGCGCCAAATGAAACCCATACTCTCGACAAAGCATGATCATTAGCTCGTAATGATATAGTGATCTAGTCGGTTGTTCTGGTATCCATGCCCCGCCAATATCTATCACAAGAGATCCGTCATCTCGGAGAATTCTATGAAATTGTTCTGCAAAAGGTCTAAACCAGTCTAAATATTCATGTGCATTCGCATTGCCATAGTCTTTTTTTCTCACAAGCCCGAAAGGAGGAGAAGTCATTATTAGATTAACTTCGCCATCGTTCAGCGTTGGCATATGTACTAAAGAATCTGCATGATAAATACTTCCAAATTGTGTTTCAAAAAATTTTTTCATGCGTTACCAGATTGACTCATACCTTTTACAGATAAATAGCGCTTACAATGCATTTGAGATTTGACTTTGATATTTAAGAGTAAAGTGTCTCAGGTAATACTATAGTTCAAACATGATCGACTCAACGATCCATCTCCTAAAGGTTTGCTAAAGCTGATCGCTATTCCTTTGAGTCTTGAGTTTGGGCGATCGCTCAAACCCAGTAAATTTGTCCCAGTTTGATTATTTATCAACATTCTAATCACTATCTTGCTCTATTCATGTATATCATACCACCGCAAGGTTTTAATGTCAAAGATGCGAGGGTATCCTTTAACTCCAAGGGTGAACCCATCTATTTAACAGCTAGCAGCGATCGCGGCACGAATATTCAAGGACTTTTGCAGGCGAAGGCAATACTTGAAAGTAATCAGTAAAGATTGCTGGTGATGGAGCAATTTATGGAACCAGGGGCGATGTTCCGCTACTACTCCTTGCCGATCGCGCTGCCATCTTTCCTGGACACAGTTTGACACACCTGCTATTTTTCAAAGCCAAGATTTAGAAAGCAATGCCTGATGTCTAGCTACCTAGAATCAAAATCTCATCCTTCAGAGAGGTAGCAAGCTGCTAGTTTACTGCCAGCATTGGGGTGAGGTGGAGTCGATTGAAGCAAATCTCAAAGCGGCTTTAGCAAAGGTTCAAACTGAGCAGGAAATTCAGGTAGGATAGCCTCACTTTTTTTGCGACGATCCTCCGCGCCGCCTTCTTACGATCGCGTAACCGCCCGATGGGTGCGATCGCAGCCTACTTAGTTGCAATAGCACGCTCGAATCGACTTGTAGGGTGCGTCAAACTTTGATTATAAACGGATTATCAAGGGTTTCGGATCTGACGCACCTTACTAATTGTGACACTTCCGTAAGTCCTGGCTCTTAATTTGTGCGCCGGTGGAATTTCTTTTATTGATTTGCCCAAGTAATGACAGGATGACTCAAAATGCCCGATCCAAAAATTATGAATCTTTTGAACTTGATTGATTTCAAAATTATAAAGTCCAGCTATTCCAGTGTTATCAAGACCTGATATTCTAAGCTGAGTTTATTGGTGCAGCTTCTTTTGCCTCCAGACTTTTGCAAGAGGTCTATTGTTAATTGTTGGCTGTTATTGTTGGTAAAACCCACCCCGGAGAATGAATTATTTGCTGTATTTTGGATTGGGTGGGGCAGGTTTTACCAGTGAGGTTGACGGCAGCTAAAAATCACGAAATTTCTGTGCAGAATGCCCTGACAGCATCTGCAAACTGCTGGTTATGCTCGATTAATGCCATGTGTCCTCCTCGCTTTAGAGTAACTAGCTCTGCTTGAGGTAATTCTGCTTTCATTCGCAGGCTAGCTGGGGGCGTAGTGGCGATATCTGAATCGCCGCAGATCACCAACACAGGAATGTCAATTAATGGCAAAGTTTTTGTTTCATCAAATTTGAGCATTCCCAGTGTGCCGCGAGCGAGAACGCCGGGAGAACCCAAGGCTGATAAGAAAGCTGAGAACTCTAATTGACCGCGCGTTTCAGTGCCTTTAAATCCCGATAATTCTACACTGATGTGCAGTGAACCATTGAGATAGCTCAGCCAAGTCATTCCCCACATAATCGGTTCAAGAGCTATGGTGAGGTAGAGCATAGGTTGAAGCAGCGGCTTTTGCAAAGCGCGTAATAAACTGCTAAAAATAGCGGTTTTGACGGGATTAGTATAAGTCGTATCTACCAGAATTAAACCAGCTACTCGACTACCGAGAAGTTCTGGGAAAAGCCGACTGAATGTTAGAGAAATCATGCCACCCATGCTGTGTCCGAGTAGGATAACAGGTTTATTTCCTGCTATGGCAATGACGGCTTCAAGATCGCGGGCAAATTTTTCTAGGGAGTAGTCACTGTTTTTTGGTCGAGTGGATTTTCCCAGGCCTGGAAGATCCCAAACAATCACTCGGTAGCGATCGCTTAGTTGCCGTTTCGCGTAATACCAAACCATACTGTTCGGCCCCCAACCGTGCGAGAGAATAATCGGCTGTCCGTCCTCCGGGCCGTAGAATTCTACTTGTAAAATAGTGCCATCAGGCCTCTCTACCCGCTGCACCGTACCCGTCCGCGTGGGCTTCGGTTCGTCAGCACCGGGGCGGCGGAACAGCGGCAAACTGATAAAGTGGCCGCCAACACACCAAAGAAGCATCAACACTCCGCTGATTAAGTAGGAAATCCCTACCAGTGCGCCGATGTACCATTCGTAAATAATGTATATACCTGTGCCAAGTACCCCGATCGACAGCAGTCCCACCAGCCATAGGAACAGGAAATTGAAGGGCATGAACGGCATAAGCTGAAACCTTGGGTAGGATTTTGGTTGCGAATTCAAACAGGATCATACTTAGGTTAGGCCACAGTAAGCAAGCGGTAAGTTAAGCTCTTAATTTGTGCGCTGGTGGAATTTAATTTATTGATGTGCCCAAGTAATGACCGAAAGCATCCAGGATACCCGCCACGTGATTCATCCGTCCAGAAATAAAAAACCTGTATCCAATAAAGGAACCCCCGAATTTATCTGTGGGGTCAATGCTTCAATTCTAAAATCTAAAATCTAAAATCTAAAATCTAAAATCGATTGACAGGATGACTCAAAATGCCAGAGCCAAAAATATCGAGTTCATCGCCAAATGCCAGAGATTCTGTCAGCGTGGAGTTAGTTGAGTTTTTATCTTACCTTCGCAGTCTAGATATTAATATTTTTGTTGAGGGCGAGATCCTGCGCTGCAACGCTCCCGAAGGAATTATTACACAAGAACTGCGCGCCGAAATTTCTCAAAAAAAAGCCGAAATTATTTCATTTTTAAAAGCAGCTAATCGTACTTCTAGTTTCACTCCTACACCGATTGTTCCTGTGGGGCGGGACGGAAATCTACCGCTTTCCTTTGCACAGCAGCGCTTGTGGTTTCTCGACCAATTAGTCCCGAACAACCCCTTCTATAATGTTCCCGCAGCATTGCGTTTGACAGGTTCGCTCAATTTTTCGGCGCTGCAACAAACTTTCAATGAAATTGTGCGCCGCCACGAAGCTTTACGCACGACTTTAGCCGTAGTTTCGGGCCAACCCGTTCAGAGAATAGCTGCTGCTTTCCACCTCCCGATTAATGTAGTGGACTTGCGAAACTTGCTAAATGAATCTCGACAAACTGAAGCAAACAGGCTCACGACTGAGGAAGCTCAACGCTCTTTCAATTTGTCCAATGACTTGTTGCTGCGAGTCACATTATTGCAGCTAGATGATGCCGAATATTTACTAATGCTGAATATGCACCACATTGTCTCCGATGGTTGGTCTATCGGAGTGCTTATTCAGGAATTAGGCGCACTTTACACGGCATTTGCTAGCGAAAAACCTTCGCCTTTACCGGCTTTGTCGATCCAGTATGCTGATTTTGCAAAATGGCAGCGCGAATGGCTGCAAGGGGAAGTTTTAGAAACGCAGCTTGCTTACTGGAGACAGCAGTTAAACGGCATTTCTATGCTAAATTTGCCTGCGGATCGCCCCAGGCCAGCAATTCAAAGTTACCGAGGCAAAAGGCAATTTTTGCAACTGCCAAAACAACTGAGCGAGGCTTTAGAAACGTTGAGCCAGCGCGAAGGAGTGACGCTGTTTATGACAATGCTGGCCGCTTTTAAAACGTTGCTTTACCATTACGCCCAGCAAGAAGATATTGTGGTAGGTTCGCCGATCGCCAATCGCAACCGCAGTGAAATTGAAGGATTAATCGGTTTTTTTGTCAACAGTTTGGTATTGCGTACAGATTTGTCGGGAAATCCAACTTTTCGGGAACTTTTAAACCGAGTCAAAGAGGTAGCATTAGGAGCTTACGCTCACCAAGATTTGCCGTTTGAGAAGTTAGTAGAAGAACTGCACCCCGATCGCGCCTTGAACCAAAATCCCTTATTTCAGGTGGCGTTTGCGCTGCAAAACGCGCCGGGGAATCAGTTAGAATTGCCAGAATTAACACTCAGCCCGCAGCAGTTAGATGTGGGTACAGCGCGGTTTGATTTGGAGTTTCATTTGTGGGAGCGATCGCCCAACACTTCGGGAAGCAACCAATCGCCCAGCAATAAGCTGTGGGTTGATAGCTCGGAGGGCATCAGCGGCATGGTTATTTACAGCGCCGATTTGTTTGATGAAGCTACGATTAGCCGCCTGATCGGGCATTTTCAAACCTTGTTAGAAAGCATTGTGACAAATCCCGAACAGCGCCTAGCAAACTTGCAATATTTGAGCGCCAAAGAGCGCTATCATTTGTTAGTTGAATGCAACAATACTCAGGCGGATTATCCGCAAGATTTGTGCATCCATCAGCTATTTGAAATGCAGGCCGATCGGACACCGGATGCGGTGGCGCTGGTATTTGGAGAGGAGCAAGTCACCTATCGAGAGCTAAATCTCCGCAGCAACCAACTAGCACGTTATCTGCAAAAAATGGGGGTTGGGGCGGAAGTTTTAGTCGGGCTTTGCTGCGGGCGATCGCTCGATCTGATCGTGGGGATGTTGGGTATCCTGAAAGCGGGAGGAGCTTACTTAATTTTAGATCCGAGCTATCCTGCTGAGCGATCGAGCTTTATGCTAAAAGATGCTCAAGTGTCAGTATTGCTTACCCGCCAGGGAATAAATTCCCTGTCTAATAGCGAAAGTCGTCTAAAGACGACGGTCGGAGGACAAGTTTCCAGTCGGCTTCAGCCGACTTCAGCTATGAGCCAGGGAATTTATTCCCTGGTGGATGATGGCGAAGTGCAAAATTTAGAAACACAGTCAGATGATAAAATTCACCATCTAAAGACGACGGTCGGAGGACAAGTTTCCAGTCGGCTTCAGCCGACTTCAGCTATGAGCCAGGGAATTTATTCCCTGGTGGATGATGGCGAAGTGCAAAATTTAGAAACACAGTCAGATGATAAAATTCACCATCCAAGGGTTGTTTTTCTAGACACAGACTGGGAGATGATTTCCCAAGAAATCGCCGACAATCCCACCAGCACAGCCACAGCCGAAAATCTGGTTTACGCGATTTACACCTCCGGCTCCACGGGAAAGCCGAAAGGAGTGGAAATTGAGCACGGGAGCTTGTTAAATCTCGTTTTTTGGCATCAAAGAGAGTTTGGGGTGTCAGCGGGCGATCGAGCAACGCAAATTGCTGCGATCGGCTTTGATGCTTGCGGGTGGGAAATTTGGCCTTATCTCGCCGCGGGAGCTAGCATCTACTTTCCCGAAGATGACATCAGGCGAGATCCTGAAAAACTGCAAAACTGGTTAGTATCAAAAGCAATTACAATTAGCTTTTTGCCAACACCTTTAGCCGAGAAAGTTTTGCTATTAGATTGGCCTCAAACAACAGCGTTGCGAATCTTGCTCACAGGCGGCGAAAAACTGCAACAACATCCTTTAAAATCCCATCCATTTAAGCTAGTAAATAATTACGGGCCAACCGAAAACACCGTCGTCACAACTTCCGGTTATATTCCTGTAACAGAGCAAACAGACATCGCCCCGACAATTGGCCGCCCCATTGCTAACACTCAAATCTACATATTAGACAAATATTTGCAACCAGTGGCGATCGGCGTTGTTGGCGAATTGTACATCGGCGGAAACGGACTCGCTCGCGGCTACCTCAACCGCCCAGATTTAACCGCACAAAGCTTTATTGTCAATCCTTTTAAACCAAATTCAGGAGAGCGAATTTACAAAACCGGCGACTTAGTGCGCTACAGAGGCGATCGCAACCTTGAATTTTTAGGACGGATTGACGAACAAGTAAAAATTCGCGGTTTCCGCATCGAATTAGGAGAAATCGAGACACAATTAACTCAACATCCGGCGGTTCAGCAAACTGTAGCAATAGCTTCGGAAGATGGACAGGGAGATAAACGTTTAGTAGCTTATATTGCCCTGAATCCAGAATATAGTATTGCTAGCGAAAAAAACCAAATAATGCAATTGCAGGACGAACAGGTTTTGCAGTGGCAAATCCTCTATAATGAAACTTACAATCAACCTGCTGTTGACTCAGATCCAACATTTAATATTGTCGGCTGGAATAGCAGTTATACTAATCAGCCAATCCCAGCAGAACAGATGCGCGACTGGGCGAACAATCAAGCCGCCCAAATTTTAGCTTTGCAGCCTAGCCGAGTGTTAGAAATTGGCTGCGGCACAGGTTTGTTGCTGTTCCAAATTGCCTCTCGCTGCACTCAATATTGCGGAACAGACTTTTCCCCTATTTCGCTCAACTATATTCAGCAGCACTTGGCAAATCTAGAGTTAACTAATGTAACGCTAATTCAGAAAATGGCGACCGATTTTGAAGGAGTAGAGACAGCAGCTTTTGACGCAGTAATTCTCAACTCAGTCGTGCAATATTTCCCGAATATCGACTATCTCGTGCAGGTGCTAGAAGGTGCGGTGAAAGCAACTGCTCCCGGCGGCTTTATATTCATCGGAGATGTCCGCAGCTTGCCGTTGCTGGAGGCTTTTCACGCTTCGGTACAACTGTATCAAGCCGAACCTTCTCTCGCTGGCGAACAGTTGCAGCAGCGAGTACAAATGCAAATTTTTCAAGAAACAGAGTTAGTTATTGAACCAGAGTTTTTTAGCGCATTAAAGCACCGCTTTCCGCAGATTGGCGACGTAGAGATTCAATTAATTCGCGGTAGTTACCACAATGAGTTAACTGATTTTCGGTACAATGCTATTCTGCATATTGCGTCGGAAACAGCACGCCCAAAATCATCGCCTAAAGGGGAGTGGGACGCAGAAAAACGGCTGGATTGGTTGGATGAAAATCAGAATCTGAGTGTTACCAAGGTGCAACAAATATTATTGCAAAATCAACTGGATGTTTTAAGAATTTCTAATGTGCCTAATGCGCGGGTAACGGCAGCAGTCAAGGCGGCAGAGTTGCTGTCTGTTGTCGATAAATTTCCAACAGCAGGTCAGTTGCAGAAAGCCGTGGAAAAAGTCGAGGATTTAGGAGTCGATCCCGAAGCTTGGTATGCTTTGGAAGTTCCGTATAATGTTAATATTAGTTGGTCTAATTCCGACAGTCAAGGGCGCTACGATGTAGTGTTTGCACGGGGCGAAACTAAAGATTTTGTGCGAGAAACCAGAAGCGATAACTTGCGTCCTTGGCGCTCTTATGCTAACAATCCCTTACAAGCTAAAGCAGCGCGTAAATTAGTGCCACAGTTGCAGGCTTATCTAGCGGAAAAACTGCCGGAATATATGGTTCCGTCGGCTTTTGTGGTGCTGGAGTCGCTACCGGTGACGCCTAACGGAAAGGTCGATCGTCTCGCTTTGCCTGCACCGCAGCCGATTAAGTTAGAATGGGCTGGCGGTTATGTTGCGGCTCAGACTTCTATTGAGGAAGTTTTAGTTAAAATTTGGGCTGAGGTTTTGGGGATAAAGCGAGTGGGTATCCGGGACAATTTCTTTGAATTAGGAGGCCATTCGCTGCTGGCGACTCAGCTTGTTTCGAGAGTGCGAGATGCTTTCGGGGTAGAGTTGCCTTTGCGCCGGGTTTTTGAAGCACCGACAATCGGAGAATTATCTAAGATTGTGGAGAGTTTAAAAGATAAGAATGCTAAAAGTGGATCTCCGGCTTTAGTGCCGATTTCGCGCGATAGTCGGCGGAGGAAGCTATCATCTTTTAATCAAGAAAGTAAATAAAAATTAGGGCGGTAGAACGGGTGCAATTTCGATAAATATGCAGCAAGAAACAGAAGTTTTTGTATTCCCCGCATCGTTTGCTCAGCAGCGGCTTTGGTTCCTCAATCAATTAGCACCGGGCAATCCTTTCTACAATGTCTCAACAGCACTCCGCTTAACAGGTTTTCTCAACTTCAGATCCTTAGAGCAAACCTTCAACGAAATTGTGCAGCGGCACGAAACTTTACGCACCACATTTACGCTTTTGGAAGGGGAACTCGTACAAATTATTGCTCCCATTTTAACCGTATCCCTCCCCACAATCGACTTACAAAATCTCTCGCCAACTCAGCAGCAAACCGCAGCGCTGCAACTCGCAACCGATGCAGCGCAATGCCCTTTCGATTTAGCCGCCGGGCCGTTATTTAAAGTAACGCTGTTACAACTCAGTGAAACAGAACATATATTGCTGCTGAATTTACATCATATTGTGGCTGATGGTTGGTCGATTGGAGTGCTAATTCGAGAGCTAGGAACGCTCTACACAGCATTTGTAAAAAATGGGATCTCGCACTTACCAGCACTGCCCGTGCAGTACGCCGACTTTGCAGAATGGCAGCACCAATGGTTGCAGGGCGAAGTATTAGAAACCCAGTTAGCTTATTGGCAGCAGCAGTTAAACGGAATTACCACACTCAATCTACCAACAGACAGGCAAAGACCAGCGGTTCCATCCTACCGCGGCGCTAAACAATTTATAACACTATCACCTGCTTTGAGCGAGGCGCTAAAGTCATTGAGCCACCAAGAAAGCGCGACTTTATTTATCACTCTACTAGCCGCTTTTCAAACTTTGCTCTACCGCTATACAGGACAAGTAGATATTGCAGTAGGAACGCCGATCGCCAATCGCAACCTGATCGAAATAGAAGCATTAATCGGTTTTTTTGTCAACAGTTTGGTGCTGCGTGCAGATATATCAGGAAATCCAACTTTTCGGGAACTATTGCATCGGGTAAAAAATGTTGCAATGGCAGCCTACGCCCACCAAGATTTGCCCTTCGAGAAGTTGGTTGAGGAATTGCACCCCGATCGCGAGTTGAGCCGCAACCCCCTATTTCAAGTTAGTTTCAGCCTGCAAAACACTCCTGTAGCAGCGCTAGAATTGCCGGGAATCGCTGCCGAGGCGATCGACTTTGATGCAGGAACCGCCAAGCTAGATTTAGAGTGCCACTTGTGGGAAAATGCAGGAAGTATTCAAGGGCAATTTGTTTACAGCACAGATTTATTTGATAGCGGCACAATTGCGCGGATGGCGGGACATTTCCAAACGCTGCTCGAAGCCATTGTTGCCAATCCCAAACAGCACCTTAGCGACTTGGCTTTGCTGACAGCGCCAGAATACCAGCAACTATTAATCGATTGGAATGACACTCAGAGAGATTATCCGCAAAACCAGTGTTTCCATCAGCTATTTGAAGAGCAAGTCGAGCGATCCTCTTCGAGGGCTCCGCTAACGCCCGATGCTGTAGCCGCCGTCTTTGAAAACCAGCAGTTAACCTACCGCCAACTCAATAGCCGAGCCAACCAACTTGCACATTACTTGCAGCAATTGGGAGCAGCACCAGAAGTTTTAGTGGGCCTTTGTGTAGAACGTTCCTTAGATGCGATCGTCGGATTGCTAGGCATTATCAAAGCAGGCGCAGCCTACCTGCCTTTAGATCCAACTTATCCTCAAGAGCGGCTTAACTTCATGTTAGAAGATGCTCAGGTGTCGATTTTGGTAACTCAGCAACACTTAGCAAAAAACTTGACGCAGCCGGAAAATTACGGAGTTTTTTCAGTAGTCTGTTTGGACTCCGACAGAGAAATTATCGCCCGACAAAGCCCAGAAAATCCAACTACAAATATCATACCAGAAAACCTAGCCTACGTCATTTACACATCTGGTTCAACCGGAAAACCCAAAGGCGTTTTAATCGAACATCGGGGACTCTACAACTTAGCCCTAGCTCAAATAGAAGCTTTTAACTTAAACTCAAATCACCGCATTTTGCAATTCGCTTCCCTGAGTTTTGATGCCTCAATTTTTGAGATTGTCATGGCCTTGGGAACCGGAGCAACACTTTACTGTGCCAAGAAAGAATCTTTGTTGCCAGGACAAACATTAATCGAATTTTTGCAGGACAATGCTATTACCCACGCTACCCTCCCGCCCTCGCTGCTAGCTGTCCTTCCAAACGCCGAACTTCCCGCACTACAAACAATCATCTGTGCTGGCGAATCCTGTTCCCCGGATGTTGTTAAACGCTGGGCTTCGGGGCGCAGATTTTTTAACGCTTACGGCCCTACAGAAGCGACAGTCTGGTCAAGTTTGGCCGAAATTAGCGATAGCAAAAAACCGCCAATCGGCCGCCCAATAGCTAACACTCAACTCTATATTTTAGATAAAAATTTACAGCCTGTACCCGTTGGAATTCCCGGTGAATTGTACATCGGCGGCAGCGGATTGGCACGAGGCTACCTGAACCGCCCCGAATTAACCGCCCAGCGATTTATTGCTAATCCGTTCAGCCATAAAGCAGGAGAACGAATTTATAAAACTGGTGACTTAGCTCGCTATTTTCCCGACGGCAATATTGACTTTTTAGGCCGCACTGACGAACAGGTAAAAATTCGCGGTTATCGAATAGAATTGGGAGAAATTGAAGCGCTGCTGGTTCAGCATCCAGCAGTCAAAGAAACAGCGGCGGTTGCTGCGGATGATTTGTCAGGTAACAAACGCCTAGTTGCTTATGTCGTCCCCAATCACAATCAGACGCTTAATCGCGGGGAAATACGCAATTTCCTCAAACAACAACTGCCCAATTACATGATTCCCAGTGCTTTGGTGGCGATAGATTTTCTGCCCCTAACTCCCAATGGCAAAATTGACCGCCTGCGCCTACCTGCACCGGGGAATCTAACTAGCAATTCAATAGATAAAAGCTGCATAGCACCTCGCACACCAACCGAGTCAACCCTCGCCCAAATTTGGGCCACAATCCTCAACGTAGAGTGCGTTGGCATTCGCGATAATTTCTTTGATTTGGGTGGAGATTCCCTGCTGGCAATCCGCCTTATCAATGAGATTAACCAGCAATTTCAGCGCGAGTTGCCGCTGTCTGCTCTTTTTTTAAATCCGACAATTGAAGGTTTAGCAGATTTGCTATCTTCAGAAACAAAATCTCTGGAATGGTCGCCTTTAGTTGCAATTAAGCCTCGCGGTAAAAATCCCCCGTTTTTCTGCGTCCATCCCATCTTTGGCGTCGTGTTTCCTTATGTCGAGTTAGCATTTGGGCTAGGAGAAAATCAACCTTTTTACGGACTGCAACCAAAGGGTATTGACGGCGAAAGTTCTCCGTTAACTAGCATTGAAGACATGGCGGCTGACTACATCGCAGCCTTGCGTACCGTTCAACCAAAAGGCCCTTATTTTTTAGGAGGCTGGTCTTTTGGAGGTTTGGTTGCTTTTGAGATGGCTCAACAGTTACTCGCAGCGGGGGACGAAGTGGCTTTGCTTGCTGTGCTTGATACTTTAGCGCCGATTTCTGCTAACAAACCTTCTTTTTGGGACGGTTGCAAGTTTATTCTGACTACTGTTTCGCGCTCTATCTGGCCTTTTTTAGTAGATTATTTTCGCTTGGTGGCTGGTGCAGAAAATGTTCAAATTGGCGGTATTTTTGCAAAATTTCCGAAATTAAATAAGATGCTTAATTTGGCAGCTAATTTTTTGCATCGCTGGAATTGGAAACAGGCGGTTATGGTTAGTATCCTATCTCAGGAGTCAAAAGAACGGAGCTGGCGCGAGCTGGCAATCCCCTCGATGTTTACTGTATTTCAGGCTAATAGTCAAGCAACTCTCAGCTATGTACCGAAAATTTATCCGCAGCGAATTACTCTGTTTAGATCGGAGGAACAGCTAAGCATGAGTCATCAAGATCCGACTCTTGGCTGGAGTGAATTAACGACCCAAAAAGTAGAGGTGATTAGGGTTCCTGGGAATCATCTTACTATGCTGAGAAAGCCTAGCGTCGAGGTGCTGGCTCAAAAGCTGAAGCATTGCTTTGAGGAGAAATTAAGTGATTGAGCAACCCGCGTGCTTGTGTGTCGAAACCAGGTTTGATGTGCGAAATTTCTATCAGCCATCTCCAATAATTATTGTGGAACAGGCATCTTGCCTGTTCAAAGCTGGCTTTTCTGGAGATGTCTATTAGTGATGAAGAAGTGACTACTCTGATGTTCGGTAAAATCACCGTTATCACGTTTGTAGTTAGGATGTCAAAAAATTGCGATCGCCCGAAGAACACTTTTTGCAACTAGAAATCATCATGCAGCGCCACGCCGCAGCACTCGAAGCTGAAGTCAGAGCTTTGCAAGCCGCTGACGAAACCGCCCAGTGGCCTCCTGACTGGAAGCGTGGCTATAATTGGCGTTTCGCTAAAATTTTTGCTTCAGTGAAGATTTTTCGCAACTGGGGTGCAGATGCTGCGGCTTGGAAACTTTTGCCTTCGCGAGTTTATCCCAACCGAGGCAATCAGAAGGATGAGTCTGTTGACATTTGAATGTAGGGGCGGGTTTTACCAATAATCTCGGCCTAAGACCAATCATCTCGTAAACCCGCCCCCACCCAACAGTAAATCCCAATCTACCTCCAATTCTTCAATCTAAAATCTAAAATCTAAAATCTAAAATCGATTGATTGGGCGATGCTGAAGATGATAGCACCCAAACCTGCTGCGATCGGAATTGTCACCAGCCAAGCCGAACCAATTGACAGCAAAGTTTGCAAGCGTACAGTTTTCCAAGCTTTGATCAGCCCGACTCCGACAACTGCACCGACTAAAGCGTGGGATGTGGAAACTGGCAAACCGAAGCGGGATGCTAGCAAGACTGTGGTGGCTGTGGCTAATTCCGCGCAAAATCCGCCGCTTGGTTGGAGTTCGATGATTTTTTCGCCGACTGTGGCTATTACATTTTTTCCCCAGATGGTTAAACCGATGACTATTCCTGCGCCTCCGAGGACTAAAATCCACAGGGGCACGCTGAAATCCCCTGATGGAAAGGAACCTGTGCGCCGGATGTAGGCGATCGCAGCTAGGGGAGCAACGGCATTGCCTACGTCGTTGGAACCGTGGGAAAATGCTACAAAACAGGCGCTCAAGACTTGAAATCTCGCCATTTGTTGCTCGATGGGAGAGTGGCGGGGAGGGGGAGAGGGGGAGAGGGGGAGAGTGGGAGATTGGGAAAATATTCCCTCTTTCTTATTCCTTGCATCCGTTACATCCGTTACATCCGTTACAAAATCCGCTGCCGAACCTTCTTCCTTCTCAACTGATTCTAATTTTTTCCAGCTATTGAGTGTGAGGACGATCGCCCCAATACTCCCAATGCCAATGACAATATCGTGAATGGGCAGATTCCAGCCAAATCGATCGCGCGCCGCGGCGATCGCCCCTGTCTGCACCAAAGCAACATCGACAATAGACGGCAGTACAATTATCCCAAATACGCTCAGCATTGCTGCACTCAGCCAAGGTATCCACTCGCGCATTTGAGATAGAGGATCTGGTCGATCGAGAATCGAATACTTCACCACACTGTAAAATAGTGCGGCTAAAGCACCGCTAGCAACAGGTGTCGCTACCCAAGTTAGGGAGATGGTGCCGATAGTTCGCCAATCAACTGCATTAATTCCGGCTGCAACACAGCTAAAACCCGCGATCGCGCCCACCACTGCATGGGATGAAGAAACAGGCAAACCTCGACTGGTAGCGATTTGCAGCCACAAGCCGCAAGCAATCAGCACTGACACCATCCCGATTAAAAATACTTGCGGTTGAGCCGCGAACACTTCTGCATTCACAACTCCTGTGGCGAGAGTTTCGGAAACTCCTTGCCCGAACAGCACTGCGCCGGAAAACTCCAGTATGCCTGCAACAATTATTGCCTGCCGCAGCGTTAGGGCCTTCGAGCCTACGGATGTCCCCATCGAGTTAGCGACATCGTTGGCACCCAAGTTGGCGGCGACGTACAAGGCCAGTGCGGCCATTGCCCCTAGTTGCAGAAATACGACCCCAGAGGTATCTAACATAGAAATTTTTTGACATAAAACGGGCATTTCGATATATGATAAGGGATTGTGAGTTTTGGTAAATCCGATGAAAGGCGCAGAAATAATCCGTTCTATCGAAACGGCAGAAATAGATAGAGTCAAGCAAGAACTCAATAAACAAGTTCCCGAAATTTACGTCGGCGACACAGTGCGAGTCGGCGTAAGAATTAAAGAGGGTAACAAAGAACGGGTTCAGCCCTACGAAGGGACTGTGATTGCCATGCGTAACGGCGGGATTAATGAAACAATCACCGTCCGCCGCGTGTTTCAGGGCGTCGGCGTGGAACGGGTGTTTTTGATTCACTCGCCCCGCATCGCCACGATCCAAGTGATGCGTCGCGGGAAAGTCCGCAGAGCAAAACTTTACTACCTGCGCGATCGGGTGGGCAAAGCTACTCGCGTCAAACAGCGGTTCGATCGCTCCCTGTAGGAATGCACCCAGCTTCCCCTTGGTTCATGGTTCATGGGAAATTAAAAAAATTCAAAAAAAGTTTCCCATTTACGAGCGCACTGTGTTAAAATAGAAATCTAGAGGTTAAGCGAATTTCAGCAACCTCACCTGTGCGCTCTTAGTTCAGTTGGTAGAACGCAGGTCTCCAAAACCTGATGTCGGGGGTTCAAGTCCTCCAGGGCGCGCTGAATCACCAAACTTTAAATTCTGCCCGAAAGCGCCCGGACTATTGGCTGGCAACAGTCAAAACCGCAAACTTTCGGGTAGAATTAATTTTTGTGGGCGGTTCGCAAAAAATGCCATCAACAAATGCTCGGTGTGGCTTCTCGATCATCGGTTTCGGCGATCGGCATTTACGCCGTTGATTGGTTGGGCTTGTAAAAAAGTCGTGGCTTTAGATTTGAGATTTGGGACTTGGGCGTAAGTGGTTAGTGTCACAAAATCTGAGAGCCGCGGGCCACTCACACCATCTAAAATCTAAAATCTAAAATCTAAAATCGCAAGGGGGATTGAATCGTGGCGAAAAAAGACGAAGCTCAAGAAACTCAAGAAATAACAGCGCCTGGGTTTGACCCTGCGGGTTTTTTTAAGGAAACTAGAGAAGAACTCGACAAAGTGGTTTGGCCTAGCAGGCAGCAGCTAATCAGCGAGTCTTTGGCCGTGCTTTTGATGGTGATCCTCTCAGCAAGCCTGATCTATTTGGTGGATAACTTCTTTAACTGGGGCGCGGGAAAGGTGTTTGGGCCATGACTTTTGCATCAGAAGAATCTGAGTATTCCACAGAAGCGACGGGACAGGCAGCATCGCCAGATGTGCCGGAGATTGATGCTCGCTGGTATGCTGTTCAAGTTGCCTCTGGCTGCGAAAAGCGCGTGAAGGCAAACTTGCAGCAGCGGATTCAAACTTTGGATGTTGCCGATCGCATCGTTCAAGTAGAAATTCCGCAAACTCCGGCAATCAAAGTCGGCAAAGACGGTTCCAGGCGGCAGTCAGATGAAAAAATCTTTCCCGGCTACGTACTCATCCGTATGTTTATGGACGAGGATACGTGGCAGGTGATCAAAAATACCCCGAATGTAATTAATTTTGTCGGGGCAGAGCAGAAACGCCGCTACGGGCGCGGCAGGGGTCACGTCAAACCGCTACCTCTGAGTCATTCGGAAGTAGAACGGATCTTCAGAAATGCTCAGGAATCAGAACCAGTTGTCAAAGTATCGATGTCTACTGGAGACCACGTTGTGGTACTTTCCGGGCCATTTAAAGATTTTGAAGGTGATGTGATTGAAGTTAGCCCGGAACGAAACAAGCTCAAAGTTTTACTCTCGATTTTTGGGCGCGATACGCCTGTAGAATTGGAGTTCAATCAGGTTCAGAAACAGAACTAACTAATGGCAAAGAAAGTTGTTGCAGTAATTAAGTTGGCGATTACGGCGGGAAAAGCCAACCCAGCTCCTCCGATCGGCCCAGCTTTGGGTCAGCACGGCGTCAATATTATGATGTTTTGCAAGGAGTACAATGCTAGAACCGCAGACCAAGCAGGTCTGGTGGTTCCGGTAGAAATTTCGGTTTTTGAAGACCGCAGTTTTACGTTTATTCTCAAAACCCCGCCGGCGTCGGTTTTGATTCAAAAAGCTGCTGGCATTGCTAAGGGTTCGGGAGAACCTAACCGCAAGCAAGTAGGCTCGATTACTCAGGCTCAACTGCGAGAAATCGCTGAAACCAAAATGCCTGACCTCAATGCTAATGATGTTGAGGCTGCTATGAAAATTGTGGCAGGAACGGCTAAAAATATGGGCGTGGCGATCGCGGATTGAAGTCAGTTGTCAGTTGGCAGTTGTCAGTTGGCAATCGGTAATTCCCAGTGTTGAAGCTCAAATCTTCAATCTAAAATCCAAAATCCAAAATCCAAAATCGATCGGTTCAGGGGGAGAAGCAAAGCTTCGCTAGTAACCGAAAACGGGTAGATTTTAAGATTGTCCGATAGGTTCAATCTAAAATCTAAAATCTAAAATCTAAAATCGACTGACCCCAGGAGATAACAATGGCAAAGAAAGTATCGCGAAGACTGCAAGAACTTCAAAAGAAAGTTGAAGACAGACCTTATCTACCGCTGGAAGCTCTGCAACTTTTGAAAGAAACAGCAACCGCTAAGTTTGGCGAAGCTGCTGAAGCTCACATCCGTTTGGGAATTGACCCGAAATATACTGACCAACAGTTGCGGACAACTGTATCGCTACCAAAAGGAACTGGTCAAGTAGTCAGAATTGCGGTGATTGCTAAGGGCGAAAAAGTTAAAGAAGCTCTAAATGCCGGCGCGGATATTGCTGGTTCTGAAGAGTTGATCGATGAAATTCAGAAGGGCATGATGGACTTCGACTGCCTGATTGCTACCCCAGACGTGATGCCGTTGGTGGCAAAATTGGGTCGGTTGTTGGGCCCGCGCGGTTTGATGCCTTCTCCGAAAGGTGGCACGGTGACGACTGACATTGCTCAGGCGATCAACGAGTTTAAAGGTGGTAAACTAGAATTCCGTGCCGATCGAACTGGCATCGTTCATGTTATGTTTGGCAAGGCAGCTTTCTCAGCGGAAGATTTGCTCGTCAACCTTCATGCTTTGCAAGAAACAGTTGACCGCAACCGTCCTTCTGGTGCTAAAGGTCGCTACTGGCGCAGTTTGTACGTATCCGCAACAATGGGCCCGTCGATCGAAGTCGATATCAGTGCTCTGCGCGATACCAAACTTGATGCTGCGTAGAAAGAATTCAGCAGAAGGCAGAAGGTAAAAGACTGCTTCGGCTGTCTGTGTAAATCTCTTACAAGACTTACGCCAGACCCCAGCTAATGTCTGCCTTCTGGTGATAGCCTAATCAAAAATCAATAAGCTGAAGACCGCAGGTGCCGACCGCTTAATTTCCTGCCGAGGCTGAAGAAATAAAAACTCAAGACTCAAAGATTAGAAATTTTCTATTTTTAATTCTGACTTGTTAATTTTTAATTCTCTGCCCCGGCTCTAAGGTCGGGGTTTTTGGTGGGCAGTTTTCGATCCTAAAAGGAGGTGAAATAAGTATGGGCAAAAGTTTAGCAGTAAAAAATGAGATTATTGCAGACCTCAAGCAAACCTTGAGCGAATCTCAACTGGCGATCGTGATTGACTACACGGGCTTAACTGTTGCTGAAATCACAGATTTGCGTCGGCGTTTGCGTCCGAAAGGCAGCAGTTGCCAAGTGGCAAAAAACACGCTGATGCGAATTGCTGTTGAAGGCAACGAAACCTGGCAGCCGATACAAGAATTGCTGACAGGTACGTCGGCGTTTCTGTTCGTCCAAGAAGATATTGGCGGCGCGATTAAAGCTTACCAAGAATTCCAAAAAGTCTCTAAGAAGACAGAACTTCGCGGCGGCGTAATGGAAGGACGGGTACTGAAAGAAGCTGATGTTAAAGCATTAGCCGATCTGCCGTCGAAAGAACAACTCATGGCTCAAATTGCTGGCGCTATCAACGGTGTCGCAACCAAGTTGGCTGTGGGTATCAATCAAGTTCCTACTTCGATCGCTCGCGGTCTTAAAGCTTATGCTGAAAAAGACGGCGGTTCAGCAGAAGTAGCAGCAGAAGCACAACCAGAAGCAGAAGCAGAAGCGCAACCAGAAGCAGAAGCAGAAAGCGCATCTGTGTAAGTCATTAGTAATTAGTCATTAGTCCTCAGTCATTAGTATTTAGCAATAAATAGAAGACTGGAGACGAAAAACTAAGGATGAATGAGCAAATCTCAAATCCCAAATCCCAAATCTACAATCGAACTAGGAGTTTAACGAATGTCTACTGCAACTGACGAAATCTTGGAAAAACTTAAGTCTCTGACTTTGCTCGAAGCTTCTGAATTGGTCAAGCAAATTGAAGAAGCTTTCGGCGTCAGCGCTGCTGCTCCTGTAGGCGGCATGATGATGATGGGCGGCCCTGCTGCTGCTGCTGCTGAACCAGTAGAAGAGCAAACCGAATTTACTGTCATGCTGGAAGAAGTTCCTGCTGACAAGAAAATCGCCATTCTGAAGGAAGTCCGCGCAATTACCGGTCTGGGCCTGAAGGAAGCGAAAGACTTGGTAGAAGCCGCACCGAAAGCAGTTAAGGAAGCTATTGCTAAGGAAGCTGCTGAAGAAATGAAGAAACAGCTTGAAGCTGTGGGCGCAAAGATTTCTATCAAGTAATCAGAGAAGGTAGTTGATATCAATTCTGGTGACACCGGAATGATGGTTGACTGTTGACTGTTAACTGTTGACTGTTCATTGTTAACTGTTAACTATTCCCTAAAATTAATCGCGCGATAGTTACATCTCTCGCGCGATTAATTATTTTTGGGGTAGGGAAACGGCACGATGCGGTGTCCTCTTAGATTTTAGAGGCGGCTTCCATTTGTCGCACTACTGTTAAAGCAGAATAGGAAACGCCGGCAGTTCCTTCTCCGGGATGGGTGGAGTCACCTACTAACCACAAGTTTTTAATGGGTGTGCGAGTGGCAAATCCGAAGGGGCCGAAGGTTGGTATTCGCTGGCCGATGCCACCCACAACGCCTCTATCTCTCGCTGTATAGCGGGCAAAGGTGCGGGGTGTGGCGGCTTCTTGGTGTACGATCGACTCTGGCGTCAAATTGAAATATTCGCTCAAACGGGCGATCGCCCCTGCGCTGTATTTTTGCTTCAATCCTTCATAATCAACCGCATTCCACCACATTCGAGTATCAGTAAATGACGAAGCGATAATTGTCGCCATTCCCTCCGGTGCTCGCCCATCACCCGGATGACTGACTGAAACAAATAATGAATTATTCTCCCCAATCTCGCCGTCGTAATCGTAGAGAAACTGAAGGTGGGGCGGACAATTTGCCGGAATTGCGCTTTCATGGACTCCCAAATATATGACAAATGCACCGGATGCGGGCGGCAATTTATCAACTCGATATTTGTAGCCTGCCATTTGATTTGGGAGTTTATTAGTTGTCTCTGAAGTCTCTGATTTGACCGATAAATTATCTGTTAAATTTCCGACACTTGGCTCGCCTGACAACAATTTTACTAGATTTTGGGCGGTCACGTTGGCAACAATGCGATCGGCAGTTTCTGTCCAAACTTCGCCTGTTTTTTGATTGCGAATCACTGTACCTGTGGCTTTGCCGTTGGCGGTGACAATACTTTCAACTGTGTGCCGCAACAGGACTTTGCCGCCGTAGAGTTCGATCGCCCCTACGAGTCGATCGCTCAATACCTGCATACTTCCTTGTAGATGATACAATCCCTGCGGCTCTTGCGAAACTCCTAAAGCCGTCGCCGCGTAAAGTAGCGCCGTTTCTTCGGTATCAACTTGAGAATACAATTTTAACTGCAAATCCAGAAAAGTTTTCAAGCGCAAATTGTCGCCCAACCCACAAAGCCGCAAAGCATCTCCCACTGTCATAAAAGTGAAAGGCAAAGTAATTAGAGTGTCGGGGCGAACTGCTTGAATTAATTGCCAGAAATCCCAGAAGTTTCTGGGCGGTAAAACCGGATCGCGCCCTTGAAACTTCCAGCTAGCTTGGAACAATGCAGACAATAATTGCCAAAAAGGTTCGCTTCCAGGAAACTGCCGCTGTCTTTCTTCCTGCCACTTTTGCGGATCTCGCCACACGCTAATCGGTGCGGTTTCTCCCGGCAAAAACACCGCACAAGCGGGATCGCAGGGTGTCGCGGCGGGAAGTTCTATGTCTAATTCTGAGAAAATTCGGTGGTGAATGCCTCCGGGTTCCAATCCTGCAACCTGCGTGGCGCCGACATCGAAGGTAAAGCCTTTGCGTTTGAAGGTGGAAGCGCATCCGCCAGGGACGATCGCCTGTTCTAAGACTAGCACTTTGTATCCTCTGCGGGCTAGCAGGGCTGCTGCTGTCAGCCCGCCGATGCCGCCTCCAATTACCGTGACGCGGCCCTTAGTGTCTGTGGGACTGGATTTGCCAAAAGGGGTGCGATCGCCTGTCATAAATTTATTTATTGTAATATTTCTTAATATTATGCTCATATTTTGCAATAAAAAGCTCTTGTAGCGACAGGTTCAAATCTATCGCTACAAGAGGAAGGAGGTCGAGTTTAGAGGACTTTTTAGGGGTAAAATGCTCTGGGCGCACCCGGAGCGTTAGACTGTGGCGTGCCGATCAGAGAATCAGGGACGGCGCCACTTGTTGAGATAAGCTTCGCCAATCCCAGCCACAGCCTGCATTTGACCTAGCTGTTCCCGTAAAGCTTTGATGGTTCTTAGCTGTTCTTGAGACTGTTGCTGCAAAGCGTCGTAATTTCGCTGTATCGCCGCACTCTGGCTCAATTCATTTTCCAGATATTGCAACTTGGTCAGTTTAACTTGGAAGTCGCCGATCGCACTTGACTTTTCTGCTAACTCGTGCTGCAAAGATTCATAACTCGACTTCGACACGGTTTCCTGGAATTGGCTTTCGAGATTTTGCTTTTCGGTGGCGAATTGCTGCTGCAAGGATTCCACAGCAGCGGATTTTTCAGCGATTTGGTGCTGCAAAGATTCCAGAGCACTGGATTTTTCGGCTAGCTGTTGCACAAACTCGTGTTCGC